>DATLQS010000080.1:0-91511 GCA_035535075.1 Solirubrobacteraceae bacterium
ATCATCAACCAACACCGCATCCAACACCCCATCCGACACCTGATCCGCAATCTTATCCGGATGCCCCTCCGTCACCGACTCCGACGTAAACAAAAACCCACCAACACCCATAAACACACTCCCAACCTCGACACCAACACACACCAACCGTCACACAACACCAGCGGTGCGCGAGCCGCGCTCGACGAAATCGATGACCAGTGGCACGCCGTCGAGGGCGTAGCGCTCCCGCATCCGGTTCTCTACGTAATAAGCGTAGTCACGTGTTACCCGCGTGCGCGAATTCACCTGAATCGCGAAGCGCGGCGGGCGCGTCCCGATCTGCGCCATGTAGATCAGCTTCAGGCGATGCCCCTGCTTGGCGGGCGGCTGGCGGGCCTGTACCGTCTCGCCGAGGAAGCGGTTCAGCTCGGGCGTGGGGATCCGCGCCGCGCGCCGGTCGCCGAGGGTGATCGATTCCGTGAGCAGCCGCGCCACGTTGCGCCCTGTCGTCGCCGACACCGTCAGCACCCGCGGGCGCTGGCGCAGCTTCTCGGCGACCCGCCCCCGCTCGTGGTCGAGATCGAGCATCTCCCCCGCCACGTCCCACTTGTTCAGGACGACCAGCGTCGCACAGTCGCTGCGCATCGCCAGATCCGCGACGCGCAGATCCTGGGAGGTCACGCCGTCGCGTGCGTCGCAGACGACCAAGGCCACGTCGGCCCGCTCCGCGGCGCGCTGGGAGCGCAGCGTCGTGTAGTACTCAACCGACTCGCTGACCTTGGACTGCCGGCGCATTCCGGCGGTGTCGACGATCACCAGGCGACGGCCGTCGACGAGCAGCGGCAGGTCGATGGCATCGCGCGTCGTCCCGGCCTCATCGGCCACGATCACGCGCTGCTCGCCGGCGAAGCGATTCACAAGCGAGGACTTGCCGACGTTCGGGCGTCCGATCACCGCCAGGCGGATCGTGTCGTCCTCGAGCGCGGGGCCCTGCTCGGGGGCCGGGAGCAGGGCGACCAGGCGGTCGAGCAGATCCCCGGTCCCGAGCCCCGCCGTGGCCGACACGGCGACCGGCTCACCGAGGCCCAGCGAATGGAACTCGGCCGCGAGCGGGATGTCGGCAACGGTGTCGCACTTGTTGGCCACGACAAGCACGGGGGTGTCGCCGCGCCGCAGCAGGTCCGCGATCTCGTGCTCGCCCGGCCGGGCGCCGGCGCGCGCGTCGACGACGAGCATCGCCACATCCGCATCCGCCAGACCGGCGCGCGCCTGCTCGCGAATCGAGCCCGCCAGCGGATCGGGGTCGGCGAAGTCCACGCCCCCGGTGTCGATCAGCGTGAAGGTCCGCCCGTTCCACTCGCAGTCGAGCTCCTTGCGGTCCCGTGTGATCCCCGGACGCGCGTGCACGATCGCCTCCCGCGAGCCGGTCAGGCGGTTGACCAGCGACGACTTGCCGACGTTGGGGTAGCCGACGACCGCAACCTTCGCGGCGCCCTCGCTGAGCGCCATCAGCCTCCGGCCGAGCGCGACGGCGACGCCCAGCGGCCCGCCGTGCGGATCGCCGCGCGGTCCGCACGATGGCTCATCGGCCGGTTGGTCATCCCCACCAGCATAGCCAGCGCCCGCCAGGCGGCTGGCGCCCGGTGCCCCGGCTGGCAAACTCAGCGCCCGCGCGCGCTGTCCGCAGCCCGCACGAGTGCCACGATCCGCTCCACGACCTCGCCGGCGTCGAGATCGCTGGTGTCGATGACCACCGCGTCGGGCGCTGCCGCGAGCGGCGAATGCTCACGCCCGCGATCGCGTGTGTCGCGCGCCCGCAGCTCGGGCAGCACCTCGGCGGGATCGGCTCCGAGCTCGTGTGCGCGGCGCGCCGCGCGATCCGCGTCGCTGGCCTCCAGGAACACCTTCACGGCCGCCTGCGGCGCCACCACGGTGCCGATATCGCGCCCCTCGGCGACCCAGTCGCCACCCGCGAGGAGCGCTCGTTGGCGCGCCACGAGCGCGGAGCGCACGGCCGGATCGGCGGCGACCAGCGAGGCCTGCGCCGAGACCGTCGGGCTGCGGATCGCGTGCGTCACATCGCGACCGTCGAGCAGTACCCGCTCCCCGAGCGAGATCTCGAGCCGGCCGGCATGTTCGGCCGCGCTGCGAGCCGGATCCTCGAGGCTGGCGAGGGCCACGCAGCGATACATCGCACCGCTGTCGAGGTATCCGAACCCGAGGGCGCCGGCGACGCCGCGGGCGACGGTCGACTTGCCGGCCCCCGCGGGCCCGTCGATCGCCACGATCATCCGCTCAGCCGCGCCAGGTCGCCAGCGAATCCGGGGTAGGACACCGCTGCGGCCTCGAACCCGACGACGTCGACCCCCTCGCGTGAGCACAGCCCGGCGACCGCGCCGAGCATCGCCAGCCGATGATCCCCGTGGGAGCGCAGCACGCCGCCGCGCAGGCCACCGCCGCCGTGCACGACGAACCCGTCGTCGGTCGCCTCGATCGCGGCGCCGAGCGCCCCGAGCCCCTCGACGACGGTGGCAATCCGGTCGGTCTCCTTGACGCGCAGCTCCTGGGCACCGCGAACCATGGTGTCACCCTCGGCGAAGCATCCGAGCAGCGCGACGAGCGGGAGCTCGTCGATGGCCTGCGCGATCTCGGCCGGCTCGACCACGACACCGCGCAGCGCGCCATGGGCGATCTCGAGCGTCGTCGTCGGCTCCTCGGCGCTCAGCGGCGATTCCGGTGGCTCGATCGCGCCCTCGATCGGCGCGCCCATGCGCCGGGCGATCTCGATGAAGCCGGTGCGGGTCCAGTTGGCGGCCACGTTGAGGATGCTGACCGCGGAGCCGCCGAGCAACGTCGCGGCCGCGATCAGGAAGGCCGCCGAGCTCGGGTCGCCGGGCACGCGCAGGCCGGGCGGCTCCAGCGCGTCGGCTGCCCGCACGGTGGTCGTCGTACCGTCGCGGCGCAGGTCGACGCCGATCGCCAGCATCATCCGCTCGGTGTGATCGCGGCTCGCCGCGGGCTCGGTGACGCTCGTCGAGCCCTCGGCGAGCAGGCCGGCGAGGAGCACCGCCGACTTGACCTGCGCGCTGGCCACCCCGGTGGCGTACTCGATCCCGGTCAGCCGCCCGCCGTGGACCGTCAGCGGTGCCGTGTGCCCGTCGGTGGCGTCGATCCGTGCCCCCATCCGAGTCAGCGGAATCGCGATCCGGTCGACCGGCCGGCGGCGAATCGACTCGTCGCCGTCGAGTGAGAACGACCGCCCCTCCTGACCCGCCAGCCACCCGGGGAGCAGCCGCAGCAGCGTGCCCGAGTTCTGCACGTCGATCACGCGGCCGGGTTCGCGGGTCCCGCGGAGCCCAACCCCCCTCACGACCACGGCATCGGTCTCGAGTGTCACCTCCGCCCCCAGCAGCCGCAACGCCTCGAGCGTCGCCAGCGTGTCCGCCGCCCGCAGGTACCCCTCGATCCGCACCGGCTCCGTCCCCATCGCCGCAAACAGCGCCGCCCGATGCGAGATCGACTTGTCGGCCGGAGCGACCACCGAGCCGCGCAGCGCGCGGGACGCCGGCGCGAAGCGCTCGGCGACCGTGGTCATCGGCCCCCCGGCGGCCGCGGGGCCGGCGCGAAGCGCCCGGCGAGCACCGTCACGGCCGCGCCACCGGGATCCGCAGCGCGGTGATCAGTTCGGCCGCCCGCTGTGCCTGCTCCTCGCCGCGGATCCACAGCGCCACGACGCCCTGATTGCCGTCGCGCGACGGCGACAGCGCCATGTCGACGATGTTGATGCCGGCGCGTCCGAGCGCCAGCGCGATCTCGGCGACGACCCCGGGGCGGTCGGCGACCGCGGCGCGCAGCTCGTGGACGGCGCCGCCCGCGAGCCCCGCGCCGAGCAGCGCGTCGCGGTCGACACGCGCCGCGTCGTTCCAGCGCTCGATCGCCGGACGGTCGGCGCGCGCCAGCGCGTCGCGGACGTCGTGCAGCCGCGCCTGCGTCTCGTCGATCAGCGCGACCAGCGCGTCGCGGTTGGAAAGGTAGATGTCCGGCCAGATCGTGGCGCTGGCCCCGGCGACCCGCGTCGCGTCGCGAAAGCTCGGGCCGGTCGCCGGCACCTCCTCGCCGTCGGCGAGCAGGCGCGCGGCCTGGCCGACCAGCACGTTGGCGAAGACGTGCGGCAGGTGCGACACGCTGGCCATCACGCGGTCGTGGACCGCGGCGTCGATCGCCGCGGGTTGCGCGCCGATTCCGACGAGCGCCTTGTGCAGCCGCTCGTAGAGCACGCCCGAGGTCGCCGGACCCGGCGTGAGGTACCACGTCGCGCCGTCGAACAGGTCGGCCCGTGCGTGCTCGACGCCGGAGGTCTCGGCGCCCGCGAGTGGATGCCCACCGATGAACCGCGGATCATCACGGTCGCCGACGATCGCCCGCTTGGTCGAGCCGACGTCACTGACCGCGCAGTCGCTCGGCGCCGCGGCGAGCACGGCGTCCAGCGCCCCGGCGAGCGCGCTCACCGGGGCGGCGACGAACACCAGCTCGGCGTCGGCGACCGCGCCGGCGACGCTCGCGGCGACCGTCTCGACCGCCCCGCGCTCGAGGGCCAGGGCACCGACGTCGCCGTCAGGGTCGAAGCCGACGACGCTCGCGCCCAGGCGCGCGCGCGCCGCCAGCCCGATCGAGCCGCCGATCAGCCCGACCCCGATGACCGCGACGTTCACGCGTTGCTGAACGCTTTGCCGGCGACGGCCGCTGCGCGCTCGACGAGGCTCGCGTACTCGGCGAACTCGTCGGCGCGGAGCGCCTGCGGTCCGTCGCAGATCGCCTCCTCCGGATTCGGGTGCACCTCGACGATGATCCCGTCGGCTCCGGCGGCCGCCGCGGCGAGCGACAGCGGCTCGATCAGGTCGCGGCGCCCCGCCGCGTGGCTCGGATCGACGACCACGGGGAGGTGGGAGAGCTGCTTGAGGACCGGCACCGCCATCAGGTCGAGGGTGAAGCGATAGGCGGTCTCGAACGTGCGAATCCCGCGCTCGCAGAGGATCACCTTCTCGTTGCCCTCCTTGAGGATGTACTCCGCCGCCATCAGCAGCTCCTCGAGCGTCGCCGAGAAGCCGCGCTTGAGCAGGACCGGGCAGCCGCTGCGTCCGACCTCGGCGAGCAGCGTGTAGTTCTGCATGTTGCGCGCGCCGATCTGCAGCACGTCGGCGACCTCGAGGACCGGCTCGAGGTCGCGGACGTCCATCAGCTCGGTGACGATCGGCATGCCGTAGAGCTCCTTGGCCTCGGCGAGCAGGCGCAGCCCCTCCTGTCCGAGCCCCTGGAACGCGTATGGCGAGGTTCGCGGCTTGTAGGCGCCGCCGCGGAACATCGCCGCGCCGGCGTCCTTGACGACCCGCGCGGTCTCGAGCACCTGCTCGCGTGACTCGACGGTGCACGGCCCGGCGATCAGCGCGAAGTGCTCGCCGCCGATGCGGCGCCCGCCGATCTCGAACACCGAGCGCTCGCCGGCGCGCAGCTGGGACGAGGACAGCTTGTAGGGCTTGAGGATCGGCACCACCTGGGAGACGCCGGGAGCGCCCTCCAGCTCGAGCCGCGCGACGTGCTCGCGGTCACCGATCGCGCCGATCACGGTGACCTCCTCGCCCTTGGAGACGTGGGCGCGCGCGCCGACGCTGCGAACGCGCGCGAGAACGTGCTCGATCTCCTCCTGCGTCGCGTTGGGTTTCATGACGATCATCATCGGGGGGTTCCTTTCAGCAAGTTCGCCTGGAAGCTTAAACGGGAGCCGGCGAAGCGCATGAACGGCACGTTTCGCGGCGGTGGAGGCGGCGCCCGGGCCCTTCGGCCTGTCTTGCCGGAGCACCCGCTCGCTGCGGGCGCAGGTCCGGGCGCCTAGCTAAATCGCCAGGCGGAGGCGTAGTAGGCGTAGGCAGCGACCGACGTGGCGCACGGGGCGCTCGCGGAGGCGATCGATCGGTCGGCTGCGTCGCGCATCTCGGCAATGTGTAGCAGATCGCGGGCGATCCGCGCGACAGCAGGCGAGGGCCGGCAGGGACCGCGCCGGCCCGCCGCTACATCGGCTGATTCGACGGGCGCAGCAGGATCTCGTTGACGCTGACGCCCGCCGGCTGGCCGACGGCGTAGAGAATCGCGTGCGCCACGTCATCGCCCGACAGCGGCACGACCCCGGCGAAGCCGCCGCCGAGCTCGCTGAGAACCGCTTCGCGCACATGCGTCCGCAGCTCCGTGTCGACGCGCCCGGGCTCGATCAGCGTGACGCGGATGCCGGTGTCGACGTTCTCCTGGCGCAGGGCCTCCGAGAACGCCCCGATGCCGAACTTGGTCAGGCTGTAGACCCCCGAGTAGCGGCCGAGCACGCGCCCTCCGACGGAGCTGACGTTGACGATGTCCCCGCCGCCCTGGGCGCGCATCAACGGCAGGGCGCTGTGCGTGCAGTACAGGACGCCCATGATGTTGACGTGGATCATCCGCCGCCATTCCTCGGTGGGCGCACCCTCGATCGGCCCGAGCAGCATCACCCCGGCGTTGTTGACGAGCACGTCCAGGCGTCCGAAGCGCTCGTGCGTGCGCGCGACGAACGCGCCGGCCTGCTGTTCCTCGCCGACGTCGGCGGTGACCGCGAGCGCCTGACCGCCGGCCTCCTCGATGCGACGGGCGAGCGCCTCGATGCGCTCCGTGCGCCGGGCCGCGAGCGCCACCGAGGCCCCGGCCTGCGCGCAGGCGAGCGCGGTGGCCTCACCGATCCCCGAGGAGGCGCCGGTGATCGCCACGACCCGGCCGCGCAGTTCGCTCACGCGCAGTTCACGGCCGCGAGTATTCCACACCGCCTCGCCACCGCCGCATGCGTCACGGCGGCGTCGCCGCGACGAACGCGGGCACGCACTCGCCGCCGGGGAAGCGCTCGACGATCGCCTGCACCGGCATGCCGATCCACGGATCCGCCCCGTCGCCGGCCAGCCGGCCGAACATCCGTGGGCCGTCGTCGAGCGCGACGCAGAGCACGGCGTAGGGCATCAGCGGCGCGAACTCGGGCAGGTAGCCGCGGTGGTAGCGGATCCAGCTGTGCACCGTGCCCTTCCCGCTCAAGCGCCGCCAATCGCAGGAGCGCCCGCCGCAATACGGGCACACGGGCGCCACGGGGAAGCGCGCGCGGCCGCAGTCGCGGCAGCGCTGAAGCGCCAGCCGGCCTTCGCGCAGCGCGTCCCAGAATGGCGCGACGTCACCGGTTCGGGGCGGCAGCAGGTGGGCCGGATCCCCGTCGCCCGCGAATGCGCGGACCGCCAGTCGACCGTCAGTTCGCTTCGCTGCCATAGATGATCGAGTCTCCGAGCGTCGTGGCCCACTGGGCCACCCTGAGGTCCGGGATCTGCCGCGGGCCCGCCTGTCCGCGGAGCTGGCGCACGATCTCCAGCGTGTGGCCCCAGCCATTGGCATGGCCCTCCGAGAGATGGCCGCCGCTGGTGTTGACCGGCAGCTCGCCGTCCAGCTCGATGCGTCCCCCCGCCACCCAGTCCGCGGCCGTACCGGGGGCGCAGAATCCGAACCGCTCGAGTGTCCAGAGGATCTGCGGCGAGAAGCCGTCGTAGCAGTGCAGCGTCTGGACCTCCGACGGCGTGACACCGGCGCGCCGGTAGACCGGCTCGGCGGCGCCGAGCGGCATCCAATCGAAGACCTCGGCCTGGTTGACGCCGAGTCCCGGCTGGCCGAAGATGAACTCGTTGGCCGAGGCGTGCAGGCCCTGGTAGCCGCGGATGTGCACGACCGGCGCCCGCAGGTGGGCCGCGCGATCGGCGCGAACCAGGATCAGCGCGACCGCGGTGTCGACGGGAACCGAGCAGTCGTACAGGCGCAGCGGCTCGACGATGAAGCGCGAGCTCTCGTAGTCCGCGCGCGAGAGCGGCTCGCGCATCGCCGCCAGCGGGTTGTGGGCAGCGGCCCGCCGCTGGGCGAGCGCGACCGCCCCGAGCGCCTCGCGGTCGATCCCGTAGCGGTGCAGGTAGCGCCGGGTGGACATCGCGGCACCGGCGATTGGGGCCGCCATCCCGACGTAGGGGGTCTCGGCGTGCGGGCCTCCCCCCTCTCGCATCCCCTCGAAGAAGGCGGCGTGTCCGGTCGTGCCGATGCGCGTGAATGAGCTGTTCTTGAACGCCGCGACGCACAGCGCGCAGTCGACGAGGCCGAGCTCGAGGGCCATCGCCGCGGTGGCGATCACCGTCGACCCGAATCGTCCATGGCTCCAGGTCTGGGTCGCAAAGGTGACCTCCAGGCCAAGCAGCGCCGCCATCTCGTCGTAGTCGAGTCCGCGGGGAGACCCGATGTGGACGAGCAGGCCGTCGATCTCACAGCGCTCCAGCCCGCTGTCCTCGAGCGCCGCGCTGAGCGCTCCCTCGGCCATCGAGGCCACGCTGTGGTCCGTCATCGTGCCGAAGCCGACCGTCCCGATCCCGACCACGGCGGCGCCGACGCGCGCCGCCATCAGTCGCCCGCCGCCTGCGCGTCGCCGGCAGCCCGCGGACCGGGCAGCAGCGCCTCGTTGTCGGCTCCGAGCGACGGCGGTCCGCGCCGGATCGAGCCCGGCGTGCGGTCCAGCTTGATCGGGATGCCGGCGCTGCGGACTCCGGCGATTCCGGTCTCGACGATCATCTCGCGCGCCAGCGCCTGTTCCTGCGCGACGACCTCGGCGAGGTCGTTGACCAGGCTCGACGGGATGCCGAGCGCGAGGCAGACCTCGACCCAGTGCGCGGCGTCTCGCGTGGCGAACAGCGGCGCCAGCTCCGCGTCGAGCTCACCACGATGCTCGACGCGGGCGCCGTTGCTGGCAAAGCGCGGATCCCCGGGGAGTCCGGGAGCGCCGAGTGCCTCGCACAACTTGGCGAACATCACATCGGTCCCGACGCCGATGTACATCTCGCGATCGCGCGCCTGGAACATGCCGTACGGGGCGAGGAAGGCGAAGCTGCCGCCGAGCTTGCCATGCAGCTGCCCGGAGCCGGTGTAGTCGGCGATGTAGTGGCTGATCAGATGCAGCGACGAGTCGTAGAGCGACGTCTCCACGCGCTGACCGACACCCGAGCGATCACGTTCGCGCAGCGCGAGCATGATGCCGAAGGCGGCGTGGGCCCCGGTCAGCAGGTCGATCGCCGACGGGCCGATCCGCACCGACGGGCGCCCCGCCTCTCCGGTCACGCTCATGTGGCCGGCGTAGGCCTGAAGCAGCTGGTCGTAGCCCGGCTGCTCACGCAGCGGGCCGGTTTGCCCGAACCCGGACACCGAGCAGTAGACGATCTCCGGGCGCAGCGCCGAAAGCTCCGCGTAACCGACGCCGAGGCGCTCCGCGACGCCCGGCTTGAAGCTCTCGATCACGACGTCGGCCTCGCTCGCGAGCCGGCGGATCGCCGCCGCGCCCTCGCCGGACTTCAGGTCGACGGTGATGCTCGCCTTGTTGCGGTTGAGCGCGGCAAACAGGCCGCTCGAATCGCCGGCGGCACCGAACCGCGCGATTCCCCAGCGGCGCGAGCTCTCGCCCTCGGGCGGCTCGACCTTGATCACCTCGGCACCGAAATCGGCGAGCAACATGCTCGCGTCCGGCCCGGCCATCGCGGTCGTGAAGTCGAGTACGCGGATGCCGTCGAGCGGGCCCACTAGTGGGCCGCCTCGGGACGTTGTGCTGGAAGCGGCGAGTGGCTGGCGTCGTCTGGCCAGGACGCAGCGAGCGGGCAAGGCTGGTTGCCTTGCCGCGAGCGAGGACGCCGCCAGGCGGCGTCCAGACGCCGACGCTTGCGGTGGAACGTTTCGTGGCGGCCCACTAACTCGCCCCCGATTTCCAGGCTTCGCCGGGCGCCTTGGGGTGGCGGTACTGATGCCCCTGGACGGGCAGCGGCGACTCCACGGTCCCCAGGGCGTCGCGCGCGTCGCGCCAGCGCGCGATCAGTTGATCCTCGCGCTCGTAGTCGAACGGATCGCCGATCTGTCGCTCGAGCTCGCCGTCCGGCGCCGGCCGGTTGGCGAGCAGCCAATCCACGGTCGTGGCCATCGCCGCGTCGGGCGCCACCGGGTCGCGGTAGCCGAGCTCGTCGCGGATCAGCGTGCTGAGCGTCAGCCGATGGCCGCGGACGTGGCGCCACAACGGGTAGCACGGCCAGGCCAGCTCGTAGGGCATGTCGACGACGTCGAACTCGTGACCGAGGTGGCTCGCGATGAACTCGATCCGCTGCCGCATCGTGAAGGCGTCCTCGTCAGCCACCGAGTAGCGCTTCCCGGCGGCGACCTCGGACTTGTCGACGGCGAGCAGCACCGCGGCCGCGGCGTTGGCCGTGAACACGCGGCTGTCGATCTTGATCCCGCCGTCGGCGATCACGATCGACCTTCGCCCGTCGAGCACCCTGCGGATCACCGACCAGTCGTAGGGCCCGGGCGAGCGGGGACCGTAGTTGACCGGGTAGCCGATGTAGGTCGCGGAGTACGCACCGCCGGCGTGGTTCTCGAACAGCGCGTTCATCGCCTCGACCATGCGAAAGCCGATCTTGTTGGCGCCGGCCTCGCCGGGGTCACGGACATACACGGTCGAGGTGTCGGGAAACAGCGCCGGCTTGCCGGTGGCCCCCCAGCGCGGGTCTCCGTCGGGGGCGTAGATCCCGGTCGCACCGCCGACGGCGATGAGCCGCTCGGTGCGGCCCTTGAACACCTCGGCGATGATTCGCAGCCGACCGTACTGGGCGACGACGAGGTCAAAGGTCTGCGAGCCGATGCCGCGCTCGAGCGGCTCCTGAAAGTGCGGGTCCTCGTGGATGTGGCGGACGTTCGGGACCGCGAACTCCACCTCGTGCTGCCCTCCGTGGAGGATCGTCACGTCGAAGCCGCGCTGGTGCAGGCCCTCGACGACAAACGGGCCGGTCGGGCCGGTCCCACCGATCACGAGCGCGCGGGGATCGGCCACAGCGCACACCTCCGTCGCAGTCTCAGTCTCCGCTGGTCGCGGCGCGGAGGCCCCGCGCCGCGACGGCACTCTAGAGCTTCCCCGACCCGGGCGTGCGGCGCGACGGGCGCCCTGCCGGGCGGTCGCGGCGGTTGACCTCGGCAACGCCATGAACTACCTTGAGCGGATCACATGCCGCGCTCCGGCTCGGCCCGGAAATCGCGGGGTCGTCGCTGAATCGCTCCAGCGCCTGCTCGCTTCTTGCTCCGCCGTCCAGGGTCGTCGCGGAACTGCACACCGAGGAAAGGACAGCGGATGGCGGTCACAGATCACACAGCCACGGAGGAGCGCGTTCACGCGTTCATCGCGAACCCCGGGAAGCTCCTGATCGACGGCGATTGGGTGGCGGCCGCGTCGGGCCGCACCTTCGACACGATCAATCCGGCCACCGAGGAGAAGCTCGCCGAGGTCGCTCACGGCGAGAAGGAGGACATCGATCGCGCCGTGCGCGCCGCGCGGCAGGCGTTCGCCTACGACTCACCCTGGCGGCGGATGTCGCCCTCGGCGCGCGGCAAGCTGATCTGGCGGATCGGCGACCTGATCGAGCAGCACGTCGAAGAGTTGGCGATGCTCGAATCGCTCGACAACGGCAAGCCGCTGGGCGTCGCGCGCGTGGCCGACGTGCCGCTCGCGGCCGACCTGTTCCATTACATGGCGGGCTGGCCGACGAAGATCCTCGGCGACACCACGCCGATCTCGGCGCCGGGTGAGTATCTCTCCTACACGCTGCGCGAGCCGGTCGGTGTCGTCGGCCAGATCATCCCGTGGAACTTCCCGCTGCTGATGGCCGCGTGGAAGCTCGGGCCGGCGCTGGCGACCGGTTGTACCGTCGTCTTGAAACCCGCCGAGCAGACGCCGCTGTCGGCGCTCTACCTCGGCGAGCTGCTGCTCGAGGCCGGCCTCCCGGGCGGCGTCGTCAACATCGTCACGGGCTTCGGCGACGCCGGCGCGGCGCTGTCGGGCCACGACGACGTCGACAAGGTGGCGTTCACCGGCTCGACCGAGGTCGGCAGGCTGATCGTCGGCGCGGCGGGGGGCAACCTCAAGAAGGTCTCACTGGAGCTGGGGGGCAAGTCGCCGAACGTGGTGTTCGCCGACGCCGATCTCGACGCCGCGGTGGTCGGCGCCGCCAACGGGATCTTCTTCAACCATGGCCAGTGCTGCAACGCCGGGTCGCGGCTGTACATCCAGGAGGCCGCGTTCGACGATGTCGTGGCCGGCGTGGCCGAGCAGGCGAAGAAGATCACCGTCGGCTCGGGTCTTGACGCCGGCACGCAGATGGGTCCGCTGATCTCCGACGAGCAGTTCGAGAAGGTGCTCGGCTACCTGCAGTCGGGTGCCGATGCGGGCGCCGAGGCCGTTGTCGGCGGGGGTCGCGTCGGCGACCGCGGCTACTTCGTCGAGCCGACGGTCCTGACCAACACGACCGGCGACATGAAGGTCGTGCGCGAGGAGATCTTCGGCCCGGTGGTGTGCGCGATCCCGTTCAGCGACCCCGACGAGATCGTCTCGGTCGCCAACGACACCAACTACGGCCTCGCGGCCGGCGTGTTCACCCGCGACATCAGCAAGGCGCTGCGCACGGCGGCGCGTCTGCGCGCCGGGACGGTGTGGGTCAACACCTACCACGTGTTCGACGCCGCCCAGCCGTTCGGTGGCTACAAGGAGTCCGGTTGGGGACGCGAGATGGGCCACCAGGTGCTCGAGAACTACCTCGAGACCAAGGCGGTCTGCGTGGCGCTCTGAGCGAGGCAGCATCGGCGCGGCGGCTCACGCGGAGCCGCCGCGCGGGCGGGCGCCGGCAGACGCTCCGTCGGTCCTCGCCCGGAGGGCGGCCGCGAACGCCGTCCCGCAGCCCGGACACGCGTGCTCCCGCAGCACGTAGTCCGTTCGGCACCGCGCGAAGCGCGCGCCGAGCGCCGCCAGCGGCAGCTCGCGCGCGATGCCCGCGTCAAGCAGGTCGACGTCGTCCGCTCCGAGCGCGTGTCCGCACACGGTGCAGCGCAGCCAGCCACCGACCGCCGCAACCGTGTCGGACACCGAGCGGCCCCGCTCTGGCGCCGAGCGCTCGGCCGCCATCGGGAGGTCGTGAAGCAGCCGCCCTTCGCGCAGGCGGGCGCGGCGGATCGCCTGCCGCGCGCGCTCGGTGGCCGCAGGCTCGCACACGCCGCCCGGGGCGATGACCCCGTAGGCGTCGCGCGCACCGGCCTCGGAGACCAGACCGCCGCGAACGTCGCGGGCCACCAGCTCGGGATCGCGGCGCAGCGGATCGCCGTAGCCGGCGCCACCCGCGGATCCGGCGATCACCACGTCGCCTTCCGAGAGCGCGGTCAGGGCCTTCGCTTCCAGCACGAGCACCTCGCGCGCGGTGAACTGCTGTTCGGAGGTCGGCAGGCTTCCGCCGGCGAACAGCTCGCGCACGTTCGAGCCGCGCAGCACGACGCCGCCGACCGGCGACCCGGGTCGGCCTCCGGCGAGCCCGTGCCCGGCCGGCACGCTCACCCCGGACGAGCGCGTGATCAGCCGCCCGGCGCCGTCGACCTTGTGCGGGGTGACCGCGAACTCCAGGCCGGCGCCGCCGCGGAAGCGGCCCGCACCGCCGCCGTCGCACGCTTCGCGGCGGTAGATCTCAAGCAGCCGCCCGCGGCTTTCGAGGGCCTCGACGTTGGCGATCCGCGACGCCATCGAGTGGAACACGCCGCCGCTGTCGATCCCGTCGGCGAAGCTACGCGCGCCGCCGCCGCCGCCGAAGCTCTCCGACAGCAGCGCGATCGCGGTCGATCCGTCGCGCAGCGTGGCCGCGAACGTGCCGCCGCAGATCCCCGGGCTCCAGCTGGCCTGCGCCTCGGAGCGGTGGCGTTCGGAGCCCAGCAGCATCTGCGCCACGGTGTCGGCGACGACGTCCTGCACCGAGAGCCCGGCCATGATCGACGCCATGCTCACCGCGGCGGGACTGAGCGCGGTGACCAGCGTGCCGTCCGCGGCCTCGATCTGCGCGATCTCCCGCAGCCCGCCGATCGCCCACGGCAGGTCGTAGCACAGGACGGTCAGGATCACGCCCATGATCACGCCCTCGAGCGCGGGGCGCGCGCAGTTGATCGGTCCGGGGGCCTGCGGCGCGGTGCCGGCCATGTCGAAGCACAGCCGGTCCGCGCGCTTGGTCAGCCGGCAGCAGATGCGGTAGATCTCGTCGCTGTTGCCGTCGTGGTCGTGGTAGCCCGACGCGAGCCAGCTGCCGTCGGGGATCTCCCGCAGACGGCCGCGCAGGACGCGCTCGACGTAGGCGATGATTCCCTCCTGGACCGCGTGGAACGTGGCGATCCCGTAGCGCTCCACCAGCTCGCAGATCCGGCCGTGGGTGGTTCGCAGCGCGGCGACGCGAGCGCGCATGTTGAGCGCGTTCTGCTCAGGCGTGCGACTGTTGCGCAGGTACGCTCGCTCGACGTCGCGGCGCGGCTCGAATCGCTCGACCAGCTTGATCGCCGGGAACAGCGGCGCCTCGCCGAAACGGTCCGCGGCGCCGGTCACGAAGCTGCCCGGGACGGGACTGCCGACGTCGGAGTCGTGCATCACGATCCCCGACCAGGCGACCAGCTCGCCCGCCCAGAAGATCGGCATCGCGAGGATCCCGTCATTGGCGTGCAGCGCCCCCCACCACGGATCGTTGGTGAAGAACATGTCGCCCTCGCGGATCTCCTCCGCCGGCCACTCGTCGAGGATCTTGCGCACGAACTCGTCGATCGTCGCGCCGTGCTGGAGGATGTAGACGCCGCAGTACAGGCCGCGACCGTCGGCCGTGACCAGCGCCGCGTTGAAGTCATAGCCCTCGTAGACGATGAACGAGCCCGACAGGCGCGCCGCCATCCGGGCCTGGTCGTCGTTGATCGCCCACAAGCGGTGGCGGATCACCTCGAAGGTGATCGGATCCAGCCCAGGCACGGTGAACGGGCCGGACTGCTCGCTCGTGGTGGTCATCGAAGCATCCCGTGGTTCGCCGCCGCCACCGCGCCGGCGCTCTCGGACCGGGCGAGCAGCGACACCTCGTCGAGGATCGGCTCGTCGCGCGCCACGACGTCGGTGGCCAGACACGTCGCGCACCCCGGGCAGTAGTACTCGCGCAGCACGTAGGCCTCCAGACACATGTCGTTGTGCGGGTTGATCGCGGTGAGCGCGAGCTCGCGCATCGCCGCCGCCCGCTTGGGGTTGTCGGCGTAGCCGCCGAGGTCGTGGCGGCAGAGGCTGCAGCGCAGCCGGCGGTCCCCGTCGAGCTCGACCGCCTCGACGGTGTCGCAGACCGGGTGCACGGGGACTCCGCCCACCAGTCCGGCGCTCGCCGCGTCCGCCGGGACCTGGGCCCCCGCCAGGCGCGCGCCGCGCGCCCGCTCGCGCTCGAGCGCGGTCGCCTCGTCGTCCGCTTCGCCGTCGCGCAGGACGACGCCGTAGAGCGCCAGCGCCATCGGCTCGGAGACCAGGCCGTCGCGCACGTCCCTCGCCACCAGCCCGGGGTCGCGGCGCAGCGGGTCGCCGTAGCCCGCACCGCTGGCCTGGAGGCCGAGCAGGAAGTCGCCCTCACCCAGCGCGGTCAGCATCTTCGGCAGCTGAACCTCCACGCTGCCCGCCGTGATCTCCTCGATCGACGACGGCATCCGGCCCGCTGCGAACAGCTCGCCGACGTTGGTGCCGCGGAGAATCACGTTCGAGGTGGCGGCCCCGGGATGACCTCCCGAGAGCCCCCGGCCGGCCGGCACACGGACGCCCGCGGCGAAGGTGACGCAGACCCCGGGGTCGATCGGCAGCTTGTGCGGGATGCTGCCGAACTCGACCGCAGCGCCGCCGCGAAAGCGCCCCGCGCCGCCGCCGTCGCACAGCTCGCGGCGGTACAGGAGCAGGGCCGGGACGCGTGCCTCGACGGTCTCGGCGTTCGACATCCGCGAGCCCATCGAGTGGAAGATCCCGCCGCTGTCGATGCCGTCGGTGAACGTGCGCGCGCCGCCGGCGCCCGCGAAGGCGTCGGTGAGCGCGCCGACCCACGGCTCACCGGCCGGATTGGCCGCGATGAACAGCCCGCCCCCGAAGCCCGGACTCCAGTTCGCCTGGGCCTCGTCGCGGTGGCGCTCCGAGGCCAGCAGCATCTTCGCGAACGCGTGCGCGACCACGTCCTGGGTCGACAGGGTCCCCATCACCGAAGCCATGCTGACGGCCGCCGGGTCGCTGGCGTTGTTGAGCGTTCCGGGCTCCGAGACGATCTCGACGACGTTGCGCAGCGCGCCGATGGCCCACGGGAGGTCGTGGCAGAGGAAGGTCAGGATCACGCCGATGACCGCGCCCTCCATCGCCGGTCGCGCGCAGTTGATCGGCCCGGGAGCCTGCGCCGAGGTGCCGGTGAGGTCGATGATCAGCCGGTCGCCTCGCTTGGTCACGCGGCAGCACATTCGGTAGATCTCGTCGTGGGTGCCGTCGTGGTCATGGTAGATCTGACCGAACCAGCTGCCGTCGGGGATCTCACGCAGGCGCGAGCGCAGGACCCGCTCGACGTAGGCGATGATCCCCTCCTGCGCCGCCCCGAACGCGGCGAGGCCGTACTCGCCGATCAGCTCCCGGATCCGCTGATAGGTCGTGCGCAGGGCCGCCACGCGGGCGCGCATGTTGAGCGCGTTGAGCTCCGAGGTGCGGCTGTTGCGCAGGTACGCGCGCAGCACATCCGGCCGGGGTGCGAAGCCCTCGACCATCTTGATCCCGGGAAACAGCGGCGCCTCGCCGAAGCGATCCGCGGCGCCGGCGACGAAACTGCCCGGCACCGGGCTGCCGACGTCCTCGTCGTGCATCGCGATGCCCGACCACGCCACCAGCTCGCCCTCCCAGAAGATCGGCATCGCCAGGATCCCGTCATTGGCGTGCAGCGCCCCCCACCACGGGTCGTTGGTGAAGAACATGTCGCCCTCGCGGATCTCCTCCGCCGGCCACTCCGCCAGCACCCGGCGCACGAACCCGTCGATCGTCGCACCGTGATGCATGACGTAGACGCCGCAGCACAGGCCGCGTCCGTCACCCGTCATCAGCGCGGCGTTGAGGTCGTAGGCCTCGTAGATGATCGGCGCGCCCGAGAGTCGCGCCGCCATCCGGCCCTGCTCGTCGTTGATCGCCCACAGACGGTGGCGGATCACCTCGAAGGTGACGGGATCCAGACCGACACGCGTCGCCGCCCGCCCGCCGCGCGCGCGGCGGGCGTCCTCGTCCGGCCGGCCACCGTCGTGTCGCTCCACGCCGTCAGGCCGGGGCGTATGACAGCTTCGTCTCGTCCATGATCGGATCGTCGCGCAGTTGGACGTCGGCGGCCAGGCACGTCGCGCAGCCCGGACAGTAGAACTCGCGCAGCACGAAGTCCTCCAGGCACAGCCAGTTGTGCTGGCTGATGTCGGTGAGCGGTCGCTCGCGCATCAGCGCCGAACGCTTGTGGTCATGCTCGTACCCGCCGTAGCGGTAGTTGCACAGCCTGCAGCGAAGCGATCGCTCGCCGTCGTGCTCGACCGCCTCGACCGAGTCCGAGACCGGGTGCAGCACGGCGCCGCCCGTCAGCGTGCCGCCGCCCGCGTCGCCCTCGACCGGGTGGCCCAGGGCGAGGCGCTCGGCGCGGAACCGCTCGCGCGTCGCGCGCGTGCCCGCCTCGTCCAGCTCGCAGCCGGCGAGCACGACCCCGTAGACCGAGCGCGCGCGCGGCTCGGTCACCAGTCCCTCGCCAACGTCGCGGACGACGCTGTGCGGGTCGCGCGCCAGCGGGTCGCCGAACCCGGCGCCGCTCGCCAGCACGCCGATCAGCAGGTCCCCCTCGTCGAGTGTGGTGAACGACTTGGCGGCCACCACGTCGATCTCGCGGGAGCCGACCTCGTCAGCCGACAGCGGGATCCGTCCGGCCGCGAACAGCTCGTCGAGGTTCGAGCCGCGCAGCACGAAGTTGCGCGCCGCGGCGCCCGGCAACCCCCCGGACAGGCCACGTCCGGCGGGCACGCTGATCCCCGAGCCGACGTTGTTCAGTCCCGCCGGGCGGATCGGCAGCTTGTGCGGCACGGTCGCAAACTCGACCGCGACGCCGCCGCGGAAGCGCCCCGGTCCGCCGGCGTCCTCCAGCTCGCGGCGATAGACCTGCAGCACCGGGACGCGGCTCTCGACGGTCTCGGCGTTCGCCATCCGCGATGCCATCGAATGGAAGATCCCGCCGCTGTCGATGCCGTCGGTGAACGTGCGCGCGCCGCCGCCGCCGCTGAAGAAGTCGGTGATCGCGCCGACGAACGGCTCGCCATGCGGATTTGGGGCGATCAGCAGCGAGCCGTTGACGCCCGGCGTCCAGTTCGCCTGGGCCTCCGCGCGGTAGCGCTCCGAGCAGAGCATCATCTTGGCGAACGCCTGGGCCGCGACGTCCTGCGTCGACAGCGGCGCCATGGTGGATCCCATGCTCACTCCGGCCGGGCTCAGCGCGTTGTTCAGAGTCCCCTCCTCGGAGATGATCTCGACGACGTTGCGCAGTCCGGCGATCGCCCACGGGAGGTCGTAGCAGAGGAAGGTCAGGATCACGCCGATGATGGCGCCCTCCATCGACGGACGCGCGCAGTTGATCGAACCCGGGGCCTGCGGCGAGGTGCCGGTGAGGTCGACGACGAGCCGGTCGCCGCGTTTGATCACGCGCACGCAGATCGGGTACATCTCGTTGTTGTTCCCGTCGTGGTCGTGGTAGCCCATCGAGTACCACTCGCCGTCGGGGATCTCGCGCAGGCGCGAGCGCACCACGCGCTCGACGTAGGCGATGATCCCCTCCTGCGCCGCCCCGAACGCGGCGAGGCCGTACTCGCCGATCAGCTCCTGGATCCGCTGATAGGTCATCCGCAGGGCCGCCACGCGGGCGCGCATGTTGAGCGCGTTGAGCTCCGAGGTGCGGCTGTTGCGCAGGTACGCGCGCTCGACGTCGACGAGCGGCTCGAAGCCCTCGACCATCTTGATCCCGGGAAACAGCGGTGCCTCGCCGAAACGGTCCGCGGCGCCGCTGACGAAGCTGCCGGGAACCGGGCTGCCGACATCGTCGTCGTGCATCACGATCCCCGACCACGCCACCAGCTCGCCCTCCCAGAAGATCGGCATCGCCAGGATCCCGTCATTGGCGTGCAGCGCCCCCCACCACGGATCGTTGGTGAAGAACATGTCGCCCTCGCGGATCCGCTCGGCCGGCCACTCCGCCAGCACCCGGCGTACGAACTCGTCGATCGTCGCACCGTGCTGGAGGATGTACATCCCGCAGTACAGGCCGCGACCGTCGGCCGTGACCAGCGCCGCGTTGAAGTCATAGCCCTCGAAGACGATGAACGAGCCCGACAGGCGCGCCGCCATCCGGCCCTGGTCGTCGTTGATCGCCCACAGCCGGTGGCGGATCACCTCGAAGGTCACCGGGTCCAGGCCGGCCAGGGTCTGCGGGGGCCCGTCGACGAGCCCGGGCGAGCCGGGCATCAGGCGGCCTCGGCGCGGCTCGCGAATCCCGCGCCGTTGGCCGCCGGTGCCGCCGCCGCGCCGAGGCGGATCGTCAACAGGCGATCGACCTGCGCGCGGAACTCCGGCGGCACGACGACGCTGTCGCCCATCCGCTCGATGATCGCGGGACCGTCGATCTCGTTTCCGGCTCGCAGGGCGTCGCCGTCGTAGACCCGAGTCGCCGTGAAGCCGACCGGCTCGAAGTACGCGCTGCGCTCCCCTTTCAGCGCCGCCGAGGCGTCCGGACCGGCGCTGTCGTGCTCAGGGAACGCCACCGGCTCGATCCTGCGCGTGCCGACCACGCGGTGCAGCTCGACCTCGTTGCCCCCGCCCAGCAGCAGCGCGCCCTCGCCGTACAGCAGCCCGTAGCGTTCGACGAACCGCTCGAGCACGCGATCGCCGGCGGCAGCGTCGAGCGGTCCGGGATCGACGCCGACCTCGACGGTGTGGACCTGCTGGCGGAAGCGAACACCGAGCGTCCGCGCCAGCGAGATCTCCTCGCGGCCCGCCCCTTCGAGCGCGAACTGGTCGATCACCCGCTGCTCGAGCCGCGTGAAGCGCTCCGTCAGCCCGGCCAGGCTCTCGTCGGTGAACGGCGTGCTCACCACGCGCGAGGCCTCCGCCGTGTGCGTCACGTCGCAGGTCAGCATGCCCTCCGCGGAGAACACGGTCGAGTCGGCGAGCACGAAGATCGCCTTCGAGCCGATCTCGTGGCCGTAGAACACCGCGTGCGTCGGCCCGGCGCCACCGTAGGCGACGAGCACGCATTCGCGCGGGTCATGCCCCTGCTCGATCGTCGACTTGCGGATCAGGTCCGCCATCTGCGAGTTGATGATCCGGAACACTCCGACCGCCACCTCCTCGGCCTCCATGCCGAGCCGGGCCCCGAGGGCCGACAGCGCGCGCAGCGCCAGCTCGCGGTCGAGGCGCATCCGGCCGCCGAGGAAGGAGTCCGCGTCGAGATATCCGAGCACGAGGTCGGCGTCGGTCACCGTCGGCTCGGTGCCGCCGTTCGCGTAGCACGCCGGCCCCGGTCGGGATCCGGCGCTCTGCGGCCCGACGCGCAGCAGGCCGCCCTCGTCGAGCCAGGCGATCGAGCCGCCGCCCGACCCGATCGAGTTGACCAGCACCTTCGGCATCCGCAGGCTGTACTGCGCGACGACGGGCTCGATTTCCAGCGGCACCTCGCCGCGCAGGATCAGCCCGACGTCGAAGGACGTCCCCCCGACATCGGTGCAGATCACGTTGCTCTCGCCGTAGAGCCGGCCGAGGTGCTGGCAGCCGAGGATCCCGCCGGTCGGCCCGGAGTCCAGCGTGACGATCGGGCGCTGCGCCGCGTCGAGCACCGAGGTCAGACCGCCGCTCGCCTGCATCACCAGCAGCGGTTGTGCGAGGCCCTCCTCGCGCAGCTGGGACTCGAGCCGCTCGAGGTAGCCGACGACCTTGGGCCCGACGTAGGCGGTGATCGCCGTCGTCGCCGTCCGCTCGTACTCGCCGAGCACCGGCGCCACCTCGTGCGAGTATGCGGTGAACAGGTGCGGCGCCCGCTCCGTCAGCAGCTCCTTGATGCGCCGCTCATGTGCGTCGTTGACAAACGACCACAGCAGCGACACCGCGATCGCCTCGACGCCCGCCGCGAGCAGGCTGTCGATCGCCGCGATCACCTCGCCCTCCTGCAGCGCGACGATCACGTCGCCGTCGCGATCGACGCGCTCGGTGACACCGCGGATCAGCGAACGCGGGACGATCGGGTCGGGCTTGCGCAGCCGCGACGAGTGAACGAGATCGCGCTCGGGCAGGCCCGCGACCTTGGCGTAGACCTTGCCGATGATGATCGCGTCCTCGTGTCCCTTGGTCGTGATCAGGCCGGTTCGTGCGCCGCTACGGGTCAGCATCGCGTTCGTCGCCTGCGTCGTGCCGTGCACGAACAGATCGGTCGCGGCGAGCAGCTGCGGCCGGGTCACGCCGAGCTGCTCGGCGTTGACCCCGACCGCCTCGAGCACGCCGTCCTGGAGCGATCCCGGCGTGCTCGGCGCCTTCGAGACGGTCCGTCCACCGCGCTCGTCGGCGACCACGCAGTCGGTGAAGGTACCGCCGATGTCTACGCCGATCCGGTATCTCACTGCTCGCTCTCCTTGGTGGACTGGGGGGGCACGGGCGCGGCCTCGCCGTCACGCCCGCCGAGATAGGCCTCGTAGGCGGGCTCGATCTCGAGTCCCAGCGCCTGGATGATCCGCGCGACGGCCTCGTAGAACGCGGCGAGCAGGACGAGCTCGACCGATCCCGGAGCGCCGAACTCGCGCTCGAGCTCGGCGAACCCCTGATCGGACAGCGCCACCTCGTGGATCTCTTCGACGCATCGCAGCGCCGCGCGCTCAGCGGCGTCGAAGCACGCGCTCGACCGCCAGGCGACGAGCGCGCGCACCTTCTCCTCGGGCACGCCGTTCGCCGCCGCCATCGCGCGGTGGTGCGCCCATTCGTAGTCCGATGCCGTCAGCTGCGCGGTACGGAGGATCATCAGCTCCCGCAATGCGCGCGGCGTCGCGGCCTCGTAGCGCAATCCGCGCGCGAGCCCGGCGTAGGCGCGCAGCATCGGCGGCGAGTGCGCGAGCACCCGGTACAGCGCGATCGGATCGCGACCCTCCTGACGGAAGGTCTCGAACACCGCTGCGGTGATCTCGTCGGCCGGCTCGAGTCCGAGCAGGGGCAGTCGGGCCACGGTCAGAGCTCCCCCGCCCAGCGCAGGTGCTCAGCAAGCGCCGCCGCGAACTCGACCGGGCGCTCGAGGTGCATCATGTGCGGGCCGTCGAGCACGGCGAACCGCGCGCCGGGCACGCGCTCGCTGAGCTCTTGCGTACGCGAAACCGGCGACGCGGCATCCGCCGACCCGGCCAGGCAGCTCGTCGGCACGGCGATCTCCCCGAGCCGCTCGAGGATGTCGTGACCGGCGATCGCCAGCCAGCCGTCGGCGAAGCACGCGGGCTCCAGGGCGAGCAGCGTGCGCCGCGCATAGGCGACCCCGGGATGCTCCGGAGCGCTCGCGAGCGCCGCCGGGGTGAACCACCGCGTCAACGTCTCCTCGAGGACACCCGGCATGCCATCCGCCAGCACGCGCGCCGCGCGCTGCTCCATCGTTGCGGGATCGGCTGACGCACCGGTGCAGGCCACCAGCAGCGAGCGCACGCGCTGCGGGTGGCGGACCGCGACATGCTGCGCCACCATGCCCCCGAGCGACACGCCGGCGAGGGCGAGCGGGCCCTCGTAGGACGCCGCGATCTCGTCGGCCAGGCTCGCCATGGTCGGCGGCTGCGACGCTCGAGGCCGGCCACCGAAGCCCGGGAATGTGTGCTTGACGGTGGACACGGCGGGCAGTGGGACTCGCTCCCAGCAGCCGGCGTCCAGGCCGATCGGGGTCAGCAGCACGAGCGTCACGCGGGGAAGTATTACGCGCACCGATGGGGTCGCGCGCTCGCCGGGCCATGTTGATCGAGGCCTCGGGAGCGATTACGATGCCAGACGATCCTGCTGGACGATCCAGCACCGAGGAGCCACCATGGCCGTCGCCGAGAGTCTGGACTTCAACCCGCCCTACCTGCATCCGGCCTACGAGGCCACGGTGCTGCGCGCGCCGTCCAAGCGGCTGATCGAGGTGCCGCGCGGCTGGTTTCATCACGCCACCGGCCCGGTCTGGGGCCGCGTCCCGATCCGCCCGACCGACAACGACCTGACCAAGCAGCACGCCGGGCGGCCGGTCGGACAGACGATCACGCTCAGCGGCCGCGTGCTCGACAGCGACGGTCGCGCGGTCCCGAACACGCTGATCGAGATCTGGCAGACCAACGCCTCCGGCGCGTACCTCGACCCCGCCGACCCGGGTTTCATGTCGCTTGACCCCAACTTCACCGGCGCCGGGCGCACGATCACCGATTCCGAGGGGCGCTACCACTTCCGGACGATCAAGCCGGCAGCCTACCCCGGCGACCTCGGCGCGCTGTTTCGCCCGGCCCACATCCACACCTCGCTGTTCGGGACGCTGCTCGGGAGCCGCCTGATCACGCAGTGCTACTTCGAGGGCGACCCGCTGCAGGACCGCGACCCGATCCTGCAGTCGATCCCCGATCCCCGCGGCATCGAGCGCCTGCTCGCGCGCTTCAACTCGGCCGAGACCGAGGTCGGCGACGTGGACTCCGCGCTGGCCTACAACTGGGACATCGTCCTGCGCGGGCCGGCCGCGACACCGATGGAGACCCCCTGATGGGCGAGATACAGAGCCCGTCGCAGACGATCGGGCCGCTGTACGGATTCGCGCTGATGTTCGAGGGCAGTCACGAGGCGGTCCCGCCCGACAGCCCCGGGGCGGTGCGGATCGAGGGGCTGATCGTCGACGGCGACGGGGTCCCGCTCAGCTGGCCCGAGGGATTCATCGAGGTCTGGGAGGGTGACCAGTGGGCGCGCGCGCGAACCGATGCGGACGGCCGCTACAGCGTCGTGGTGCGCAAGCCGGAGCCGCTGGCGACGCCTGACGGCTCGGTCGCCGCCCCGCACCTCAACGTCACGATATTCGCCCGCGGGCTGCTCAAGCAGCTCCTCACGCGTGTCTACTTCCCCGACGAGACGGCAGCCAATGCCGCCGACCCGATCCTGGAGCTGGTCCCGCAGGCCGACCGCGACCTGCTGATCGCCAAGCCTGAGGGTGACGTGCTGCGCTTCGACATCCGTCTCCAGGGCGAGGACGAGACGCCGTTCTTCGCCTTCTGACCCCAAGTGAGAGGTGGTTGAATGGCAGCTGACGGTCGCATCTCGGTGTTCAGCGTGGGCGATGTCTTCCCCGACATCCCGGACGGCCGGGCGTCGTTCGCGCCGCTGACACCGCTCTTCGCCAAGGCCGACATCGTGTTCGGAAACTGCGAGGGGGTCTATTCCGACCGTCCCGCCAAGGCGCCGAGCCGCAAGCATTTCTGCGGCGGCCCGCGGGTGCACGGCGAATTCCTCGGCGACGTCGGCTTCGACGTGATGAGCTGCGCGAACAACCACATGATCGACGGCGGCTACGAAGGGCTCGCCGACACGCTCGACGTGCTGCGCTCGCAGGGCGTCCAGACCACCGGGGCGGGCGTCGACATCACCGAGGCCACCCGGCCGGCGATCCTCGAGCGCGGCGGCATTCGGGTCGCCTTCCTCGGTTTCTGCAGCGTCTTCCCGGTCGGCTACGAGGCCCGCGCGGACCGGCCCGGGCTCGCCCCGTTGCGGGTGCGCACCTACTACGGCGATCCGGATCCCAACTTCTGGGAGCCCGGGATCGACCCGATCATCGCCACCGTGCCGTTCGCCGACGACCTCGAGCGCTTCCGCGAGACGATCGCCGCCGCCCGCCGCGACGCCGACTTCGTCGTCGTCGCCCCCCACTGGGGCTACTCGAGCTGGATGGAGGTACTCCAGGACTACGAGCTCGAGCTGGCCCGCGACGCCGTCGATCACGGCGCCGACGCCGTGATGTGCTGCCACCACCACAGCCTGCGCGGCGTCGAGATCCACCGTGGCAAGCCGATCTTCTACGGCCTCGGGACGCTGATTCACCACTTCACCTCGATCAGGATCAGCGCGGCCGACCGGGCGGAGCGGGAGGCTCGCTTCGGCGGGCGCTCGTCGTTCTCCGGGGACGAGGAGTTCCCGCTGTTCCCGTTCCGCGTCGACGCGCGCAAGACCGGCATCGCGCTGCTCGAGCTCGGGGCCGACGGGACGATCGAGACCGGCTTCATCCCGGCCCACATGGTTGCCGACGGCAGCACCGAGCCGCTGCGCGCCGATGACCCGCGGGCGGCTGAGGTCGCCGACTACGTTGAGCGGCTGAGCGCCCAGAGCGGCTTCTCGACGCGCTTCGCGCGCGCCGAGTACGACGGCTGGATGCTGCTCAAGATCGACGCCGCGGCCGACGGCGACGCGCGGTGAGCTCGGCCATCGGCGACGCTCAGCCCCACACCTCGCGCGCCGTCTCGACAACAAGCGCCAGCTTGTCGACCTGTTGGCGGTAGCTGAGGTCGTTGCCCTCGAGCGTCGAGGCGAAGCCGCACTGCGGCGAGAGGCAGATCTGCTCGATCGGCACGAAGGCGCTCGCCTGCTCGATCCGCCGCTTCAGCTCGTCCTTGGCCTCCAGCTCGCCACGCTTGGTCGTGACCAGGCCGAGCACGACCATCTTGCCCTTCGGCACGAAGCGCAGCGGCTCGAAGCCGCCTGAGCGCTCGTCGTCGTACTCGACGAAGAAGCCGTCCACGGCCAGTTCGCTGAACAGCGCCTCGGCCACGAAGTCGTAGCTGCCCTGCGAGGAGTACGACGAGCGGTAGTTGCCGCGGCACATGTGGGTGGTGATCGCCATTCCCTCCGGCTTCATGGCGATCACGTCGTTCAACCGGCGGATGAACACCAGGTGCATGTGCTCGGCGTCGTCGCCGCGCGCGGCGATCTGCGCGCGCATCGTCGGATCGTTGATCATCGCGAGGCTGGTGTCATCGAACTGCAGATAGCGGCAGCCCAGCTCGCCGAGCCGCTGCAGCTCCTCGCCGTAGGCGGCGACGAGGTCGCTCCAGAACTCGTCGAGGTCGGGGTAGGCGGCCTCGTCGATCGCCGCCCGGCCCCCCCGCGAGTAGATCATGTTCACCGACGGGATCGTCAGCTTCGGCATCGCCGCACCCGCCATCGACGCGAGCGTCGTGAAATCCTCGCCGAAGATCGTGTGCTCGAGCGACACCTTGCCGTCGACGCGGAGCGCCCCCTGCGCCGAGATGATCGTTTCGCCGCCGAGGGTGTGGAATTCGACCGTCTGACCCTCGGCGACCCGGCTGATCCCGCCGAGCTGGTAGATGAAGTCCATGTGCCAGGACTGGCGACGGATCTCGCCGTCGGTGACCGCCTGCAGCCCGACCTCCTGCTGCATCGCCACGTTCGAGCGGATCGCATCGTCCTCGATCTCACGCAGGCGCTCCGCCGTGATCGCGCCGGCCCGCAGGCTCTCCCGCGCCGCCTTCACCTCGGGGGGGCGCAGCAGGCTGCCGACGTGATCGGCGCGGAACGGCGGGCTCGTACGTGGGCTCAAGGGATGCCTCCTCTGCGTTGTGAATGGTCGATCACGGCACTCAGCCCCACACCGAGCGGGCGACCGAGACGACCAACTCGAGCTTGGCGCGCTGGTCGGCCTCGCTGATCGCGTTGCCCTCCATCATCGAAGCAAACCCGCACTGGGGGCTGAGCGCCAGCCGCTCGAGCGGGACGTAGGCAGCGGCCTGCTCGATGCGCCGCTTGAGCTCCTCGGCGCGCTCCATCGCCGGACGCTTGGTCGTCACCAGCCCGAGCACGACGGTGCGGTCCTCGGGCACGCGGGCGAGCGGCTCGAAGCCGCCGGAGCGTTCGTCGTCGTACTCGAGCAGGAACCGGTCGAACGCGCTGCGCTCGAACAGCCGCCCGACCGGGCTGTAGTCACCCTCGGCGTAGAACCGGCTCTGGTTGTTGCCGCGGCAGATGTGCAGGCCGAAGGTCACGCCGGGAAAGCCGGCGATGATCGCGTTGTCCATCTCGATTCCCGCGTCGATCATCGCGTCGGGGTCGCTGCCGCGCTGACGGAACACCTCGCGCGTGCTCGGGTCGAGCAGCGCTCCGTACTGGGGGGCGTCGAGCTGCACGTAGCGGCAGCCGAGGCGCACGACCTCGGCGACCTCCTGACGCAGCAGCGCGACGATCGCGGCGAAGTAGGCCTCACGCGTCGGGTAGGCCGCGGCGGAGCGCTCCGGCTCATACATCGCGGCCGCCATCTCGGCGCTGATCAGCGTGACCTTCGCCGGACGGTCGGTGTGCCCGCGCAGGAAGGTCCACTCCTCGGCGCACGCGCTGTGGCGCCAGCGCATCGGCTCGACGACCACCGGGCGCATCGGGCCGCGCAGCTCGGGCGGCAACTCTCCGTCGACGCCGCGCCACGGCAGGCTCGGGCCCGCTCCCGGCCGGAAGCCGTCGACCGACTCGAAGAAGTGCGTCATCCATCCTCGCCGGCGCAGCTCGCCGTCGCTGACCACGCCGAGACCGACCTCCTCCTGCAGGCGGATCGCCGCCGAGACGGCACGGTCCTCGATCCGCTTGAACTCGGCGTGGCTGCACTCGCCGGACTCGTGGCGACGGCGGGCGGCGAGCAGCGCCGGATCGCGCAGCAGGCTGCCGACGCCCTCGGTACGCACATCGGTCAGCACCGCGTCCCCCGTTCAGCCGCCCGCGCGCCGCGGTCACCAGCGTGTGCTGGGAGTCCTCCGTGTGACGTGCGACGACGACCTTCATGACGCGCGGACATCCTGGGCCCCTCTCTGCTCCTTCGCGATTCCGACGCGCCAAGCCTGATGCCCGCCACCGGTCCCGGCCACGTTAATCGAGGACCGCCGCCGCTGTCAATCGTCTCAGGCCGCGGTGTAGCCGCCATCGGCGAGAACGACCGAGCCGGTCATGAAGCTCGCCTTCGGCGAGGCGAGGAAGGCCACGACCTCCGCGATCTCGGCCGGGCCGGCGATCCGTCCAAGCGGATGATGGCCGGCGACCTGCGCCAGACCGGACTCGAGATCTCCCATGGCACGCAGCGCGTCGAGCAGCAGCGGCGTGCTCACCGCCCCGGGCGCGACCGCGTTGACGCGCACCCCGCGGCCGGCGCATTCGACGGCGAGCGCCCGGGTCAGCGCGATGACGGCGCCCTTGGTCGCGCAGTACGCGGCCTGGTCGGCGAGACCGACCACGCCCGAGATCGACGCCACGTTGACGATCGCTGCGGCCGAGCTGCGCTCGAGCGCCGGCAGCACCGCCCGGCAGTGCACGAACGGGCCGCGCGCGTTGGTCGCCATCAGCCCGTCCCAATCCTCGTCCGCGGTCGCAAGCAGCGGCTTGAACATGACGCGTCCGGCGTTGTTGATCAGCACGTCGAGGCCTCCGAAGCGCTCGAGGGCGAGCGCGACCGCCGCCTCCGCGGTGCTCGCGAGCGAGACATCGCCGCACAGCGCGGCCACGGCCGGATCGTCGGTCTCGAGCTCCGCCACCGCCGGCGCGATGTCCTCGGCGACGACTCGTGCTCCGCCGTCGCGCAGACGCCGCACGATCTCGCGGCCCAACCCGCCGGCCGCGCCGGTGACGATCGCGACGAGGCCGGCGAGATCATCGTCGGCGCGAGGTGGTTCGACCAGCGTGTCCGGCATCGTCGTGGCGAACCTCCCGTGGCGGTCGCGCCCGCGCCGGCGGTCCAGCCCGCCCCCCGACGCCGCCGCGCAGGTCCGAGATCGTAATACAATCGCGCCCGTCCGCCGCCAGCCGCGTGACGGCCGCGCCCCGCCGCGCGGCCCGGTCGCGTGCCTCGAGGGGGCTGACCGCACTGACGCCCCCACGTATGCCGCGGCTGAGCCCCGATAACGACCTCCGGCGGGCGGCGGCGCGCGGGTCCGAGCCCGCGCGGTGACCGGGCCGGACCGGCTGCGCCGGCTCGCGGCGATGCTCCGCGCGCGCCGATTTGACGAGACGCTGATCGCCAACGCCGCCCTCGTCACCGGCGTGTTCCACGTGTCGATCGGCCATGAGGGCGTCGCGGCAGCCCTGGCCGGCGCCCGCCGGGCCTCGGACCTGATCATGCTCAACCACCGCAACCATGGCGCGCTGGCCGCGATCGGCACGGACCTCGAGGTGTGCTATCGGGAGATACTCGGACGCGACGGCGGCCCGCAGCGTGGTCGCGCCGGATCGCTGCACCTCGCGGACGCCGCCCGCGGCGTCCCCTACACCAGCGCGATGGTCGCCGGCGGGGTGGCGCTCGCCGTGGGCATGGCGCTGGCGAAGCAGCGTCTCGGGCGCGAGGGCATCGTCTTCGCCTGCTTCGGCGACGGCGCGATGGGCGAGGGCGCGATGTACGAGAGCCTGAACCTGGCCGCGCTTTGGGCGCTCCCGCTCGTGTTCGTCTGCGAGAGCAACGCGTCGGCCGATCGTGACGGCAGCCGTGCGAACGTCCTGCAGGCCGCGCGGACATTGACCGGGCTGGCCGACGTCCACCAGATCCCGGCGACCTCCGTCGACGGCGGTGACCCCGAGGCCATGGCGAGGACGATGGATGACGCCGTGGCCGCCGTCCGCGGCGGTGGTGGGCCGCGCTTCATCGAGGCCCGCCTGCAGCCCTGGCCGGGGAACGCCGCGTTCCTGCCGCGGCTGGTCACCGGAGAGCTCGACCTGAGCGACGCGGAGCGGCCGGGCGCCGCCGGAGCGTGGTCCGCCGCGGACCCGGTGCTGGCCGAGGCGCGCGCGCTGCTGCGCGACGGCGTGGCCCTCGCGGATCTGCTCGTGCTCGACCGATCGGTCCGGGCCAGCGTGGAGCGCGCCTTTGCGAGCGCCGCCGGGGCGCCATCCGCGCCGGACTCGGTCGCGATGTCCGGAGTGTGGGCGCCGTGACGCTCGTCCTGCGCTACCACGAGGCACGCTCCCGGGCCCTGTTCCGGGAGCTCGACGCCAACCCCTCGCTGCTCCTGCTCGGCGGCGCCGTCGCGCTGCCGTTCAACCCCGACGACGGCCTGCTCGAACGCTACGCGGACCGGATCCTGTGGCCACCGATCAGCGAGTTCGCCACGGCCGCCGCGGCGATCGGCGCCGCGATGGCGGGCCTGCGGACACTTGTTCCGATCTCGACGTCGAGCTTCATGTTCTACGGGTGGGCGCCGATCGTCAACGAGGCCCCGAACGTCCGCTACCTCTCCGGCGGCACCGTGTCGGCGCCGGTCGCCTTCCACGTCATGGCGGGATCCCGGCGCGGCGGCGCGGCGCAGCACGAGCACACGCCGCAGGCGATGCTGCACAACGTGCCCGGGCTGCGCGTGCTCGCGCCGGCGACACCGGCCGACGTCGATGCCGCCGTTCACGGCGCGCTGACCGGCGATGACCCGACGGTCATCGTCGACAACGTCCGGCTCGCCGAGTTCGAGGGTCCGCTCGGTTCCTCGCCGGCGGACATCCGCCTGCCAACGCTGCTGCGCGACGGAAGCGACGTGCTGATCGTCAGCTACTCGCTGATGGTCCAGCAGGCGCTGCTCGCGGCGGGGCTGCTCGCCAACCAGGGGATCGCAGCGGCGGTGCTCGACGTGGCCCAGCTGGCGCCGTTGCCGCACGCGGAACTGCTCGCCGCGACCGAGCGACACGACACGGTGCTGTTCGTGGACGAGTCGCGAGCCGCCGGCAGCCCGGCGAGCCACATGCTGGCGCGCGTCGTCCAGGCCCGTCCCCGGGTCACGGCACGGTTGCTGTGCACGCTCGACGCCCCCGCCCCCTTCGCGCCGGCGCTCGTCGATGCGATCGTGCCCGGTCCGGCGCAGATCGCGGCGGAGGTGCGCGCGCTGCTCGGCCGCTGAGCGCCGAGGCCGGCGTCGCGCACGCTGCGGCTCAGCGGAACCAGACGTCGGGGAGCGCCATGATCGCGCGCAGCGTGGCCGTCACGTGGCGCCGCATGGCGCGCGCCGCGGCTCGGCCATCGCCGGCGAGGATCGCGTCGGCGATCTGCAGGTGATGCGCGAGCAGGCGGTCGCGGTTGCTCGACTGGGCGAGGTTCAGGAACGGCCCGGCGCGGGTCTGCAGCCCCTCGAGGAGCGAGGCGAGCAGCTGGTTGCCGGACATCTCGTCGACCAGCGTGTGGAACTCGACGTTGGCCGCGGCGTAGGCCGCGAGGTCCGCGTTGGCGCGCAGCGACAGCTGCCGGCGGCGCTCGGCGCGCATGCGCGGGCGGTTGCCGGCCTCGCCGATGCGCTCCGCCGCGAGCTTCGCAGCGTCGGCCGCCAGCAGCCCGCGGACGTGGAACAGCTGGGTCATCTCGGCCCGGCTCATCTGGTGCACGCGGGCGCCACGATGGGGCTCGACGTCGATGAACCCCTCGACCTGCAGCTGCGCGAGTGCCTCGCGCACCGGCCCACGGCTCATGCCGAGGCGTCCGGTCAGCTCGGACTCCAGCAGCCGCTGACCCGGCGAGAGCCGGCCCGAGCGAATCGCGTCCTTGACGTGGGCCACAACCTGGGCGGAGGCACTGAGGCTGGGCGATGGTGTCTCGGGCATTGCGTGGCGCCGGATCCGCTCGCGCGCGACCGGACAACGCGCCCGCGCCTGCTCCGGGCGCCGAGGGACCCCGCGCGGCGAACGCTAGCAGCGGCCGCAGACGGCGACCAGATCTGCCTCGACACCCAACGGGGCTTGTACTACGATCGCGCATGACATACGGTCGCCGCTGCCTCCGCCGATGATCGACGACATCTTCATCTTCGACTGCGTGATCCACGTGTACGACCTCTCGGCCGAGAACACGATTCCGCGGCCCGAGGCGGAGGCCGGACGCCAGTCGATGCTCGCGATCGGCGGGTCGCTTCGCTGGCCCGGCTACCAGGCCGACGGGCCGCGCTTCGACAAGCGCTGGACGGTCGAGGAGATCTACGACATGGTCTTCGTCAAGGCACCGACGGACATGGCGATGGCCCAGGTCGTGCCGATCTTCGACTGGTTCGAGGACTTCTTCGCCCCGGTCGCCGCGCAGCACGCGATGGCGCAGCGTTACCCGGACCGTGTGCTGTTCTGCGGCGGCGCCGATCCGGTGTACCGCGGGGTCGACGAGGCGCTGCACCAGATCGAATACCAGATTCGCGACCTCGGGGCGTGCTCGATGAAGTTCTACAACGGCCACACCGAGCGCTCGTGGCGCTGCGATGACGAGCAGCTCGCCTATCCGATGTACGAGCGCTGTCGCGAGCTCGGCGTGAACGTCGTGCAGTTCCACAAGGGGCTGCCGTTCGGGCTGCAGCCGCTGGCACCGCTCTCGCCGCTCGATCTCGAGCGTCCGGCGCGCGACTTCCCGGACATGACCTTCATCGTCCACCACCTCGCCGAGCCGTTCTTCGAAGAGGCGATCTCCCTCGCCAGCCGCTTCCCGAACGTCTACCTGGCGCTCTCGGGCAACCTGAACCTCGCACCGATCGCACCGCGGCTGGTGCAGGAGCGGCTCGGGCGGCTGCTGATGCAGGTCGGCGTGGACAAGCTGCTCTGGGGGTCCGAGGCGGCGCTGGCCGGCGGCCCGGCGCCGTACCTGCGCGCCTTCATGGATCTCGAGATCCCCGAGGACCTGCGCAGCGGCTACGGCTATCCGCAGGTCACGCGCGAGGACAAGGAGCGGATCCTGGGCCGCAACTTCGCCGAGCTGATGGGGATCGACCTGGACGCCAAGCGCGCCGAGCTCTCCTCGGCCGCGCCATGACGGCGCTGCGCGCGGCCGCCCCGCCGGTCGATCGAGCCGTGCTCGAGCGGCGGATCGATGACGTCTGCCGCCTGATGAGCGCGCACGCCGGTGGGATCGAGCTCGTCGAGGTCTCCGCGACGGGCGCCGTGCGCGTGCGCTTCACCGGCATGTGCGTGGGCTGCGTGCTGCGGCCGCTGACGATGCGCGGAACCGTCGTTCCGGCGCTCTCGGAGATTCCCGGCGTCACCGCGGTCGACGCCGACGGCACGCGGATCTCGGAGGAGGCCGCCGCGCGCCTGGCGGGCTACCTCGGCGCGCAGGGCGCGCTCCCGGTGCTCGAGCCGGCCACGCGGTCGGGCGGCCGCGGCTGACCGCGATGGCCCAGCCGCGACGGCGCACCGACCGACGGGCCGCGGGTCCGGCGCCCTCCCGTCGCGGGGACGGCACGGCCGAGGACGTCGCGACGGCCGCGCTGTTCCTGGCCTCCCACGAGAGCGGCTGGGTGACCGGCACGAACGTGGTCGTCGACGGCGGGTTCTGTGCCGGCTGAGCGAGCAGGCGACGCCGCGGCGGGTCGACGGCGTCGCGTCCGCGGAGTGCCGGCTCTCGCGCGAAGCAATACGGTTCCGGGCACCGGTCCGGCGGGGCCGTGCACCGAGAATCCGGAAAGGGAGCCAATGCGAGCAGCGCTGCTGTCGATCGAAATGGGCCTGAGCGTCATGGACGGCGAAGCAAGCGGCGCCGCACACTCTGGTTGTCGCGGCGCAGGCCGCGCCGAGGGCACGCGATGAGCGAGCCGAGCGACACCGTCCCCGCGCCGGCGGCGACGCCGGAGTCGCCGCCGTTTCGCTTCTATGACAACCGTCAGAAGTATTTGACGTTCGTCAACACGTGTAATGAGAAGGCGGTGGTGGTCAAGCGCGCCACGTTGGAGCTCGCCCAGTTGCGTCCGACGCCGCCGTCGCTGCGGATCTTCGACGCCGGAATGGGCGATGCGACGGTGCTCTCGCGGCTGATGCGCACCACCCACCAGCTGTTCCCGACGGTGCCGCTGTTGGCGGTGGCCAAGGAGATCAGCCTCGAGGACGTCCGGCTCGGCCTGGAGAAGATGCCCGACCGCTTCTACGAGCACGGCAACACCGTGCTGGTGATCACCAACCTCAGCTACGCCAACGCGCCGTCGCTCGCGCTCCCCGACCCCGCCCAGGGCCCGGTCAACTGGCAGGTCGTGAAGCTCGAGGGAACCTCGGCCAACGAGTTCGGCGACCAGATCGAAGCGCTCGAACCAGCCCTCGCGCACGGCTGGGAAACGCGGCCCAGCCCGCAGACCGGCAACCCGACCTACGTCCGCCCGTCGGTCCTGGTCGTCTACCGCGGCGACCACGAGTTCGTCCTCGACGCGGTCATCCCCCGCCAGGGCTCAGGCCCCGGCGGCTACGACTTCGTGCTCGCCTCACAACCATGGCGCGCCCGCACCAGCGCCACCTTCAAAGCAACCAAGATCCTCGCACCCCTCGCCCGCTCGCTCAACAACCACGGACGACTGCTCGTCGTCCAATCCTACGGCCACGACCCCGGAGCCGAAGTCGTGCGCAAACTGTGGCCCGGCGAAGACCCCTTCCCCGTCGGACGCCACGCCCTGATCGAAGCGCTACGCACCGAACTCGCCAACCACGCCAACCAGTTCGAGATGACCGACCCGCCCGGCGACGGCGCGTTGTTCCGCTACGAAATGCACACCCTCCCGTCAGAGATCTCGGACCGCATCGGCACCTCCACCCTGTTCGCCGCCTGGAACGCCGTCATCTACGTCAACCAAATCGAAGACGAACGCCTCGACGAAGTCGTCGCCAGCGGCGCCTACCTCGAAGCCACCCAACAAGCCCTCCACCAACACGGCGGACTCTGGTTCAACGACGAAGCCTTCGTCGTCGCACGACGGAGCGAGTGAGCGTCAGCGGCGGCGGCCTCGCCGCGACGGCGGGGCGGTCGAGCTGCGGACGATCAGCTGCGCCGGCAGCACGATCTGGTTCGCTCCGCTCGCGGCGCCCTCGATCTGGGCGAGCAGCTGCTGCGCGGCGCGAAGCCCCATCTCGTGGTGCGGGATGCGCACGCTGGTCAGCGGCGGAGCGAACTTGTCCGCGAAGTGCATGTCGTTGAAGCCGACGACCGAGATGTCCTCGGGGCACCGGAGCCCGCGCTCGGAGAGCGTCTCGTAGCAGCCCAGCGCCATCAGGTCGTTGCCGGCCATGACGGCGGTGAAATCCCCTCCGGCGTCCAGCAGCTCGGCGAGTGCCCGGGCGCCCTGGCGCTCGCTGAAGGACTCTCCGAAGCGGACGAGCTCGGGGTCGAGGGAAAGCCCGCGCGCGGCCATCACCTCCTGATAGGCGCCGTAGCGGGCGGAGCCGGTCGAGATCGCCTGCGGGCCCGCCGCGTAGGCGATCCGTCGATGGCCAAGCTCGACGAGGTGGTCGACCGTCTGCTCGATGCCACCGCGGTCGTCCCCGACGACCGCCGGCGTCCCCTCCTCGTCCTGGCGGTTGAGCAGCACCAGCGGCGGGCCGGCGTCGGTGAACAGGTGGTCGTGGAGCGTGGCGACGGCCGAGATCCAGCCGTCGACCTGCCGCAGGCGCAGCGCCTGGACCACCGACCGCGCGCGCACCTGGTCGTTGTCGGTATTGGCGATCAGGGCCGTGAAGCCGGCCGGCGCCAGGGCATCCTCGATGCCGCGCACCATCGGCGGGAACAACGGGTTGGTGAGGTCCGGCAGGATCACGCCGACGGTGAGCGAGCGGCTTGTCTTCAGGCTGCGCGCGATCGAGTTGGGCGTGTAGCCCATCTCGCGCGCGGCCTCGGTGACGCGGGTCGCCGTCGCGGCACTGACGAGGTGGCGCGTGCTCTCGTTGAGCGCCCGCGAGGCCGTCGCCGGGTGGATCCCGACGCGCCGAGCGACATCACGAAGGGTCATTGGACCGCTGCCTGACGGTCGATCCGCACGCGCCATGGCTGAACCATCGTACATAGGGGTGCGGCCACCACGCGAGCCGCCGATCGGGCGTCCGGCGGTGCTTCGACCGCGGCCGGCGTTGTTGACACGGTTCGGGCGCCACGGCAAGATTGCCGCTGCCGGCGCGGCCGGCGGCAACGGTCGCGGTCGCCGCCGGCGGCGGCAGAGTCAGGAGGAAGTCGCGGGTTGACCACGCTGGGCGCACAGCACGAGACACGCGACGCGCCCGCCGGCGAGACCGACGTGCTGATCGTCGGCGCCGGACCCGTCGGCTGCGCCCTCGCCGTCGACCTGCGCCTGCGCGGCGTGCGCTGCGCGATCGTCGAGCGCGACGAGGGGATCTCATACGACATGCGTGCGATGAACAACAGCATGCGCACGATGGAGCACATGAGACAGTGGGGCATCGCCGAGCGGATTCGCGGCTGTTCTCGCGTGCCGCCGCAGTTCCGTCACGACCTGGTCTTCGCCACGGCGCTGCACGGACACGAGCTTGGCGTGTTCCGTGCCTACGGCTTTCGTCCCGAGGACGCACGGGAGCTCGCCTCGGAGCCCGGGATGCCGATGTCGCAGAAGTACACGGCGCGCGTGCTTCGCGCACGCGCGCAGGAGCTCGGCTGCGCGGTGCACACCGGTTGGCAGTTCGTCGAGGTCGAGCAGGCGCCTGGCGGTGTCAGCGCGCGCATCGCGCCGACCGCTGCGCCCGACGCGAGCCAGACGATCAGCGCGTCCTACCTCGTCGGATGTGACGGCGGGCGAAGCAGCGTGCGCGCGAGCGTCGGCATCCCGATGACGGGGGCCGGAGCCCTGGGCAAGCACGTTCACGCCGTGGTCGGCTGCCCGGGGCTGCTCGAGGACCTCTCCGTGAGCCCGGGCTGCTTCTACGTGCTGTTCAACCCGGAGGTGGGCGGCCTGGTGCTGCCGTCGGATGTCGATGAGTTCAATCTCCATCTCGCCGGCTACGACCCCGACGAGGAGATCACGGTGGAGGAGCTGGCGAGCAAGGCCCGCCTGGTCATCGGCCGCGACGTCGAGGTCCAGATCAAGCGGGTCTCGCCCTATCTGATCCACGAGCTCACCGCCGAGACCTATCGCCGCGGGCGCGTGTTGATCGCCGGTGACGCCTGCCATCTGTTCTGCCCGTTCGGCGGCTTCAACATGAACACCGGGATCGGCGACGCGGCCAACCTCGGCTGGAAGCTCGCCGCCGTGCTCGCCGGATGGGGCGGCGATGCCCTGCTTGACTCCTACACCGACGAGCGGCGCCCGATCGCGACGGCCAACTGCGAGGCCGCCTCGGCCAACGTCCGTGCCCTGGTGGGCTCGATCGGGCGCGTCCTGGAGGAGGGTATTCCCGACAGCGATGAGGAGGCGCGCCGGCGTCTGGGCCAGCGGCTGTACGAGGAGACCTACAGCGAGTGGAACACCCACGGAATCGTCCTCGATCAGCGCTACACCGACTCGCCGGTGATCGCCGACGACGACAGCGACGCCCCCGCCTGGGATGTGACGGTCTACTCCCCGCTGGCGAAGCCCGGACACCGCCTGCCCCACGCCTGGCTGGCCGAGGACGTGTCGGTGTATGACCGCCTCGGCTCGGGGCTCACGCTGCTCGACTGCGGCGCGTCGCCGGCGGCGCTCAACGCGTTCCGCGCTGCCGCATCCGCCCGTGGCGTGCCCCTCGAGGTGCTGCGGCTCTCCGACTCGCGCCTCGCGGCGCGCTACGGCGCCCCGCTGGTCCTCGCGCGTCCCGATCAGCATGTGGCCTGGCGCGGTGCGCAGCCCCCCGCCGATGTCGACCGGCTGATCGACCTCGTGCGCGGGGCCGGCGGGGACGACAGCGTTGCCGCTGAGGCCGGGAGCGGCTCAGCGCGGACCGTCCCGACCCCTCTCTGATGCTCGACGGGTCAACCCCGCCACCGCGCGAGGGGGCGGCCGGCACGGCGTGGCTGCTCATCGCCAACGCTCGGGTGTCGGGCCGCCCGCGGGACCCGGCGCGCGAGGCGGTGCTCGTGCGCGGCGAGCGGATTGCCGCGGTTGGCGAGCTCGACGAGTTGCGTGGCCTCGCCGGTCCCGGGGCGCGCGAGGTGGACGTCGGTGGCCGCCGCGTCGTCCCCGGACTGATCGACAGTCACGCCCACGTGCTGCGCGCCGGGCTCAGCTGGGAGCGCGAGGTGCACTGGAGCGGCGTTGCGTCGCTCGAGCAGGCGCTGGGCCTCGTGCGCGAGCGCGCGCGGGCGCTCGCGCCGGGGGATTGGATACCGGTGATCGGCGGCTGGCACCCGGCCCAGTTCGCCGAGGCACGCTCGCCGACGCGTGCCGACCTCGACCTCGCGGCCCCCGAGAACCCCTGTTACGTGCAGGTGCTCTACGACGAGGCTGTCCTCAACGCAGCGGCGCTTGCCGCCTGCGGATTCGCGGCCGACAACGCGGATCCTCCGGGAGGGTCGGTGCAGCGCGATGCGGACGGCTCCCCGACCGGCGTCGTGCGCGGCCACGGCGCGTTCCGCCACTGCCTGGCCGCGATGGGCCGCCCCGGCCGCGATGCGCAGGCGCTGTCGATCCGCTCGATGCTCCGTGAGCTCGCGGCGCTCGGGCTCACCGGCGCGCTCGATCCGGGCGGCATCGGCGTGGTCCCCGAGACCTATGAGCCGCTCTATGACGTCTGGCGCGCGGGCTCGCTGTCACTGCGCCTGCGACTGTTCCTCGGCGCCGGCGAACGCGGTGCGGAGCGCCGCCAGATCGAGGACTGGATGCGGCTGGCGCCGCGAGGGTCCGGAGACGGGTTGCTGCGGGTCACCGGCATCGGCGAGATCATCGTGTTTCGCTGCTGGGACGGCGACGGGCTGACGCCGTTCGCGGTGGATGCGGACAGCTTCCGCGAATTCACCGAGATCAGCACGCTCGCCGCCGCCGGCGGCTGGCCGATGCACGTGCACGCGATTCGCGACGAGAGCGCCGGCGCGATCATCGACGCCTGGGAGGAGGTCGACCGCCGCCACCCGATCGCCGGCCTGCGCTTCTGCCTCGCCCACGCGGAGGGGATCAGCGAGCGCAACCTGAAGCGGGCGCGCGCGCTCGGGCTCGGACTGGCGCTGCAGGACCGCATGCTGATGCGCGCGTCGGGGTCGGCGGCCGGCTGGGGCGAGCGGGCGGTGGCACACGCACCGCCGCTGCGGCGGATGATCGAGCTGGGCTTCCCGATCGGCGGCGGCACCGACGCGACGGTGGTCAGTTCGATCAACCCATGGCTGTCGTTGTGGTGGATGGTCAGCGGCCGTACCTTCGGCGGGCCGCGGCGCGTCGCTGAACACCGCCTCACACGTGCGCAGGCGCTGGGCCTCTACACCCACGGCAGCGCGTGGTTCTCCGCCGAGGAGGGGGTGCGGGGCCGCCTCGCGGTGGGACAGTTGGCGGACATCGCCGTGCTCGACGGCGACTACTTCGGGATCGACGAAGAGGCGATCCCGGCGCTGCGCTCGGACCTCACACTCGTCGGCGGGCGCGTCGTCCATGCCTCCGAGCGGCTCGCCGGAATCGAGGCGGAGGTCAACCCCGCCGGCTAGTCACCGCGGCCCCGCGCCGAGCGGGCCGCCGTGGTCCGCCACGAGGCTCCGGCTGCTCTCGCCGAGCAGGCGCCCAAGCCACTCGGCCGGTATCTCCTGGGTGCGGTCCGAGAAGACCTCGGGACCGATCAGCGCCGGGGTGCCGCGAGCGAGGATCGCGCGCAGGAAGGCCCCGAGGTCCAAGTCCCCCTCGCCGGGAATCAGTCGCTCGTGCAGCGACTCGTGTGCGAGATCGCGCGCCGGGGTCGCCGGGGCGTCGCCGAGCTGGACCGCGAAGACCGATTCGGGCCCTACCGCCTCGAGCCCCGCGAAGTCCGCCCCGGCGCGGAAGAAGTGCCAGCTGTCAAGCATCAGGCCGCCGTTGCCGCGGTTGGCCCGCCGCACGATCTCCCACGCCGTGGCCAGATCCGCGATGCCCGTGCCGGGGATGAACTCGAGTGCGAGCCGCAGGCCGCGCTCGGCGGCCCGATCGCACAGCGCGGCGAAGCAGCGCGCTCCCTCGACCGGCTCGACGCGATCGTCAAACAGCGCGAGCACCGTGACCACCCCGGCGCCGAGCGCGACCGCCAGCTCGAACATCTCATCCGGCGCGATCCCGCCGAAGGCCGGATCGTCGCCCGGCAGGTCGGAGGGCACCTGCGATCCGGGAAGCCACGTGGTGAGCGGGTCGAGCACCGCGACGCGGACGCCGTGGAGCTCGAACTGCTCGCGCACGTGTTGGGGGTCTTGACCGCGAGCCGCGGCGGCGGCGAGGTCGTAGGGAAACAGCGAGGTGGCGCTGAAGCCGCCGGCGCGCGCCGCGGCGATCCGCTGCTCGAACGAGAAGGCCTTGACGCTGGCGGCCCACAGGACCAGCTCGACGGGACCGCGGCTCGGCGGCGCGCTGCTCGCGATGTCCGGCGAGTCGGCCATCGGTCAGTGATCGGGCGGCCCCGTCACCCCGGTCGGCGTGGAGCGCAACGCCACTGAGCGCGGGAACAGTGGCGTCACGAGCGCCACCGACGCGACGACGATTCCGGCGGCGGTACCGGCGAGGTTCGTGCCAAGCGCGTGGTCGAGCGACAACTGGCCGGCCCCGATGAAGGCCAGGCTGACGCCGATCGCCACGAGGACGAGCAGGTACTCATAGCCATCGTCCTGAATCCACAGGCCATTGCGCCACTTCACCGCGGCCGTGGCCTGGACCGCCACGACCGCCAGCAAACCCGCGGCGACCGGCGTGGCCAGGCCGAGGCAGAGCAGCGTCCCGGCGCTCAACTCGGTCGTCCCCGCGAGGTATCCGAAGAGCAGCGGTGGGTGATAGCCGAAGTGGCTGAACTCGGCTTCGAGGGTCCCGCGCCGCTTCGCGCCGAACCAGCCGAACAGCTTCTGCGTCCCGTGGCCACACCACACCAGCCCCGCCACGACGCGCAGCACGAGCACGCCGACATCGGCGGCGTGCGCACCCATCAGCGCAGGAACTCGGTGACGAGCGCCAGCGTCGGCTCGAGCTGCTCGACGGCCGGGATATGGCCGCAGCGTTCGATGATCTCGAGCCGGCTGCCGGCGATCCGCTCGGCGAACTCCTGGCCGTAGATCGACGGTATGACGCGATCCTCCCGGCCGAAGATGATCAGCGTCGGCGCGATGACGCGGTGCAGGCGCTTCGCCAGCCCGTGGTCGGGAATCGGCCACAGGAACTTCGAGGCACAGCCCTGTGCCCAGACCACGGCTGCGATCACCGACGGGACCAGCTCGGGATCGTCGGGAAGGGCAAAGAACGCGGTGGCCAGCTCGCTCTCATGATCAAAGAACAGATATGACGGCGCGAGCTCGGGCGGGCCGCTGATCAGCTCGACGGCACGCGATGGATGGTCGTCGCGCCACAGGCCGGCCGGCGCGATCAGCACGAGCTTGGAGAACAGCGAGGGGAAATGGGCCGCGAGATCGGCGACCATCATGCCGCCGAGCGACTCGCCGAGCGCGACGGCACCGGCGATGCCGAGGCCGTGCACGAGCTCCTCGTACATCAGCAGCAGGTCGGCGAAGTTCTCGACCTTGTGGATCGCGTGCGGATCGGCCGGACTGGTCCCGGGAAGCTCGGGCGCGTAGACCGTGTTCTCGACGCTCAGCCGGTCGAGAAACGGGCCCCAGCGCAGGCCGCCCGCGGCGTGCAGGTACAGCAGCGGTGGTCCGCTGCCGGCGATCTTGACGTGGATCTCCAGCTGATCGTCCCAGACGCTGATGACCTCCTCGCGGAGCGCGGCGCCCGATGCCACTGCGTGCATGTCGATCCCTCCCAATCCGCCCGCTCGAAGTGCGCTGTTCTACACCCCGGCGAGCGCATCGCCGCTCGTTCGGGTGCCGATTCCGGTAGGCCACCAGCGGTGCTCCCACTCCTCGTCCTCCCAGATGCCGCGCAGGCGGGGAAGCACGTCCGAGGCAAACAGGCTGATGTTGTGGCGCGCCAGTTCGTGGGGCATCGAGCCGACGTGCAGCATCACGAGCAGGTTGCCGATCCGGCACTCCTTGACGAACTCGGTGATCTGATCGACGACCGTGCTCACACTGCCAACGATCGCCGCGCGCGTGTCCGCCAGCTCGCGGAAGGTGATCGTGCGGAGCTTCGGGGCGATCCCGAGGTCTCCCGGATCGCGAACCAGCGCCTCGACTCCGCGGATGTCGATGTACCCGGGCAGCGCGAAGGCCGGCGGCGGGATCGCTCCGAGGCCGTTGCGGAAGTGCGCCTGCAGATGCTCGCCGTACAGCCGCTCCGCCTCGGTGTCGGTATCGGCGACGCACACGGTCTGCAGGAACGCCAGCCGGTAGGGATTGTGATCGCGCTCCTTCTGATCGGCGATGTCCCAGAAGCGGTCGAAGATCCGGCGCCCGGTCAGCGTCGGGCCGAACCAGCTGAGGTAGGTGAAGACGTCCTCGCGGTCGAGCACCTCAGCGAGGGTGCTCGGCGTTCCGCCGCCCGGCACCCAGAACGGCGGGCGTGGCTGCTGAACCGGCCGCGGCCAGATGTTGACGAACGGATAGCGCGAGTACTTGCCGTTCCACGCGAAGGGCTCGGTGGCCGACCACGCCTTCTCGAGCAGTGCCCTGCCCTCGCGGGCGCGAAAGCGCGTCTCGATCGGCGGGATGCCGCCGTTCTGGTTCGCGTCATAGCTCAGACCGACCGGCATGCCGGCGATCAGGCGCCCCCCGCTGAGGGTGTCGAGCAACGCGTACTCCTCGGCGACCTTGAGCGGCTCCCGCGCCTTGCCCAGCGATCGCCCGAGCACGTTGATCGCGGTGTCCAGGCCCTCGACCGCCGTGGTGTGGGCGACGATCGCGGCCGCCAGGTTCGGATTGGGCGAGACGTCGTAGGAGGACTGGCTGTGCTCGCTGACGGCAACCCCGTCGAATCCGCAGCGGGCGGCGTGGAGCAGCTCCTCGACATAGGAGTGGATCGACTCGTGCATCTTCTGCGGCTCGACCAGCTCGTGGTAGGGCGTGGTGACCACCGAGGTGTAGTGCTCGGCGAAGTCGCGCGGCAGGTACCGGTAGGGCGCCTGCCCCATATAGAGAACCTTCACGTTGCACCCTCCCCGGCCGCCCGTGGCCGATCGCTGATCGTCGGTTCAGCGCGCGCCGGTCGAACCGGCGTCGAGCGCGGCCGCCACAACATACCGGGAGCGGCCGCCACGTCGCGGATTTTCGTCGCTCGCTCGCCCAGGACCTCGCGAGCCGCGGCGCTCACGGGATGTCGAGGAGCACCTTGCCGACTGCGTGCTCGCGCACGGCCTCGTGTGCCGCCGCGATCTGCTCGAGCGGGAAGCGCACGGCCGGGAGCGCGCTCAGGGCGCGGGCGCTCAGGGCGGCGATGACATCCTCGACCGCCTGGCGCTTGGAGGCCTCGGGCATCGTGTAGACGAGCACGAACCGGACCAGGCCGTTCTTGGCGATCATCGTGCGCGGCAGCTCGATCGGCTTGTCGGGAGCTCCGTAGGACGCGATCTCGTGGTGGGGCTCGAGCACCTCGGCGTCGAGTTCGAGGTTCTGCGCGATGGCCACCTCGACGATCCGCTGCACGCCGTCGGGCGCCCACGCGCGAAGGGCATCGACGGCGTCCTCGGTCCGGTAGTTGACCACCAGCTCGGCACCGGCCTCGCGGGCCAGCCGAGCCTTCTCGTCGGAGCTGACGGTGGTCGCCACGCGGGCGCCGCCCCAGCGGGCGAGCTCGATCGCGGCGTGCCCGACGGCCCCCGCCCCGCCCGCGACAAGCACTCGTGCGCCCTCGATCGAGCCCGCCGCGAACAGGCATCGGTGCGCCGTCAACGCCGGGATCCCGAGGCCGGCGCCGAGATCCAGCAGCCCGTCGTCGGGGAGCGTCACCGCGAGTTCGCTCGGCAGCGCGATCCATTGCGCAGCGGTTCCCTGCGCTCGCCGCCACTGCGAGAGATAGAGCCACACCTGTTCGCCGACTCGGGACGCGGGCACGCCCTCGCCGACGGCGACGATCTCGCCGGCGCCGTCGTGGCCGGGCACGACCTGCGCGTGTCCGGGATCGAAGGTGCGTCCGCTTCGCGCCCGCACGTCGGTGGGGTTGACGCCGCTGACCCGCAGCCGCACCAGGACCTCGCCTGTGGCGGGCTGCGGCCGTGGCAGCTCCACCAGGCGGAGCTCGCCGAGCTGGGGGCCGGAGGTGTCGTATTGTGCTGCCAGCATCAGCTCGTCGCCGCTCATCCGGCGTGAGCCTAACCGACGCGCGCGTCCCGCCTCGCCGAGGTCGGCACGGCACGCCACGGGCCAACGCTGCGAAGCTGTGCAGCGCACACGACCCGCGCGGTGACACCGCGGGAGCCCGGCCCCGACGGCCGAGCGACCACGGCTGCCGGCGAGCCCGCGAGGACCCACTTCGTCATCGATCGCCGCGAGCAGAGGAATCCAGACATGGGCAAGACATTCGGACTGATCACCGTCGACTGGGAGCAGCGCGTCGACATCGACCGCCTGCGCCGGGAACGGCTGGCGCGCATCAAGGGACTGCTCGCGGAGTCGGACATCGGCGCGCTGCTGTGCTTCGACATGAGCAACATCCGCTACATCACCGCCACCCACATCGGGACCTGGGCGATGGACAAGCTCGCGCGCTTCTGTCTGTTGCCGCAGCGCGACGATCCGGTGGTCTGGGATTTCGGCTCGGCCGCCCGCCATCACGAGATCTACTGCCCGTGGCTCGAAGGACGCTCACCCGCGGGCATCTCGACGATGCGCGGCGCGATGTCTCCGGAATCCGGTCGCGCCGAGGACGTCGCCCAAAAGATCCGCCGGTCGCTGGAGGAGCGCGGGCTGCTCGGCGAGCCGCTCGGCGTCGACGTCGTCGAGCCGGTGGTGCTGTTCGCGCTCCAACGCGAGGGCATCGAGGTGGTCGACGGACAGCAGCTGATGCAGCGCGCACGGATGATCAAGTCGCAGGACGAGATCACCCTGCTCGACTCGGCGTGCATGATGGTCGACGCAGCCTACGAGGAGCTCTACCGCCAGATGCGCCCGGGCATGCGCGAGAACGAGTGCGTCGGCCTGGTCAACAAGGTTCTCTACGACCTCGGCTCCGAGCACGTCGAGGGGGTCAACGCGATCTCCGGCGAGCGCTGCTCGCCGCATCCGCACGTCTACTCGGATCGGGTCCTGCGCCCCGGCGACCCGGCGTACTTCGACATCCTGCACTCCTACATGGGCTACCGCACCTGCTACTACCGCACGTTCGCGGTCGGCAGCGCCTCGCCGGCGCTGGTCGACGCGTACAAGCGCTGTCGCCACATCCTCGACGCGGCGATCACCAAGATCCGCCCCGGCGTCACCACCGACGAGGTCGTGTCGGTTTGGCCGAAGGCGCAGGACTTCGGGTTCCCCAACGAGGAGGCCGCGTTCGCGCTGCAGTTCGGGCACGGCGTCGGCCTCTCGATCTGGGAGAAGCCGATCATCTCGCGCCTGGTCTCGCTCGAACACCCGGAGGTCATCGAGGAGGGCATGGTGTTCGCCCTCGAGACGTTCTGGCCCTCGAGCGACGGCTGGTCTGCAGCTCGCATCGAAGAGCAGCTGGTCGTCACCGCCGACGGCTGCGACGTGATCACGCGCTTCCCCGCCGAGGACCTGATGATCGCCGGCCGCGAGCATTACTACACCGCGCACGGTCAGCTGCCCGGGATCCGCGAGATCGACTCCTCAGCCAATGCGGCGGCCGTCGCGGCGGCCGAAGCGGCGGCGCCGTCAACCTCGATCGCCGAGGCGCCGAATGCCTGAGGCCGCTTCACTCAGCTCGACCGCGCGGGTCGCGACCGTCAAGCCCGCCCCCTACCTCAAGCAGCTGTGCCGCCATTTCGGTCATCGCAACGAGGTCTCATTCGACGATCGCAGCGGCAAGATCCGCCTTCCGAGCGGCGTGTGCTCACTGGAGGCGAGCGCGCCGGCGGAGCTCACGCTGGTGGCCACCGCGGCCGACCAGGAGAACCTCGAGACGCTGCAGCGCGTGATCGGTGGGCACCTCGAACGCTTTGGCGGCAAGGACGAGCTCGCCGTGAGCTGGTCGGCCCCGGCTGCGCTCGAGGAGTGATCGCTCGCCCGCTGGCGGGTCGCTCCCCCGCCGCCGAGGCGCCGGCCACCGGGGTCAAGGAGGACGTCGCGCGGAGGGCCGCTGCTCGCATAGACTTTTCGAACCTAATGGTTATTGACAATTCGACCATCTGGCCGGACGGTCAGCGGCGGTGACGCTCGGCGCCGAGAAGCCGACGGTCCCTCCCGCGACGCGCCCGCCGATGGGCTGGGCGAGCGACGTCATCGCGGAGCTGCTCAGCAGGCTCGACCTCCGGTACGTGAGCCTCAACCCCGGTGCGAGCTACCGCGGGTTGCACGACAGCCTGGTCAACTACCTGGGCAACGAGCAACCGGAGATCGTCCTCTGCCTGCACGAGGAGCATGCGGTGGCGCTCGCCCACGGCTACGCCAAGGTCACCGAGCGGCCGATGGCGGTCGCGCTGCACAGCAACGTCGGTCTGATGCACGCGACGATGGCGCTCTACAACGCCTTCTGCGACCGCGTGCCGATGGTCGTGCTGGGTGCCACCGGTCCGGTCGACGCAGCGCGCCGGCGACCGTGGATCGACTGGATCCACACGGCCGCCGATCAGGGCGCGCTGATCCGCGCCTACATCAAGTGGGACGACCAGCCGGCGTCGGTGCCGGCGGCGATCGAGGCTCTGGTGCGTGCCGACGCGCTGACGCGCAGCTATCCGTGCGCGCCCGTCTACGTGTGCCTCGACGCCGCGCTCCAGGAGCAGCCCGCACTCGAGGCTCCGACCTTTCCGGACCTGGCCCGGCATCGACCGGTCCCGGCGCCGGCCCCCGGAGCCGCCGTGACGGACGAGATCGCCGTGACCCTCGAGCGGGCCGCGAGGCCGTTGATCCTGGTCGGCCGCGTCGGTCGCGGCGCGAGCGCCTGGGACGCCCGCGTCGAGCTCGCCGAGCGGCTCGGCGCCGGCGTGCTGACCGACCTGAAGGTGGGGGCGGCCTTCCCGAGCGCCCACCGCCTGCACCCGGCGGCGCCGGGCACGTTCCTGGGGGCCGAAGGCGCCGAGCTGCTGCGCCAGGCCGACGTGGTGCTCGCCCTGGACTGGGTGGACCTCGGAGGCACACTGGCGCAGGCCCACGGCGAGCAGCCGCCGTCGGCTGAGATCATCTCCGTGAGCAACGACTCCTCGCTGCACAACGGGTGGAGCAAGGACCACTTCGCGCTCGCCCCCGTCGATGTGGCGCTCTGCGCGCACCCCGACCTGCTCGTCGACGAGCTGCTGGCGCGGCTGCGGGCGAGCGGGCGGGCGGCGCCGGCGAGTCCGGACTGGCCGCCGGCGCCGCGCGCCGCGCCGGGCCGGCGCCGCGAGCCGAGCGGCGCGATCACGATCAGCGCGCTGGCGCAGGCGTTGAACGCCGCGCTGGACGGGCGCCCCGCCTGCCTGGCGCGCGTGCCGCTCGGCTGGTCGGGCAGCGACTGGGCCTTCGTCGAACCGCTGGACTATCTCGGCCAGGACGGCGGCGCCGGACTTGGCTCCGGTCCCGGTATGGCGGTCGGCGTGGCGCTCGCGCTGAAGGACAGCGATCGCATCGCCGTCGCGGTGCTCGGCGACGGCGACTTCCTGATGGGCGCCACGGCGCTCTGGACGGCCGCACGCTACCGTCTCCCGCTGCTCGTCCTCGTCGCGAACAATCGCAGCTACCTCAACGACGAGATCCACCAGGAGCGCGTCGCCCGGGCCCGCGAGCGGCCGGTCGAGAACCGTTGGGTGGGGCAGCAGATCCGCGACCCCGATCCCGACCTGGCGGCTCTGTCACGGTCGCTGGGACTGCACGGATTCGGGCCCCTCGCGGAGCTCTCGGAGCTCGCCGGCACGCTGCACGAGGCCGTCGAGGCGGTCGCCGGCGGTGCGGCGGTCGTCGTCGATGTGCGCGTCCTGGCCAGTGACTACCCCGGCGCCTCTACCGAACAGCACGACGAGGGCTCCTAGCTGAGCGCCACGCAGCCGCCACACCCCGGACGACAGCCGACAACCAGACCCTCAAGGGAGAGCGAGTGATGAGCGACGTGACCGACACGCCGGTGGACAAGTTCCGCCAGCCCGTTCTCAACGACGAGAACCAGCTCAAGCTGGCGCTCTTCGGGATCAACCTTCGCGGCGGAGTGACGCTGTCGGACGTCGACGGCAAGGCCGAGGCCACCTGGGAGGAGAACAGGCGTCTGGCCCAGCACGCCGACCGGCTCGGGCTCGACGCGATCGTTCCGGTGGCGCGCTGGCGGGGCTACGGCGGCACATCCAACCTCGGCGAACGCTCCTTCGAGACGTTCACCTGGGCGAGCGGGCTGCTCGCCGCCACGCAGCGCATCCAGGTCTTCGCGACCTTTCACGTGCCGCTGGCCCATCCCGTGCTCGCCGCGAAGATGGTCGCCACCGCCGACCACGTCTCGGGCGGGCGTTTCGGCCTCAACATCGTCGCCGGGTGGTACGCCCAGGAGCTGGCGATGTTCGGACTCGCCCAGAACGAGCATGACGAGCGCTACGAGGTCGCCGACGAATGGACGCAGGTCCTCAAGCAACTGTGGACCGTCGACGGCGAGCGGGACTACCACGGGCGCTACTTCGAGGTGCCGGGCGGGTTCATGGAGCCCAAGCCGCTGCAGAAGCCCTATCCGGTGATCATGAACGCGGGGACGAGTCCGGCCGGGCGCACGTTCGCGGCCAAGCACAGCGACCTGATCTTCGCCGGGCTGACCAACTTCGAGACGGCGCCGCAGCAGATCGCCGAGATCAAGGCGCTCGCGAAGGAGCAGTTCGGGCGCGAGATCCGCGTCTTTGGGCGCGGCCACATCGTCTGCCGTGACACCCAGCAGGAAGCCGAGGAGTACTACGACTACGTCCACCGCCAGGTGGCCGACTTCGCCGGTGCGGCGAACGTCACCGGGATCAGCAAGACCCATTCGCAGAGCACCGATTGGAGCACCGACGAGCGCAAGCTGCTCGAGGGCATGGTCGCGGGGTTCTGGGGCATCCCGATGGTCGGCTCACCGGACCAGGTGACCCAGCAGCTGCTCGACCTGCACGCGGCGGGAGCCGACGGCATCGCGATCTCGTTCGTCAACTACGACGAGGGGCTCGATCAGATGGAACGCCTGCTGCTTCCGCGGCTGATCGAGGCGGGCGTGCGCGGCGGGCTGCCGCCGTTCGGCTGAGGCGTGCTCAGCCGAACTTCACGTTGACGTTCTTGATCTGCGCGTAGGAGACGAGCTCCTCGACACCCTCCTCGCGGCCGACCCCGGAGTCCTTGAAGCCTCCGTAGGCGGCGCCGGGGAAGTGCTTCTGGGCGTCGTTGACCCAGACATAGCCGGCCTCGATGTCACGGGCAAAGCGGTGGGCAGTGGCCAGGTCGGACGTGTACACGCTGGCCGTCAGGCCGAGCGAGACGCTGTTGGCGATCGCCAGCGCCTCGTCATAGCGCTCGAACGGCATCGCCGCGAGGACCGGCCCGAAGATCTCCTCCTGGGCAAGGCGCGAATCCGGTCGCACGTCATCGAACAGCGTCGGGCGCACGAACATCCCGGCGGCGAGCTCCGGGTCGTCGGGGGGTCCACCGCCGGCGACGACGCGCGCCCCCTCGTCGCGCCCCAGTTGCAGGTAGCCGAGCACCTTCTCGTACTGGCGACGATGAACGATCGCGCCGGTGTCGGTGGCCTCTTCCTCCGGCGGCCCGCAGCGCAGCGCGTCCATCCGTTCGCCAAGGCGCGCGACGAACTGCTCATGCAACGAGCGGTGCACGAGCAGCCGCGACGTCGAGCCGCACGACTGCCCCTGCCAGGTGAACGCCATGCCCCGCAGCGCGCCGTCGATCGCGGCGTCGACGTCGGCGTCCTCGAACACGACGATCGGGTTCTTGCCGCCGAGCTCGAGGGTGACCGTCTTGACGACGTGCGTGGCCGCCCGCTGCTGGATCGCGCGCCCGATCTCCGCCGAGCCCGTGAAGGCGAGGCGGCGCACGTCGCGATGGGTCACCAGCGCGTCGCCGGCCTCGTCGCCGTAGCCGGTGACCACGTTGAACACTCCGGGGGGAAGCGCCTCGCTGGCCAGCTCGGCCAGGCGCAGCGCCGAGGTCGAGGTGTGCTCGGAGGGCTTGACGACGACGGTGTTGCCGGCGATCAGCGGCGCGGCGGTCTTGCCCGCCGCGAACATCAGCGGATGGTTGAACGGGACGATGCGCCCGACGACGCCGAACGGCTGCATCAGCGTGTAGTTGACGCGGCCCGGGTCGCCGGGGATCGTCTCGCCGCGCAACTGGAGCGCCAGCCCGGCGAAGTAGCGCAACTGCGCGGCGGCATTGTGCGCGTCACCCCGCATCTCGCGGATCGGACTGCCGTTCTCGACCACGTCGAGCAGCGCGAGCTCCTCGGCGTGCTCGAAGATCAGCTCGGCGAGCGCGAGCACGCGCTTGGCGCGCTCGAGCGGACTGGTGTGCCGCCAGCCCTCGAACGCGCGGCCAGCCGCGGCGACGGCGTCGTCGATGTCCTCGACACCGCCACGAGGAACGGTCCCGACGACCTCGCCGGTGGCGGGGTTGAGAACGTCGATCGTCTCGCCGCTGCGCGCCGCGCGGAATTCGCCGTCCACGAGGATCGGCCACGCCTTCGCGTCGGTGTGCGTCCCCACGAGCGTCTCCTCGGAGCCGATGACAGCGGCCGCGCCGTTGCTGTGCGGGCAGGACATCCATGCCTGCCCGGCAGCGCGCGCGCCAGAGCATCGCAACCTACAATCGTGCCCAGCCGATGTCAACGCGCCGGCCGCCGCGCCGGCTGCCGACGCCGGCGCGAGTCAGGTCCGGCGCACAACCGATGGAGGAGCGGATGGGTCGAGACAGCAGCGGCCGGGTAGCCGTCGTCACCGGCGGCGGGTCCGGCATCGGACAGGCGTGCGCGGCCCGCCTGGCGCGCGACGGCCATCGGGTGGCGATCGCCGACATCGCGCCCGCCGTGCACACCGAGTCGCTGATCCGCGAGGGCGGCGGCGAATGCCTCGCTGCCCACTGTGACATCTCCTCCGGTGAGTCCGTTGCCGCGTTCGCCGGCCAGGTGCTCGAGCGTTTCGGACGCTGCGACGTGCTGCTCGCCTGCGCCGGAATCTATCCGGTCGCCCACCTTTCGGAGACCTCCTGGGATGACTGGCGGCGGGTCATGTCGACGAACGTCGACTCGCTGTTCCATCTCGCGCAGGCGTTCGTCCCGGGAATGGTCGAGCGGGGCTGGGGCCGCTTCATCGCGATCAGCTCGACGGTCTTTCATACCGGCACGCCGCGCTTCGCCGCCTACACGACCAGCAAGGGGGCGGTGATCGGATTCGTCCGCGCGCTCGCGACCGAGGTCGGCGACTCGGGTGTGACGGTCAACTCGATCGCTCCGAGCCTCACGCGCACGCCGGGAACGCTCGCCGGGCCCCAGGGCGAGCTCGGCTGGTTCGAGCTCACCCGCGAGCTGCAGGCGATCAAGCGCACCCAGGAGCCCGAGGATCTCGTCGGCGCGGTGTCGTTCTTCGCGTCCGACGATGCCGCGTTCATCACCGGCCAGACGCTGCCGGTGGACGGCGGCCTCACGCGCGTGTGACGGCGTTGGGCTAGGCTGCGCTCCACTCGGGGAACGGGAAGGGCCTGGAGGAGGCGCCTGTGCAGCTGCCCACGGAGAACTCGACAGCGGGAGATGACAAAGCCGCCCGGGAGGGCACGCGACGCGTGCATCTCGTGGGCAGCATCCCGCTTGCCGACTCCGAGAGCGTGTTTCGCGGAGTCGCCGAGCTGCTCGGCCCGCATGTGCGGCGGGTCCCGGACGGCGAGACCGGCCGGCGCAGCCGCTGGAACAGCTGGACCGCACCGACCTACGAGCGGACCCCCGGGCTGGAGCTCGTGCCGCCGCCGCCCGGCAGCTACACGCCCTGGCCGCAGGCACGCCTGACGATCGACGCCGAGGAGCTCGTGCTCGCGCGGATCGGCTTCGCCGACGCGGCGCTTGACTCCTACGCCCGCTTCGCGGAGCTCAAGGCGCAGGGCGTGATCCCGGCGGCGGTGCGGTTTCAGGTCTGCCTCCCGTCGCCGATCGCGCCGATGACCGTGCTCATCGAGGAGGCCTCGCGAGCAGCCGTCGAGCCGGCTCACCTGCGCCAGCTGCACGCCGAGATCGGCGAGATCCTCGCCGGCGTACCCCACGATCAACTCGCGGTCCAGTGGGACGTCTGCCAGGACGTGGGCATCTGGGAGGGCTTCTATCCGGCGTACTTCGACGATCCGCAGGAGGGCGTCGTCGAGCGCCTGCGGGCCTGCGCCGAGATCATCCCGGCCGATGTCGAGGTCGGCTTTCACCTCTGTTACGGCGACTTCGGGCACAAGCACTTCATGGACCCGACCGATCTCGGCGTCGCGACCGAGATGATCAACCGCGTCACCGCGGCCTCCGCACGCCCGATCGACTGGTTCCACGTGCCGGTGCCGATCGACCGTGACGACGTCGCCTACTACGCGCCGCTGGCCGGGCTCGCGCTGACGACCCAGACCGAGCTCTACGTCGGGCTGATCCATTTCGACGACGGCGTCGACGGGGCGCGGCGGCGACTCGCGAGCGCGCGTCGCTACGTCTCCGATTTCGGGGTCGCCACCGAGTGCGGCTTCGGCCGTCGCGCACCCGAGACGATCGAGCCGCTGCTGGCCCTGCACGCCGACGTCGCGGCGCTGCTCGCCTAGCCAGGCCACCGCGATGACCAACGCCGTCCCGCTGACCCTCGCAGTCCACGACTACGACCACGTGCGCGATCTCTCGAGCGGCGCCGTGGGCGTGGCCGGCGTCACGCTGCGCTGCCTGCATTTTCCGGTGGAGGAGATCTTCTTTCGCTTCACCCGCTTTCGCGAATGGGACGTCTCGGAGCTGTCGCTTGCCAAGTACGCCTCGCTGCGGGCGGCCGGCGACGACTCGCTCGTCGCCATCCCGGTGTTCACCTCGCGAGCCTTCCGCCACTCCGCGATCTTCATCCGGGCCGACGGCCCCCTCGACGATCCGGCCGCGCTCGCCGGGGCACGGATCGGCGTGCCGGAGTGGACCCAGACCGCGACGGTGTACGCCCGGGGAGCGCTGGCTCACGAGTTCGGCGTCGCGCTCGCCGAGGTCAACTGGGTCCAGGCCGGCACCAACGAGCCCGGCCGCCTGGAGGGCGTCCCCGTCGTCCTGCCGCCCGGTGTGTCGCTGACCGCGATGCCCGAGCACACGCTCAACGACCTGCTGCTCGCCGGCGAGATCGACGCGTTGATCGCCGCCCACCCGCCGACCGATTTCAGGGGCGGCAGCGGTCGCATCGTCCGCCTGTTCTCGGACTACCGGGCGGTCGAGGAGCGCTCCTACCGCGAGACCGGCGTCTTTCCGATCATGCACGTGGTGACACTGCGCGCCGACGTCCACGCGCGCTATCCGTGGATCGCGATGAACCTGCTGAGCGCCTTCGAGGTGGCCAAGCAGCGCAGCGTGGCCCGCGCCCTGGACGTCAACGCGCCACGCTTTCCGGTGCCCTGGGGCCCGGCCAATGCGCAGCGCGCACAGGAGCTGATCGGCGAGGACTTCTGGCCCTACGGGATCGAGGCCAACCGGCGGACGCTCGAGACGTTCCTCGAGCTCGCCTTCGAGCAGGGCGTCTGCGCCCGCAGGCTGACCGCCGACGAGCTGTTCGTCCCCGAGGTCCAGCAGGCCTACCGGGTGTAGGACGGCTCGGCGGACAGCGCCTGCTCAGGCGGCTGGCTGCGACCGGCTCGCGGGCGTGGCGCCGGCGGCGAGCAGGATCGCGTGCAGCTCCGCGGCATCGGCTTCACGAAGGTTGTTCGCGCGAAACGGGTTGCTCATGGCGGCGGCGACCATCAGCTCCGCGTCGTGCGCACTCAGCTCGCCGGGCGCGAACGACGCGGCGAAGGCGATGGTCGCATAGAGCGCGTCCAGCTCGTCGATCTCGGCTGCCGCCGCCACCGCGACCCGCGAGCGGTTGAACGCCGCGACGTGCGGCAGCAGCACGCCGTTCTGGTAGCCGTGCGGAAGATGCACGTCCGGTGCCGAGCTGAGCGCGTGCACCAGTCCGAGTCCGGCGTTTCCGCAGGCCAGGTTGGCCATCGCGCTCGCCTCGATCAGCTCCTGCATCGCGTCCACCTCGCCCGCCAGCGCCCGCGGCAGCGCGGCCCGGATCGCCGCCGCCGCAGCGAGCGCCATGGCGTCGCTGAAGCGCGTCGTGCGCCGGGCCCAGCACGCCTCGAGGGCATGGCTCAACGCATCCAGCGCGGCGGCGATCATCGGCGCCCGCGGCAGGCTCCGCAGCAGCTCGCCGTCGAGCAACGCGACACGCGGCTCGTAGCCGTGGCCGCGGATCACCAGATGGCGCTCACGGCCCGGGTCGTGGAGCACGACAACGTTGGACACCTCGCTGCCCGACCCCGCGGTGGTCGGGATTGCGATGCTCGGTGCCGGAGGGACCGGCAGACGCCCGCTCCCCTCGTAGGCGTCCAGCGGCGCCGGGTTGCGCAGCCGGATCGCGACGCCCTTCGCGGCGCACATCGCGCTGCCCCCGCCGATCGCCAGGACGGCGGTGGCGCCGTGGGCCAGGGCGCTCAGCGCGGCCGCCTCGGTCTCGGCGACGTCGGGGTCCTCGCCGATCAGCGCGCAGATCGGCACCGCCACGTCGTCGATCCCGGCCAGCAGCGGGGCGAGCAGGCCCGCCTCCGCGAAGCCGCGATCGGCGACGAGCGCCACCGTGTCGGCGGCCAGGGCGCGCAGCTCCACGCCCAGCCGGGTGCTCGCGCATCCGCGGCCGGCGATGATCCGGGTCGGCGCGGCAAACTCGCGCTCGCCCCCCGGCACGCTCATTCGTACTGACGGAGCAGGTCGCCGGCGGCCTCCTCCGCGATGCCGAGCGCGTTCGCGCCGGCGTGCAGCACGCCGAAGCAGATCGCATCGAGCAGTTGCTCCTTGGTCATGCCGAGCGCCCGGCCGAGCAGCACGTTCTCGCGGATTCCCTCATGGAACCCCCGTACGACGTTGTAGTTCAGCATCAGCCAGGGCAGCATCTGCTTGGGCAGCGAGTCGCGAATCGCGTGCTCGTAGCGGTCGCGGTACGCCTTCAGCAGACCGGGGCGATGCTGGGCCAGGAAGCGCACATAGCGCGGCAGCTCGCCGAGCGTCCGGACATACCAGTCCTGCACCCGGTCCATGTCCTCGCGGCTGGCCTCGCGCAGCGAATAGTCCATGCCGGAGTCGAACGCCTTCGGGTCAAATGACCAGCTCTCGGGGAAGCGCGGCGCGGGCGGCGGATCGACGTAGCTGCGGAGATACTCGCTGTAGTCGGCGGCGGCGTACATCCCACGGTGGCCGGAGTGGATGAAGGCCACCGAGAGCGTGTCGAGGATGTCGGTGCGCGGGGCCCCGTTGGTCTGGGCCAGGCGGATCTCGTACGCCACGCCCTCCTTGAACGCGGCGATCGTGTACTGGTGGATCGCGCCGAGCAGGCCGACGAGCGGGTGGGCCGAGCCATTGCCGTAGTGGCGGGTGCGGGCCTTGTGCCGCTTGAGGACATCGGGGCGGAACTCGAGCCAGAACTCGAACGAGTTGAGCAGGCCCTTATTGCTGCCGGTGTACTCGCTCCGGTAGGCCTCGACCTCCTCGGGCGTCATCTCGTCCGGGCGAGACACGTCCAGGCCATCCTGGAAGGAACTGATCGCAGACACCTTCGACCCTCGTTCGATCGGGAACAGACGAATGCCGCGCACCCCAGCGCAACGCCCTGGCCGGCGCGCCGACGCCGCCTACCGTAGTTGACCTCGACCCGTGGGTCAACGCGTCGCCGAGGCCCTCACGGCACCACCAGCGCCCGGCCCAGTACGTCACCGCGGTCGAGCGACCGGTAGATCGCATCGGCCTGCTCGAGTCCGACGCGCCGGCTGACCAGCTGCTCGAGGTCGATCGCGCCGGCCGCCGCGAGCGCCACGATGCGTGGCATGTCGGTGCGCGTGCGTGCCCCGAACGAGCCAACCAGCCTGATCTCGCGTCGCACCATGTGCGTGATCTCGATCTCCGCGGCCGCCGCCCCGGCGCCGATCCCGACCGCCACGACCGTGCCGCCGTCGCGCGCCATCTTGAACGCCGCCTGGACCGTTTCCGGGCGGCCGAGCGCCTCGAACGCGACGTCGACCCCGGCGCCGCCGGTGAGCTCGCGCACGCGCGCCACGGGATCTCCGGCGGATGAGTCCACGACATCGGTGGCGCCCAGCTCGCGAGCCCGTTCAAGCTTCGCCGCCGCGACATCGACGGCGATCACCTGGCTGGCGCCAAAGACCCGCGCGAGCGCGACGATGTTGAGTCCGACGCCGCCCGCCGCGACCACGGCGACGCGATCGCCGGGCGACACCGAGCCGGCATGGGCGACCGCGCCGTAGGCCGTGAACACCGCGCAGCCGAGCACGGCCGCACTCCCGAGCTCCAGCGCGTCGGGCACGGCGAAGACGTCGGTGGCGGGCACGACGGCATACTCGGCGAGACCGGCCATCGAGTACATGGCCAGCGGCGTGCCGTCAGGCCGTCGCAGCCGGCTCGTCCCGTCGTAGAGTGTTCCGCGGAGCCGGTTCATCGCGAAGAACGTCTCGCACAGCTCATCGCGGCCGCGCACGCAGTGACGGCAATGCCCGCACGGCATGATGAACGTGGCGACGACGCGGTCGCCGACGGCGCAGTTGCCGACCCCGTGCCCGAGTTCGGTCACGATGCCCGCGATCTCGTGGCCGAGCACGCAGGGCGTCGGGAACGCCACCTCGCCCTTGATCACGTGCAGATCGGTGTGGCACACGCCGCACCCGTGCACCTGCACGAGCACCTCGCCCTCGAGCGGCCGCGGCCGCGGGATGGTCTCCACGCGCAGCGGCTCACCGGGCCGCTCGAGCACGGCGGCGCGCATCGTCTCGCTGGCCGTTCGCTGATCCATCGGGCGAGAGCATCGCAGAGCCCGCCGCGCTGCAGGCATAATTGGCCGCCGACAACGGGAGCGGGAGATTGGGAACCGGGATGAGCGACGGATCGGCGGCGGCGGCGACGGACGGCGAGGCGAGCGCCGTCGACGATCGCGGCGAGCCGGACTTCGTGGCGCTGGCCAAGGGCCTGATTCCGCTCGCCGACGCACATGCCGAAGCGGCGGAGAAACGCGGCGCCCTCGCCGAGGAGGTCGTCGAAGGGCTGCACACCACCGGGCTCTGGGCGATCTGGGTGCCGCACTCGCTCGGCGGTGGCGAGCTTGCCCCGATTCCCTCACTCGAGGTCATCGAGCATCTCTCCTACGCCGACGCGTCGACCGGCTGGGTGGTGATGGCCGCCGCGCTGGCGACCGGCGCCGACGCGGCGTATCTCGGCGACGAGGCGGTCGACGCGCTGTTCGGCGGCGAGCGCCTGCTGGTCCACGCGGGAGCCGGGACCCAGCCCGGCACGGCAGTGCCCGCCGACGGCGGCTTTCTGCTCAGCGGCTCCTGGCGCTTCGCCTCAGGCGTCAAGCACGCCCAGGTCCTTCACACCGCCGGGCTCGTGACGGACACCGGCCAGGCGCGGATCTGCGTATTCGGCGTCGATCAGGCCACGCTGATCGACAACTGGGACGTGCTCGGGCTGCGCGCGACCGGGAGCATCGACTACACCACCGACGCGCTGTTCGTGCCCGAGGCCTTCACCTACCATGCGACCACCGAGACGCCGCTGCGCGGCGGCATCCTCTACACGCTGGGGATCATCAACCTCGGCATGATCTGCCACTCCGCGTGGGCGCTGGGGGTTGGGCGCCGGATGCTCGACGAGCTACTGAAGCTGATCGAGGCGCGCAGCGGACGGGCCGGGTCGCTCGGCGACAACCAGGCCTTCCAGGGTGAATACGCGATGGCCGAGGCGAAGCTGCGGTCCGCACGCGCCCTCGTGTACGAGACCTGGCAGGACGTCCAGGACACGCTGGATCGGGGCGACGCGCTCTCGATGCACCAGAACACGCTGACCCGCCTCGCGCTCCAGCACGCGACGTGGAGCGTCGAGGAGGTGTCGATGTTCGTCTACAACGCCGCCGGCACGGCCGCGCTTCGCGCGGGAGTCATCCAGCGGTTCTTCCGCGACATGCACGCGGGCACCCAGCACATGACCTCGGGGCCGCCCGTCCGGCAGGCCTGCGGGCGCCAGCTCGCCGGCCTCGCGCCGGGCAAGAGGTGGCAGTTCGTCACCCTCGTCGACCCCAGCTGAGCTCCGTCGCAGGGCCGCCCGCGCGCCACCCGGGCCGCGGGCCTCAGCGCGCCCCGATCGATAGTCCCGCGCCGTCGACGACCAGGGGCACGGCCTCAGCCTCCCAGCCGGGAGCCATGATGTGCACTCCGGCGACGTTGGGAAGCTCGCGCAGCCGCGCGACGATGTCGACGGCGATCTCGACCCCCGCCTGCTTCGCGGCGGCGCCCTCGAGCCCGCTCATGCGCTCGAACGTCGCGGCGTCGACCTCGATGCCGGGGATGTGGTCGTGCATGTACTGCAACATCCGCGCGCTGCGCGGCGGGGTCACCCCGACGATCATCGGGGCACGCTCCGTGACCCCGGCTTGGACGACCGGCGCAAGCCAGCCGGCGAAGCGCTCCACGTCGTAGACGATGTTCGTCTGAAAGCAGTGCGCGCCGGCCGCCAGCTTGCGTTCCAGCCGCTCGACGGTGTCGACCAGCGGATTGGCGGCGGTGGCGATCAGGAAGTCCGTGGGCATGCCGAGCTCCTCGCCGGCGGCCAGCCGGCCGGCGTTCATGTTGGCCACCAGCCCGAGCAGCCCGATCGAGTCGAGATCGGAGCAGGGCTGCGTCAGACCCTCGTAGGGACCGACCTTGAGCGGATCGCCGGACAGCGCAAGGATCGACCTGACCCCGAGCGCCCACGCCCCGAGCAGATCGGCCTGCAGCGCCAGCAGATTGCGATCGCGGGTCGTGACCTGCAGGATCGGGTCGAGCCCCTCTTCGATCATCCACACCGAGCAGGCAACCGGCGACAGCTTGACCGTGGCGGCCTGGTTGTCGGTGACGTTGGCGGCGTGCACGACGTCGGCAAACCGCCGTGCGGTCTCGCGCACCGGCGTCGGATCGGGGTCGACCGGCGGACCGAGCTCCGCCGTCACGACGAACTCACCCGATCGCAGGGCCTGGCTCAGGCGCGTCACGTGCGACAACCTACCGGGACGACCTCGCGACCGTGGCGCGACGGCGCGATGCCGTCGGGCATGCGTGTCGGACACGCTAGTGTGCGCGGCCGTGGCTGCGATCGTCGGCGCGCTCGGTGTGCCTCACAACCCGTTCTCGGCGCTGCTCGTCGCCCAGGACGGTGACGGCGCCGCCGAGCCCAGGCGCCTCTACGGCACGGTCGCCGAGCACCTGCACGCGATGCGCGCGGACACGCTGATCGTGTTCACGACCGACCACTACAACCTGTTCTTCGAGCTCAGCGTCCCGATCTTCGCGATCGGCGTCGCCGAGTCGACATCCGGGCCGAGCGACTATCCGATGCTCCCGCATCACGACGTCGCGGTGGACGGCGTGCTCGCGAAGCAGATCCAGACCGCCGTCGTCGACGACGGCTTCGACGTCGGGATGAGCCAGGAGTTCGAGCTGGACCACACGATCACGGCGCCGCTGGGTGTGATGATCCCGCAGATGGACGTGTCGATCGTGCCGCTGTGGATCAGCACGTCGATGCGCCCGATTCCGTCCGCGCGGCGCTGCCATGCGCTCGGGGCGGCGATTCGCGCCGCGGTGGAGCGCAGCCCGCTCGATCGCCGTGTGGCGGTGATGGCCAGCGGCGCGTTCTCCTTCGAGGTGGGCGGGCCGCGCATGAGCGAGGACTCGCACGTCGGCGTGCCCGCCCCCGAGTGGGCGCTGCGCGTCACCGAGCTGCTCGCCGCCGGCGACGTCGAGGCGCTGCTCGGCGAGACGACCCCTGCGCAGATCGCCGCCGCCGGAAATGCCGGCGGTGAGATCCTCAACTGGATCGCGATGCTCGGAACCTTCGATGCCGGCGTGCCGCTGTTCATCGAGGCGCAGCAGCAGGAGGGCCACGCGTTCGCCGTGTGGAGCGCCACGTGAGCGTCTACGCGGTCGACAAGGTGTGCCGGCGGGTCGTCGCCGAGGCGGGATTCGCCGACCGGTTGCGCGAGGACCCGGAATCGGCGTTGCGCGCCGCGAGCCCTCCGCTCAGCGATTCCGAACGCGAGCTGCTGCTCGCCGGTGACGTCGGGGCGCTCGGTCGGATGGGCGCCAACTTCTTCCTGCTGCACCAGCTGGGACGCTTCGAGCTGTTCGGGCTGACGCTGCCCTCCTACGCCGAGCGCATTCGTGCCGAATACCGCTCCGAGCGCGCCGGTTGGGACGCGGGCTGATCGTCGGCGACGCCGTGTCGCTCTACAGCAGCGGGCCGAGCACGGCGATGAACCGCGCGTTCTCCGCCGGCGTGCCGTAGGTGACGCGCAGGGCCCCCTCGTGCCCAAGCGCGCTGCCCGCCCGCACCAGCACACCCTGTTCGGCGAGTCCGCGCAGGATCGTCGCCTCGTCGCGCCCCTCGCCGAGATGCACCCAACAGAAGTTCGCCTGCGACGCGGCCACCGTCAGGCCCAGTTCGCTGAGCGCGTCGTGCATCTCGACGCGCGCGACCACGACCCGCTCGACGCGTCGCGCGACCTCGTCCTGGTGGGCCAGCGCCTCGAGCGCCGCGGCCTGCGCGGCGGCGTTGAGGAAGAACGGCTGGCGGACCTGCGTGAGCGCGTCGGGAAGATCGCGCGAGCCGCACAGCGCGTATCCGACACGCAGCCCGCACAGGCCATAGATCTTCGAGAACGTCCGCAGCAGCACGAGATTGGGATGGCGGGCGAGCAGCGCGATCGAGGCATCCGGGTCGTCCAGCAGGTTGAACTCGCAGTAGGCCTCGTCGATCAGCAGGCAGACGTTCGATGGCACGCGCTCGACGAACGCCGTGATCTCCTCCAGCGACAGCGCGGTGCTCGTCGGGTTGTTCGGGTTGCAGACGATCGCGAGCCGCGTGGCGACGGTGATCTCGGCCGCCATGGCGTCGAGGTCGTGACGCTCGTGCTCGTCCAGCGGCACGCGGATCCCGCGTGCCCCCGACGCCCCCTCGAGCTGGGGGTAGACCGAGAACGACGGCCACGCATAGACCAGCTCGGCGCCCGGCTCGAGCAGCGCCTGACCCGCCGCCAGCAGGATGTCGCAGGAGCCGTTGCCAACGGCGATCCGCTCAGCCGGGACGCCGTAACGGTCCGCCAGCGCGCCACGCAGCTTGGCGCTGGTCGGGTCCGGGTAGCGGTTGACGCCCTCGAGCGCCGCGCTCGCCGCGGCGATGACCTCGGGCAGCGGCGGAGCGGGGGATTCGTTGCTCGCCAGGCGCACCAGCGGGCCGGTGTGGGCGTAGCCGCCCGCCGCCGGATAGGCCGGGATGCGCTTGATCGCCGCTGTGAACTCGAGCGCCACAGCTCTATTGTGCGGCATCGAGGTCGGCGCGCAAGCTGCGGGCCTCCCCGAGGTAGACGTGCTGCACCACCCGACCGGCTGGCGCGTAGTAGTGGGCGAGCACGCGGATCACCCGCTCCGGAGCTCCGGGGACCTCGATCTCACGTGTGCACAGGAGCGGGACGCGGTCGAATCCGATGCGCCGGGCGGCCAGCGCGGGGAACTCCGCGTTCAGGTCGCTGGTGGCGGTGAAGATGCAGCTGACGAACTGGTCGATCGCCAGCTCGTTGCGGGCCATCAGCGCGCGCATCAGCTCCTCGGTTGCCGCGAGGATCGCCTCGGCGCTGTTGACCTCGACGCTGGTGGCTCCGCGCAGCGCGTACAGCCGCTCACTCACCCGCGCAGCCTAGCGTCGCGCGGCCTCGCGCAGCCGTGCCACCTCGGCGTCGCTGAGCAGCCGATGCGCCCCGAGGGCCAGCCCACCCAGCTCGAGCGGCCCGAAGCGCACGCGCGTCAGCGCCAGCACCGGGTGCCCGACGGCCTCGCACATCCGGCGCACCTGGCGCTTGCGCCCCTCGCGGAGCTCCAGCTCGATCACGTCGGCGGACACCAGCTCGACCCGCGCCGGCGCCGTCGGCCCGTCATCCAGTTCGACGCCGGCGCGCAGGGCGGCCAGCGTCGCCGGCCGTGGACGCCCGCCCGCCACGCGCGCGCGGTAGGTCTTCGGGACCTCGTGACGCGGATGCAGCAGCAGGTTCGCGAGCTCACCGTCGTTGGTCAGCAGGATCAGGCCGGTGCTGTCCGCGTCGAGCCGTCCGACCGGGTACAGCCGCCGGGAGTCGGCGATCATCGCGACGACCGTCGGGCGCCCGTGCGTGTCGCGCACCGTCGAGACCACCCCGGCGGGCTTGTGCAGCGCATAGACCACGCGCGGCTCGACACCCTCCACCACGCGCCCGTCGAACTCGACGCGTTGACCGTCGATCTCGCGCGCCGGATCCAGCTCGCGCGCGCCATCGACGCGCACCCGGCCCGAGCGCACGATATCCGTCGCGCCGCGACGCGAGGCCAGGCCGGAGTGGGCGAGAAACTTGGCGAGGCGCATCGCTGCAACCATAGGTCGGTGGATCGCGATCTGCTGCGCCAAACGCTCGTCCGTCACGGTGAGCCGCCCTACCGAGGGCGGCAGGTCTGGGCGTGGCTGGCACGCGGGGCCGGCCGCTACGCGGAGATGACCGACCTGCCGGCGTCGCTGCGCGCCGCGCTCGAGCAGGACGTGCCGCTCTCGACGCTCGCCCTCGAGCGCACCGCGCACGCGAGCGACGGAACGGTCAAGGCGCTGCTGCGCACGACGCGAGGCACAGCGGTCGAGGCGGTGCTGATGCGCTACCGCGACGGACGCCGTTCGGTCTGCCTGTCGGCCCAGTCGGGCTGCCCGCTGACGTGCACGTTCTGCGCGACCGGCCGGATGCGCTTCGCGGGCAACCTCAGCGCCGACGAGATCGTCGACCAGGCGCTGTACTTCCGTCGCAGCGGGCCGGTCGACCACGCCGTGTTCATGGGCATGGGCGAGCCGATGATGAACCTCGACGCGGTGCTCGAAGCCTGCACGCTCCTGCCCGACCTCGGCATCAGCCACCGGCGCACCGCGATCTCGACGGTCGGCTGGATCCCGGGGATCGAGCGGCTCACGGCGTCGGGTTTGTCGGTTCGACTCGCGCTCTCGCTGCACGCACCCGAGGACGCGCTGCGCAGCGCCCTGATGCCGGTCAACGAGCGCTACCCGCTGGCCGACGTGCTCGACGCCTGCCGCGCCCACTACGCCGCGCGGCGGCGCACCGTGTTCATCGAGTACGTGATGCTCGCCGGCGTCAACGACCGCTACGAGCAGGCGCTGGCGCTGGCGCGGCTGCTCTCACCGCGCGAAGCCTTCAAGGTGAACCTGATCCCGTACAACCCCACCGATTCGCAGTACGCGGGCTCGGGACGCGACGCGATCGCCGCGTTCCGCGCGGCGCTCGAGGCCCACGGCGTGCGCGTCACGGTGCGGCTGACGCGCGGCCTCGAGATCGCTGCCGCCTGCGGCCAGCTCGCGGCCGGAGCGCCGGCGTGATCCAGTCGTTGACCTTCGAACCGCGCGGTCCGTTCTCGCTGCGCGCCGCCGCCGAGTTCGCCTTCGGGCCGAGCGCCGGCAGCGCACCGGCGTTCGACGGGGCGCTGCGCCTGGCGTTCGGGATCGACGGCGGCGACGGGTACGCCGGCGTCGTGGTCCGCCAGCCGGGCGACGACGGCCGGCTCGAGTGCGAGGTTCACGCCGACGGCGGCGATCTCAGCATGATCGAACGGCAGGTCGCGAGGATCCTCTCGCTCGACCACGACGGCGAGGCGTTTCTCGAGGTCGGCGGGCGCGATCCGGTGATCGGCGAGCTCCAACGGCGTCATCCCGGGCAGCGCCCCGTGCTGTTCCACTCGCCATACGAGGGTGCCGCGTGGTCGGTGATCTCGGCGCGACGCCAGCCGGCTCAGGCCGCGAGCCTGCGCCGTGAGCTCGGCGTCACGCTGGGACGGACGTTCGCGCTCGCCGGTGAGCCGGTGGTGGCGTTCCCGCAGCCGGACCGTCTGCTCGAGGCGGTCTCGCTGCCCGGCCTGAGCGAGGAGAAGGTCGCGCGCCTGCGGGGCGTCGCACAAGCCGCCCTCGTCGGCGCCCTCGACCCCCGGGCGCTGCGTGAGCTCGGACCGGACGCCGCGTGGAGCGCCCTGCAGGAGATCCGCGGCATCGGCCCCTTCTACGCCGGCCTGATCGTCCTTCGAGCGAGCGGGTTCGCCGATGCGCTGCTGCCGATGCCCGAGCCGCGCGTGCTGCGCCACGCCGCGCGCTTCTACCAGCTCGACGCACCCCCCACCCTGGCCGAGTTCACCGAGCTCGCGAAGGCCTGGCAGCCGTTTCGCACCTGGGCCACGGTGCTGCTGCGGCTGGCCGGCGACCGGCGGTTCGGACGCTCGGACGAGCGCGCGCGCTGACGCGACGCTGGGCGGGCCGGCGCGAGAGCGCCGCGCCGGCCAGGCCGGCTACTCCGGCGCGATCCCCGCCCGCGCCTCACCGGCGGCGAGCAGGCGGTCGCGCAGCGCGGCCTGCTCCTCGGGCGTCGGGTCCCACTGCGCGAGGTCGGGCAGCTCGGTCTCGCTCTGCAGCCCGAAGACCTTCAGGAACAGCGTCGTCGTGCGGTACACGACGGCGCCGAACTGCGAGCGGCCGCTCTCCTCGATCAGGCCGCGGTCAAGCAGCGAGGCGACCGGCGAGTCGGCGTTGACGCCGCGGATCCGCGCGATCTCCGGGCGCGAGACGGGCGCCAGATAGGCGACGATCGCCAGCGTCTCGAGCTGTGCCGGCGTGAGCGTGGCGAGCCGGGGCTTGGCCAGCAGGGCCCGGGCGGCATCCTCGGCGATCGGGTCGCTGGCCAGCGTGTAGCCGCCGGCGAGCTCGCGCAGCAGCAGGCCGCGCTCGCCGGGGGCGAAGGCCGCCGCCAGCTCCTCGAGCGCGGCGCTGACCGCGGCTTCGCTCTCGCCGGTGACCTCGGTCAATTCGCCCACGCCCACCGGGTCGCTGGCGAGGAACAGCAGTGCCTCGACGATCCGCGCCAGCTCGCTCATCGCCTGGCCGCCACCCGGCGCACGGTGATCTCGCCGAAGGGCTCGAGTTGGTCCCAGCTCGCCTCGCCGCGCTTGTGGAGCTCGAGCAGCGCCCACAGGGTCACGGCGACGGTCATCCGGTCGGCGTCGCGGACCGCGTCGTCGAAGCTCAGCGCCACCGCCGAGCGCAGCAGGCCGCGCAGGTGCGCGACACGCTCGGCGACCGAGACCCGCATCACGCTGATGTGGCTGAAGTCGAGCTTGGCGGGCAACGCCAGCAGACCGCCAAGCGCGCGGCCGAGAGTCGCGGGATCCCAGCGCACCCCCTCGAGCTCCGCCAGCGAGCTGCGGCGAAGGTGCGCGGGAAGCGCCGCCTCGCGGTAGCGCACGGCGGGTTGCTCGCCGAGGACGGCACTCAGGTGCGACGCCGCCGCCCGGTAGCGCCGCGCGGCGAGCATCCGCGCGAGCAGCTCCTCGGCGGCCTCGCCCGGCTCGAGGTCGAAGAGCTCCGCGGCATCCTCGCCGGGAAGCAGCAGCCGCGACTTCAGCTCGAGCAGCGCGGCAACGAGCACGATGAACTCCGTTGTCGCCTCGATATCGAGCTCGCCGCGGGCGTCGAGATGGTCGAGGTAGGCGACCACGACCTCGGCCAGCGCGAGCTCGCGAAGATCGACCTCCTCGCGCAGCACGAGGGTCAGCAGCAGGTCGAAGGGACCACTGAAGACGTCGAGGTCCAGCTCGAGCTCCGCGAGATGCACCGCCGGAACGCTAGCGCGGCGAGCCGACGCCGCGTCGCGAGCGTGCGCCGCTCAGCGCGGCGGCGCGACGCCCATCGCGTCGCGCACGTCGGCGAGGGTTGCCGACGCGATCGCGCGCGCCCGCTCCGCCCCGTCCGCCAGGACGCCCTCGAGGCCCGCCATGTCGCCTCGCAGCGCCGCGTAGCGTTCGCGCACGGGGGCCAGATAGACGACGACCTCCTCGGCGAGCGCCGCCTTCAGCTCGCCGTAGCGGGCGGCGGCGAAGTCGCGCTCGATCGCGGCCGGCTCGACGCCCCGGACGACCGCGAGGATGTCGATCAGGTTGGTGATGCCGGGCTTGTCGGGCGCGCGACGGATCGACTCGCCGGAGTCGGTCACCGCTCGCCGCAGCTTGCGTTCGATCAGCGCCGGCTCGTCCAGCACGTACAGCGTGCCCTCCTCGCTGGCCGAGGTGGTCGACATCTTGCTGTCGGGGTCCTGCAGGTCCATGATCCGCGCCCCGACCGTCGGGATCCGGTGGTCGGGCACGACGAGGTGCTCGCCGAAGCGGGCGTTGAAGCGCAGCGCGATGTCGCGCATCAGCTCGACGTGCTGGCGCTGGTCGTCGCCGACCGGCACCTCGTTGGCGCGGTAGGCGAGCACGTCGGCGGCCATCAGCACCGGGTAGAAGAACAGCCCGGCCGAGACCAGCTCGCGCTGCGCCGCGGACTTGTCCTTGAACTGGGTCATCCGCTGGAGGTCGCCGTAGGCCGTGACCGACCCGAGCAGCCAGGCCAGCTCGGTGTGCTCGTACACGTCGCTCTGGCGAAACAGGATGCAGCGCTTGGGGTCGACCCCGGCCGCCAGCAGGATCGCCGCGGTGTCGTAGGTCCGCTCGCGCAGCTCAGCGGGGTCGAAGGGCACGGTGATCGCATGCAGATCGACGATGCAGTAGACGGCGTCGCCGCGGTCCTGCCCGGCGACGTACTGGGTGATCGCGCCGATGTAGTTGCCGAGGTGCTTGCGGCCGGTCGGCTGGATGCCGGAGAAGATGCGCATGGGCGCCGCAGCGTATCTCGCGACGCCCGAGGGGTGCTCAACCGGGCGGCGCTACAGCGCCTGGCGCAGCACCGGATGCTTCGCCGCCGCAGCCTCGTCGAGCCGGCGCACCGGGGTCGAGTACGGCGCCTCGCGCGCCACCTCCGGGTCCTCGCGCGCCTCGCGCAGGATCTCGGCGAGCGCCGCCGCGAACGCGTCGAGGGTCTCCCGGGTCTCGGTCTCGGTCGGCTCGATGAGCAGCGCCTCATCGACGAGCAGCGGGAAGTACACGGTCGGCGGGTGATAGCCGAAGTCCAGCAGGCGCTTGGCGAGGTCGAGCGTGCGGATGCCCAGCTGCTGCTTCATCGGCGCCCCGCTGAGCACGAACTCGTGCATGCACAGCCGTTCGTAGGCCGGCGGCAGCAGCTCGCAGACCCCGAGCGCGCGGAGCCGGGCGAGCAGATAGTTGGCGTTCAGCACCGCGGTCTCGGAGACGTCGCGCAGGCCGGCCGCGCCGAGCGAGCGGATGTAGGCGTAGGAGCGCACGAGGCAGCCGAAATTGCCGTGGAAGCCGCGCAGCCGGCCGATCGAGCGCGGACGGTCGTAGTCGAAGTCGAACTCGACGGCCGAGCCGTTGCGCTCGGCACCGCCGCGGCGGACGATCACGGGGCGCGGCAGGTAGGGCTCGAGCTCGGCCGAGACGGCGATCGGACCGGCGCCCGGGCCGCCGCCGCCGTGCGGCTGGGTGAACGACTTGTGCAGGTTGAAGTGCACGACATCGAAGCCCATGTCGCCGGGACGCGAGATCCCCATCACGGCGTTCAGGTTCGCGCCGTCGTAGTAGACGATCGCACCGACCCCGTGGACGATCGTGGCGATCTCCTCGATGTTGGCATCGAACAGCCCGAGCGTGTTCGGGTTGGTCAGCATCAGGCATGCGACGTTCGCGTCGACCTTGCCCCGCAGGTCGTCGATGTCGACGCCGCCCCGGGCGTCGGTGCCGACCTTGACCACCTCGTAGCCGGCCATCGTGACCGTCGCGGGGTTGGTGCCGTGGGCGGTGTCCGGCGTCAGCACGGTCCGCCGGCGCTCGCCGCGGTCGGCGTGGTAGGCGCGGGTCAACAGGACCCCCGCCAGCTCGCCGTGCGAGCCCGCGGACGGCTGCAGCGAGACGTGCGGGAGTCCCGCGATCTCGGCGAGCGCCCGCTCGAGCTCCCACATCAGCGTCAGCGCGCCCTGCGCCCGCGCAGGGTCGGTCAGCGGGTGCAGGCGCGCGTGCCCGGGAAGCGCCGCGACGCGCTCGTGCAGCCGCGGGTTGTGCTTCATCGTGCACGAGCCGAGCGGGTAGAAGCCGGAGTCCAGATCGAAGTTGCGCCGCGAGAGGCGCACGTAGTGGCGCACGAGCTCGGGCTCGGAGATCTCCGGCAGCCGGGCCGGCTCGCGGCGGCGCAGCCGCGCCGGGATCAGCTCGTCGAGCGGGCGGTCGGGAACGTCGAGCACCGGCGGCTCGAAGGCCCGGCGGCCCGGCGCGCCCTTCTCGAAGATCGTCAACGCCGCCTCGCGCTGCATCGCCGTCTCGACGCTCATGCCGGTGCACCGCCCGACGCCGCCGCCGCACGCTCGGCGGCGAGCGCCCGTCCGAGCACGTCGGCGAGCCGGTCGATGTCGGCGCGCGAGCGCTGCTCGGTGATCGCCACGAGCAGGCCGTCGCGATACTCGGGATAGTCGAGCCCGAGCGCGTAGCCCGGCTGGACGTGCTCCGCCGCGCAGCGTGCGATCACACGGCGCACGCTCGAGCTGTCGGCCAGGCCGAGCGAGATCGCGAACTCGCGCACCACGGGCTGCTCGTGCAGCGTCTCGACGCCCTCGATCGCGACGAGCGCCTCGCGGGCGTAGGCGCTGCGGCGCGCGAGCAGCTCGGCGAGCTCGACGAGCCCGGCGCGACCAAGCCAGGCGAGGTAGACGACGCCGGCGAGCGCGTTGAGCGCCTGCGCCGTGCAGATGTTGGAGGTCGCCCGCTCGCGACGGATGTGCTGTTCGCGTGTTTGCAGCGTGAGCACGAAGCCGCGGCGACCGTCGAGGTCGTGGGTCTCGCCGGCGATCCGTCCCGGCATCCGCCGCAGATGCTCCTCGCGCGCCGCGAAGAATCCGAACGAGGGTCCGCCGAAGTCGAGCCGGTTGCCCAGCGTCTGGCCCTCCCCGACACAGACGTCGACTCCGAGCACCCCCGGCGCCTCGACGATCCCCAGCGACAGCGGGTCGGCGCTGCACACGACCAGCGCGCCGTGGCGGCGCGCGGCGGCGATCAGCGGTTCGAGATCCTCGACCGCGCCGAGGAAGTTCGGCTGAGCCACGAACACGGCGCTGACGCTGTCGTCGAGCGCGGCCGCCCAGGCGTCGGCATCGGTCACGCCGTCGAGCAGCGCGACCTCCTCGACCTCGGTGCCGTAGCCGACCGACAGCGTCCGCAGCGTCTCGCGCGCATGCGGGTGGACTCCGCGCGAGATCACGAAGCGCGGCCGGCCGTTGGTCAGCTTGGCCAGATAGCCGGCGGCGGCGAGGGCGGACGGACCCTCGTAGACCGAGGCGTTGGAGACATCCATCCCCGTCAGCTCGCAGATCGCGGTCTGGTATTCGAACATCACCTGCAGGCCACCCTGCGAGATCTCCGGCTGGTAGGGCGTGTAGGGGGTCAGGAACTCCGAGCGGCCCAGCAGCATGTCGATGACCGCCGGCACGTAGGTGTCGTACATCCCGGCGCCGAGGAAGCACAGCACGTCCTCGGCGGAGCTGTTGCGCGCAGCCAGACCGCGCAGGTGCTCGTAGACCTCGGCCTCGCCGAGCCCGTCGGGCAGCTCGAGCGGGCGGCCGAGCCGCAGCGCGGGCGGGATGTCGGCGAACAGCTCGTCGACGCCGGCGACGCCAACCGCGTCGAGCATGACCCGGCGATCGGTCTCCGTGACGGCTGTGTAGCGACTCATCCCTGCGCTCAGGAGAGCAGCGCGACGTACGCGTCGCGCGTGAGCAGCGCAGCCGTCTGTGTCTCATCAGACAGCCGAACCCTGACCAGCCATCCCGCCCCGTAGGGATCGTCGTTGATCGCCTCGGGAGCCTCGGAGAGGGCGGCGTTGACCTCGATGACCTCGCCCGACAGCGGTGCGATCACGTCCGAGACCGCCTTGACCGACTCGATCTCGGTGTAGGGCTCGTGCTGGGCCACCTGCGTTCCGACCGCGGGCGGCTCGAAGAACACGACCTCGCCGAGCGCATCCTGGGCATGCCAGGTGATGCCGAACGTCGCCACGTCACCCTCGATCCGGGCCCAGTCGTGCTCCGGGTGGTACAGCAGTTCCTGCGGATAAGACGCTTCGGCCATCGGCTCGCTTCCTCCAACGCTCGTCGCGGATCACGGACTCTATTGGTTTGGGCGTCACACCTTCAACAACGGCCGCGTCTCGACGCGGGCGCGGCGGCGCTTGCCGCGCACGTCGATCTCGAACTCGGTGCCGACGGCGGCGTGCTCCGACGGCAGGTAGGCCATCCCGATCCCCATCTCGAGGCTCGGCGAGAAGGTGCCGCTGGCGACGACGCCGCCGCCGACGACCGCGTCTCCCGGGCGCGCGGTCCCGCGCTCGGTGATCACGAACGGGACGAGCTGCTCAGCCGGTCCGGCCTCGCGTGCCGCGCTGACGGCCTCCGCGCCGATGTAGCCGCCGCCGACACGGCAGCACCAGCCGAGACCGGCCTCGATCGGACCGCGCTCGGTCGACAGATCGTTGCCGTAGAGGTGAAAGCACGCCTCGGTGCGCAGCGTGTCGCGCGCGGCCAGGCCGGCCGGCTTGGCACCGCGACGCAACAGAGCGTTCCAGACGCCCAGCGCGTCCTCGGGGGCAACCAGCAGCTCGACGCCGTCCTCGCCGGTGTAGCCGGTGCCGGCAACCAGCGCCTCGGCGCCGTCGAGCGTGCGCTCGGCGATCGTCATCCGCTCGGGCAGCGGTGCGCTCGCGATGGCCTGCACGACCTCGCGCGCCAGCGGTCCCTGGACGGAGATCATCGCGTAGTCCGCCGCCCGATCGATCACCTGCCCGTCGAATCCGCCGGCGTGTGAGCGAAACCACGCGAGGTCGCGCTCGTGGTTGACCGCGTTGGTGACCGTCAGGTAGCGCTCGGCCGCCAGCCGGTAGGTGAAGACGTCGTCGAGGACGCCGCCGTCCTCGCGGCAGAGCAGGCTGTACTGGGCGCCGCCGATCGGAATCCGCGCGACGTCGTTGGAGCACAGCAGCATCAGCAGCTCGACGGCGCCGGGCCCGGTCGTCTCGATTTGGCCCATGTGCGAGACGTCGAAGGCCCCGACCGCGCTGCGCACCGCGAGGTGTTCGGCGATCACCCCGTCGTAGCGGACCGGCATCTCCCAGCCGGCGTAGGCGACCATGCGTGCGCCGAGCGCGGCCTGGGCATCGTGCAGCGGCGTCTGGCGCAGGGGAGCTGACACTCGCTCCCAAAACTAGCGGGTCGCTTCCTCCTCGGCCTCGCCGTCGAAGTATCCGAGCTGCTCAGCGGTCGAGAGCATGTAGGAAACAGCGCCCGGAGCACGGAACCCGCCGCCCATCGCGGCGATCTTGTGGCTGTCGGGGTATTCCACGAGATCGGCCGGCGCGGTCGTGCTGAGCATCAGGTAGCGCACCGCGGAGTCGCCGTCGTTGATCAGCTGATGTGCCCCGTCGCGTCCGGCGGCGAAGGCGACGACCTCGCCCGGCACCAACTGGCGTTCGCCGGCCGGCGAACGCAGCGTCGGGCTCCCGCTCAGGACGATCAGCAGCTCCTCGATCCCGAAGTGCGCGTGATACGGCAGGTTCCGCTTGCCCGGCGCCAGCTCATAGACGGAGGCCCCGAGCCGCTCCGCGCCGGCCGCCGCGCCCACGCGGCTGCCCCGGATCCCAAACGGTCCGTGGGAAACGTCGCGCTCCCACTCGTCGGCGAACACGTTCGGCCCGGCCATCCCGCGTGCGACGGTAGCACCAAGCGGGCACTCGAGGACGGGCGCAGCCGGCGAGTCGCGCTCAGCGCAGGAACGGCGGTACGTCGATGTCCTCGTCGCGGATCTCGAGCGGCGCGCGTTCGCCCGACGATCCGCGGTCGCCGGCGCCGCGCCGGCGCGGGCGATCGGCAGCGGCGGACGCCGGGCGGTCGCCGCGCAGGCGCAGACCGCCGTGGTACTGGAAGCCGGTTCCGATGACGGTGACGCTGACATCGTCCTCCTGCTGCTCGTCGATCACCGCTCCGAAGATGATGTTGGCGTCGCGGTCGGCGGCGGTCTGAACGATCTCCGCCGCCTCGTTGACCTCGAACAGCCCGAGGTTGCGACCCCCGGTGATGTTCAGCAGGATGCCGGTGGCGCCGTCGATCGCCTCCTCGAGCAGCGGCGAGGCGATCGCCGCGCGCGCGGCGTCGGCCGCGCGGCTCTCGCCTGAGCCGGTGCCCACGCCCATCACCGCGGTGCCGGCGTCGGTCATGATCGTCCGCACGTCGGCGAAGTCGAGGTTGATCAGACCGGGGATGGTGATCAGGTCGGTGATTCCCTGGACGCCCTGGCGCAGGACGTTGTCGGCCTCCTTGAAGGCGTCGAGGATCGACGTGCGACGCTCGACCACGGCGAGCAGCCGCTCGTTGGGAATCACCAGCAGCGTGTCGACGACCTCGCGCAGCTTGCGGATGCCGTCCTCGGCCTGGCGGGCGCGCGTCGTGCCCTCGAAGTCGAACGGGCGGGTCACGACGCCGACGGTCAGCGCGCCGATCTCCATCTTCGCGATCTCGGCGATCACGGGCGCCGCCCCGGTGCCGGTGCCGCCACCCTCGCCGGCGGTCACGAAGACCATGTCCGCGCCCTTCAGCGCCTCCTTGATCTCGTCGCGCGACTCGGCGGCGGCGCCGAAGCCCATCTCCGGGTTGGCCCCGGCCCCGAGGCCCTTGGTCAGCTCGGTGCCGATGTTCAGCTTGATGTCGGCGTCGCACATCGCGAGCGCCTGCGCATCGGTGTTGGCGGCGATGAACTCGACCCCGCGCAGCCCGGCGTCGACCATCCGGCTGACGGCGTTGGTGCCGCCACCGCCGACGCCGACGACCTTGATCACTGCGAGATAGCTGCCGCCGTCCATAAGAGATCCGAACCTAGAGTGAGAATGAAGGGTTTTTTGGCGTCGCCGCGACGGCGCCGTAAAAGCCACGTTATGCGGGGCTTCGGGCGGTTGTCAATGCGACCGCATGATCGCAACTTTCGTTGCAGATCGCCGAACCCTCGACCACGGCCTGAATTTGGCCCCCGAGGAGGGATTAACCTGAGGTAGAGCTTGAAGGTTGGATCAGGCTGGGATTGAGCGCCGTCGCGACCGTCGCGGCATTGGCGGGCGTGGCCGCCGAGCTCCCCACGGACGCGGCGCTGGCGGCGTTCGTCGCCGGGTCGGCGACCTGCGCGGCGGGCCGCGACGGCAGGCGCAGGTCGATGTAGCTGGCCCCGCGCGAGCTCGCGTCGGCGAGCACGGCAGCTGCGGCATCCCACTTCGCGTGCAGCAGCGCCTCGTTGCCGAAGATCAGCCGCGGGCCGCGATGCAGGTGGATCGTCAATGCGCCGTCGGCGATCGTGACGGCCGCGACGCGATGGCGCAGCGGAGCCGGCGCGTCGATCAGCACGCGCAGCGCCAGCAGCACGAACGGGTCGCGGCTGTGCCCGTTCCACGGGTAGCGCACCGAGTGCAGCACGGCGAGCGGTCCGGCGTGGGCGAGTCCGGTGATCACGCTGCCGTCGTCGGCCAGCGCGAAGCCCTGGCCGGCAACATCGAGCCAGGCGATCGGGTGGCGCTCGTGCACCTCGATCCGCACACCGTGGGGGAACTGCGTCTGCACCGCCACGTCGTCGATCAGCGTGTATCGCGCGACCGAGGAGCGCAGCGCGGCGGTCGAGAAGTCGGTCGTCGTTTGGGCGCGCGCGGCGGCGAGCAGCTGGTCGGAGACCGCGGGCAGCGCATTCCGGGAGAGACCCACCACGCTGACGTGATCGACCGCGAACAGCGCGCTGTCACGCAGCACGAGCCAGCCGCCGAGGCCGAGCAGCGGGAGCGCCGCAAGGCAGGCGAGCTTGTGACGCGCACGCATCGCCGTGAAGCGGGCAAGCTGATGACGCACACGCATCGCTACATTCTTCGCGCTCCGCGGACAATCCCCTACCACGGGAAGCGAACGTCGCCAAGCAGCTGGACCTCGGGCTCGAGCTCGATCCCGAACCGCTGACGAACGCGGTCGCGTCCGGCGGCGATCAGCGCGACGATCTCGGCAGTGCTGGCGTTGCCGGTGTTCTCGACGAAGTTCGCATGCTTGGGCGAGAAGCGCGCGTCGCCGAACGCGAGCTCAGCGGCGCCGGCGGCCGCGAGCAGCTCGCCGGCGGTGTGCCCCGGCGGGTTCTTGAAGGTCGAGCCGAACGTCTTGATTCCCTTCGGCTGCGCCGCGTGCCGCCACTCGCGCATCGTCGCGAGCGTCGCGCGGACCGACTCCGGGGTCGCGGTCGCGAGGGCGAAGCGCGCCCGCGCGACGATCTCCGACGGGCGCAGTCCAGAACTGCGGTAGGCGAACCCCAGCTCGTCCGGACCGCGGCGGCTGACGCCGGCTGCGGTGACGATCTCGACCCAGTCGAGGACCGCTGCGAGCGCGCCGTCGTAGGCGTTGGCATTCATCCGCACCGCTCCCCCCACGGTGCCCGGGATGTTGACCGCGAACTCGACCCCGGCGAGTCCGAGCGCCGCAGCGCGCGCGGCCACTGCCGGCAGCCGGGCACCGCCGCCACAGCGCAGTCCGAGGCGGTCACGCTCGATCCGTGCCAGCTCGCGATCGAGCTTGAGCACGAGCCCGCGGACGCCGCTGTCGGCGACGAGCAGGTTCGAGCCTGACCCGACCACGCTGACCCCCAGGCTGCGCTCGTGCGCCCATTCGAGAAGCTCCACCAGCTCGCGGCGCGAGCCGGCGCGCGCAAAGTGCTCGGCGGCGCCGCCGGTGCGCACGGTGGTCAGCCGTGCCAGCGGGTAGCCGGTGACCGGCTCATCCATGCTCAGCGCCTCCGGCGACCAGCTCGCGCCCGAGCCGATCGATGTCGCCCGCCCCCATCACGATGACGAGGTCGCCGGGCCCGGTCAGCGCGGCGATCGTCGCGGCGGCCGAGTCGCGGTCGGGCAGCCAGTAGGTCGGCTTGCCCGGCGCCGCGTCGACCGTCGCCTCCGCGAGCAGCAGGCCGCGGACCCCGGGAAAGTCGGCAGCCTGCTCGCGCGCCGGATAGATGTCGAGCACGACGACCGTGTCGGCGCCGGCGAGCGCGAGGCCGAACTCGCGGGCGAGCGCCCGCGTGCGCGAGTACAGGTGCGGCTGGAACACGACAACCAGCCGGCTCGGCGTGAGCGTGCGGGCGGCGGCGAGGGTCGCCGCCACCTCGGTGGGGTGGTGTGCATAGTCGTCGTAGACCTCGGCGCCCGCCGCGGTGCGCCCGAGACGCTCGAAGCGCCGCGCAGCGCCGGTGAACGTGGCGAGGCCGCGCGCCGCGTCGGCGACGTCGACGCCAACCAGCGTGGCGACGCTGAGCGCGGCGGCGGCGTTGCGCGCGTTGTGCTCGCCGGGAACGCGCAACTCGACCTCGACGCCCTGCCAGCGGAACCGTGAGCCGCCGGCGATCAGCACCGGCGCCGGCACGTCGTAGGCGAGCAGCGGCCCCGCGCGCAGCGCGCGCAGCGCCGGGCGATCCCAGATCACGGCCTGCCGTGCTCCGCCGAGAAAGGCCCGGTAGACGTCCTCCAGTTCGTGCAACGAGCCGAACGCGTCGTGGTGGTCGAGCTCGACGCTCGTCAGCACCGCGATCTCGACGCTCAGCGACAGCAGCGAGCGGTCGGACTCGTCGGCTTCGACGACCAGCCACTCCCCGCTCGTCCACTCCCCGTTGCGCCCGGTCTCCGGCAGCATCCCGCCGATCAGGTAGCCGGGGTCGAGCCCGCCGCCGCGCAGCGCGCTCACGACCATCGCCGCGGTCGTCGTCTTCCCGTGCGCGCCGGCCACGGCGATCGTCCGCCGCAGCTCGCTCAACTGCGCGAGCAGCTGTGCCCGGGTCAGCACGTGCAGTCCGCGCTCGAGCGCCGCCATGCGCTCCGGGTTGTCCGCGCCGATCGCGCTCGAGCAGACGACCTCCACGCCCGCCCCGGACGGGACGTTCTCGGCCCGCTGGCCGATGGCCGCCTCGAGCACCCCGTCGGCCGCCAGCGCCGCGGCAAACGGCGACTCCGCGCGATCCGATCCGCTGACGGCGGCGCCCAGCGCGTGGGCCGCCCGAGCGTAGGCGCTCATCCCCGCCCCGCCGACGCCGACGAAATGAAGCCGCCGCCCCGCCCACTCGTTCGCCATCTGCCAACCGCCTTCAGCCGGTCGCGAGCAGGATCGTCGCGACGGCCGCGGCGGCGTCGGGGCGGGCGATCGCCAGCGACGCCCGCCCCATCGCCGCGAGCCGCGCCGGGTCGCCGACCAGGCGCCCGACCTCCGCCGCCAGCCGCGGTCCGCTGAGCTCGCTGTCGGCCACCACGACTGCGGCTCCGGCACGCTCCATCCACTCCGCGTTGGTGCGCTGGTGATCGGCGCTCGCCGTCGGGAAGGGCACGAGGATCGCCGGACGGGCGTAGGCCGCGATCTCGAAGATCGAGCCCCCGGCGCGCGCCACGACCAGGTCGCTCGCCGCCAGGGCCTGGCCGAACTGCTCACGGTCGAGGTACTCGCGCAGGTCGTAGAGCGGGCCGCGCGGGCGGCTGCGCAGCGCCGGCCAGTCGCGCTCGCCGGTCACGTGCAGGACACGAAAGTTCGCGCCGTCCAGACCATCGAGCGCCGCCTCGTTGATCGTCCGCGATCCGAGCGAGCCGCCGAACACGAACACGCACTGCGCCCACGGCTCGATCCCGAAGGCGGCGCGCGCCGCATCGCGATCGGCGGACGGCGGCGCCACGGGGCGCCCGGTGACGCGGTAGCGCTTGCCGCCGCGGCCGTCGATCGGAAAGGCCAGGCAGACCCGCTCGGCGAACGGCGCCAGCACGCGGTTGGTCAGTCCGAGCCGGCTGTCGGCCTCGGTCAGCACGAACGGGATGCGACGGGTCCACGCGGCCAGCGCAACCGGCCCGGCGACGTAGCCGCCGCCGCCCATCACGACATCGATGCCGGCCAGCAGTCCGCGCGCGCGGGCCACCGCGCGGCCGGCGCGCCCCAGCGCCCGCAGCGCCCGCAGCGGGTTGCGGCGGTCGAGCGCCGAGACCGAGAGCTGCTCGAACCGATAGCCGGCGCCGGGCACGAGCGTGCGCTCGGCGCGGTCGCCACCGATGAAAAGGACCTCAGCTCCCCGCTCCCGCAGCGCGTCGGCGACCGCCAAGGCGGGCACCACGTGCCCGGCGGTCCCGCCGGCTGCGATCGCGATCCTCGCTCGTTCGCGCATTCTCGGATCGTCGCGTTTTTTTGGCTCGCGTGCTCCGCACCGCCTGCAGGTGTGCCGCACCGCCGCCCGCGACGTTCAGCAGCAGGCCCATCGCCGCGAGCATCACGAGCAGGTTGCTCGCGCCGTAGGAGACGAACGGCAGCGGCACTCCGGTGACCGGCGCGATGCCGAGCACCGCGAAGACGTTGAGCGCCGCCTGGAGCACGATCATCGAGGTCGTGCCGACCGCCACCAGCAGCGCGTAGCGGCCCTTGGCGTGTCGCGCGGCGCGCATGCCGGCGTAGGCGATCAGCCCGTAGAGCAACAGCAGGGCGGCGATCCCGACGAAGCCGAGCTCCTCGCCGATCACCGCCAGGATGAAGTCGGTCGGCGCCTCCGGCAGATAGAAGTCCTTCTGCACCGACTGTCCCGGGCCGCGACCGAGCAGGCCGCCGGATCCGATGGCGATCTGGCTCTGGACCGACTGGTAGCCGCTGTTGGTGGCGTGCGCCCACGGGTCCAGGAACGAGGTCAGCCGGGCGCCGGCGTAGGGCACGGCCATCGTGAACAGCAACACCGCTCCGACGCCGAGCACCGCGGTGAGGGCGAGCACCTTGAGCGGGATCCCGGCTGTCAGCACGATCGCCACCAGCGCGAAGGCGATGACCAGCGTCGTCCCGAGATCGGGCTGGGAGCCGACGAGCAGGCACGCCGCCCCGCCGACCAGCGCCACGCGCTTGAGCGCCGTCCTCAGGTTGCGCGCCCCGGGGCGCCCACGGGAGAGGACGTGCGCCGCATAGAGGACCAGCGCGAGCTTCATCAGCTCGGAGGGCTCGAACTGCACCGGGCCGAGCCCGATCCAGCGCTGTGCGTGCTGGCCGAGCGTCGAGTGGCCGAGGCCGGGCAGCTCCACGGCGATCAGCAGCACGAACGAGAGCCCGAGCAGCGGGCCGGTCAGCCGGCGCACGACGTCGAGCCCGACCCGCGCGGTGTAGCGCAGCACGACCAGCCCGACGCCGCCGTAGACGACGAAGCGGATCAGGTCGCTGGTTCCCCCGCTGCCGCCACTGAGCACCGAGCTCGACGACGCGCTGTACACCATCACGGCACCGCCGGCGAGCAGGCACAGCGTGGCGGTCAGCAGCAGGCTGTACTCGATCGGCAGCCGAGGCGCCGCCGTCTTGACGGCGGACTCCACGGAGCGGCGAACCCGCCCGGACTCTGCGGCAACCGAATCCATCTGTGGTCCTTCCACGCGGCGGGCGAAATGCCTCCACGGACGACCCGCTCAGGCGAGCGCCAGCCGCTTGAATTCGTCGCCGCGTGCCTCGAAGTCGGGAAACTGATCGAAGCTCGTGCACGCCGGGCTGAGCAGCACGACCTCACCGGCCACGGCCGCCGCCCGCGCCGCCGCCAGCGCCCGTTCGAGCGTGCCGCACGCCACGATCGCGACCTCCGCGGGCAGCCCGGCGAGTGCCGCAGCGATCGCCGGGCCCTCCTCGCCGATCAGATACACGGCGCGAGCGCGTGCCGCGACCTCCTCGCGCAGCGTGGCGAAGTCCTCTCCCTTGCCCCGCCCACCGACGATCAGATGCACGCTCCCGGGCGCAAAGGACCGCAGCGCGACCAGCGTGCTCGTGACATTGGTCGCCTTCGAGTCGTTGACGAACAGCACGCCGCCGCGCTGCGCCACCTCCTCCAGGCGGTGCGCGACCCCGGCAAAGCTCGAGAGCCCCTGGCGAACGCCCTCGACCGGCACGCCGCAGGCCAGCGCCACCGTCGCGGCGGCCATCGCGTTCTCCACGTTGTGCGGTCCGCGCAGGCGGATCGCGCCGACCTCGATCAGCCGCTGCCCCCGCCACGACAGCCAGTCTCCGTCGCGGCGCAGCTCGGCGCCGGCGTCGCTGCCGAACGTCAGCCGGGCGCCCAGCCCGGGCAGCGGCGCGCCGACGCCGTGCGCCGGGACGACGGCGTAGTCATCGCGGCCCTGGCACGCGAAGACCCGCAGCTTGGCCGCCAGGTAGGCGTCGATGTCGCCGTGGCGGTCGAGGTGATCGGGCGCGACGTTCAGCAGCACCGCCGCGTGCGGGGCGAACTCGAGCGTGTCCTCGAGCTGAAACGAGGACGCCTCACAGACCACGGTGATCGACGGATCGAGCGGGGCCTCGCCGTACGGGGGCGGCGTGGCGAACACGCTCAACGCCCGCCCGACGTTGCCCGCCACGACGACCCCCAGGCCGCTCGCCCGATAGATCGCGCCGATCAGCTCGACGGTGGTCGTCTTGCCGTTGGTCCCGGTGACCGCGACGAACTCGTTGGACAGCAGGCGCCATGCCAGCTCGAGCTCGCCGATGACCACGATCCCACGCTCGCGTGCCGCGACGATCAGCGGCTCGGTGGCGGCGACGCCCGGGCTCTTCACGACGCAGCGCACCCGGTCGAGCGCGGCGAATCCGTCGGCGGTCAACTCGACCCCGCAGGCCACGAGCTCGCCCGGCGCGAGGCCGGCCCGATCGGTGCCGATGACCTGCTCCCCGCGCGCGGCCAGCGCCAGGGCCGCGGCGGATCCCGAGCGCGCGAGCCCGACGACGAGGTAGGGACCCCCGGGCAGCGGCGGCCGGCTCACCTGATCGAGTGCGCGAAGATCGTGAAGCCGATCGCCGCGCCGATCGCGGTGACGATCCAGAAGCGCAGGATGATCTTCGTCTCCGACCACGCCTTGAGCTCGAAGTGGTGATGGAGCGGCGCCATCAGGAAGACGCGCTTGCGAAACAGCTGGAACGAGACGATCTGGATCAGCACCGAGAGCGCCTCGATGACGAAGATCCCGCCGATCAGGATCAGCAGCGCTTCGCTTTGCGTCATCACCGCGAGGCCCGCGATCGCCCCGCCGAGGCCGAGCGAGCCGGTGTCGCCCATGAAGATCGTCGCCGGGAACGCGTTGAACCAGAGGAACCCGACGCAGGCGCCGACCAGGCAGGCCGCCAACAGCGCCAGCTGCAGATCCTGCGGCTGGTGGGGGGCGCTCAGGAAGGTGATGCCGACGTAGGCCATCAGCACGATCCCCGCGCAGCCGGCGGCCAGCCCGTCGAGTCCGTCGGTCAGGTTGACGCCGCTCGTCGTCCCGGCGACGACGAGGTAGATCAGCAGTGGATAGAAGACACCAAGATCGACCGTGTAGTCGACGAAGCGCAGATGCAGCGCCGACTGGCCCAGCGCCTTGCGTGCGCACAACCACAGCCCGATCGAGATCGCCGCCAGCAGAATCAGCTTGGTGCGCGCGCGCAGCCCGAGCGAGCGGCGCTTGACGATCTTCATGTAGTCATCGACGAAGCCGAGCAACGCGCAGGCCACCGCGGCACCGAAGACGCCGATCGCCCGCCAGTCCGTCCAGGTGGAGAGCACGGCAAACGGCGCGGCGACCGCGATGAACATGATCACCCCGCCCATCGTCGGGGTGCCGGCCTTGCTCAGATGCCCCTGCGGCCCGTCGTCGCGCACGTGCTGACCGAACTCGCGCAGCCGCAGGAACTCGATGAACTTCGGCGACAGGAAGATGCAGATCAGCAGGGCGGCGGTACCGCCGATCAGGACCTGCGCCATCAGTCCCGCCCGAGCTCTTCGGCGACCCGCTCGAGCGCCATCCCGCGCGAGCCCTTCACCAGCACGGTGTCGCCCGGGGCGAGCCGGCCGCGCAGCAGTGACGCCGCCTCGACCGCGTCGCGCGCATGCCGATGCTCGCCGCCGCCAAAGCTCTCCCCCGCCCTCGCGGCACGCGCGCCCACGGTGATCAGCAGCGCGACGCCGGCCGCCTGCGCCTGTTGACCCAACTCGCGGTGGTAGCGCTGCTCCTCGCGCGCTCCGAGCTCCAGCATGTCGCCGAGCACGGCGACCCGCCGGCCGGGAGCGGACAGGGCAAGCTCGTCAAGCGCGGCGCGCATCGACATCGGGTTGGCGTTGTAGCAGTCGTTGACGACGACCACCCCGCCCGGTAGCGACAGGCGCTCGCCGCGCAGGCCCGAGAAGGTCACATCGAGCGAGCCACCGGGGACCACGCCGAGCGCGCGGGCCGCGGCGAGCGCGGCGCAGAGATCGCTCAACAGGTGCGCGGCGCGAAAGCCCGGCTCGAGCGTCACGCGCTGATCACCCAACGCGACGGTGACGCCGTCCGGACCCGCCGCGAGGACGCTGACGTCGCCGCCGTCGCCGAAGCGCACGATCTCCAGATCGGCGCGCAGGAACGGATCGAGCAGCGGCTCGCGAGCGGGCACGACGGCCGTCGCCCCCGCCGCCAGTCCCTCGATCAGCTCACCCTTGGCCGCCGCGATGGCCTCCAGCGACCCGAGCAGTTCGAGGTGTGCGGGCCCAACGTTGACGATCACCCCGACGTCGGGCTCGCAGATTCCCGTCAGCTCGGCGATCTGGCCCGCTCCGCGCATCGCCAGCTCCAGCACCAGCGCCTGCGTCCCGGGGGGTGCCGCGAGGATCGCGAGCGGCACGCCGATCTCGGTGTTCTGGTTGAGCGGACTGGCGATCGTGGCCAGCGCCGGCGCAAGCAGCGCCGCGAGAATGTCCTTCGTCGAGGTCTTGCCGGTGGAGCCGCTGATCGCCACCACCTGCGCGCCGAGCTCGCGCCGCCACGCGCGGGCCAGCCTGCCGAGCGCCAGCAGCGGATTCTCGGCGGCGAGCAGCACGCCGACCGACGCTCCGCGGACCCGCTCGAGCTGGCGCGGCGTGCCGAGCACGCCCCACGCGCCGGCGGCCAGGGCGTCGTCGAAGAAGCAGCCGCCGTCGGTGTTGGCACCGGCGAGGCCGACGAACAGGTCTCCCGCCGCGACCGTCCGTGAGTCGATCACGACGCGACGCGGGCCACCAACGGTCGTCGCCGCCGGCCCGCCGGCGATCCGGGCCTCCGCCGCCGCGGCAACGCGCGCTGCGCTCCAGTCCTTCACGCGAGGGCCCGCAGCTCGGCGCGGGCGACCTGCGCGTCGTCGAACGGCACCGTGCGCCCGGCGGCGAACTCCTGGCCCTGCTCGTGGCCCTTGCCGGCGATGACCACGACGTCGCCGCGCCGCGCCAGCGAGATCGCCCGCGCGATGGCCGCGCGGCGGTCGACGACCGTCTCGACTCCGGCGCCGTCGTCCTCGATGCCGGCCACGATCTCGGCGACGATCGCCGCCGGCTCCTCCGAGCGGGGATTGTCGGAGGTCACGAACGTCAGGTCGGCGAGCTCGGCCGCGATCCGCCCCATCTGCGGGCGCTTGCCGCGGTCGCGGTCGCCGCCGCAGCCGAATACCGCGATCAGGCGGCCGTCGGCCAGCGACCGCGCGGCTCGCAGCACGTTCTCGAGCGAGTCGGGCGTGTGGGCATAGTCGACCAGCACGGTGAACGGCTGGCCCTCGTCGAGCGCCTGGAAACGGCCGGGCGCGGGCGCGATGTCCGGCAGCGCCGCGGCGATCAGCGCGAGGGTCACGCCGAGCGCGTGCGCGGTCGCCATGGCGCCGAGCACATTGGCGACGTTGAAGCGTCCCGGCAGCCGGCTGCGAAGCTCCACCTCGCCCTCGGGCGTCGTCGCCACGAACTGCGCCCCGGCGACGCTGAAGCGCATCGCCCGCGCGCCGTAGTCGGCGGGCTCGTCGAGCGCGAAGGTCACGGCGCCGGGATGTTCCTTGGCCAGGCGGCGCCCGTACGGGTCGTCCAGGTTGATCGCGCCGACCGGCGGCTCGAACTCGAACAGTCGCCGCTTGGCGGCGAAATAGTCGTCCATCGTCGCGTGGAAGTCGAGATGGTCCTGGGTCAGGTTCGTGAACAGCGCCGCCGCGAACCGGGTCCCGTCGACGCGGTGCAGTGCCAGCGCGTGCGAGGAGACCTCCATCGCGCACGCCCGGTCGCCGCCGTCGAGCATCGCACGGAAGCTCGCCTGCAGGTCGATGGCCTCCGGCGTGGTGTGGATCACCGGGCCCTCGCGCCCGCCGATCACCGACTTGACCGTCCCCAGCAGCGCGCACTGCTCGCCGGCGGCCTCGAGCAGCGCCGCGAGCAGGAACACGCTGGTCGTCTTGCCGTTGGTGCCCGTCACCCCGATGACGCGCAACGACGCGCTCGGGTCGCCGTGGAAGCGCACCGCGAGCGGTGCCATGGCGGCGCGCACCGACTCGACCTCGAGCTCCGGGACACCGAGCGAGAGCGGGCGCTCGACGACCAGCGCGACGGCCCCGCGCGCGACGGCGTCGGCCGCATGATCGTGACCGTCGCTGTCATGGCCCGGGACGCAGAAGAACAGCGCGCCGGGCGTCACGAACCGGCTGTCGTAGGCGAGGGAGGCGATTTCGATCGGGGCCCCGCCCGCGCTCAGCTGCGAGAGCAACATGCGGGGGCAGTGTATGACTCGCCCCGCTCGCGCCCGGGACTGGGCTCAGCCGGGGGCGATCTTCAGGTACTGCAGGGCGAAGGTCATGATCTGCGCCCAGGCCGGTGCGGCGACCTGGGTGCCGAAGATCGCACCGCGGGGCTGGTCGACGATGACCACGGCCTCAACCTGCGGGTCCTGCGCCGGCGCGAAGCCGACGAATGAGGCGACGTAGTCCTTGTTGGAATAGACGTGGTTTATGACCTTGTTGGCCGTACCGGTCTTGCCCGCGAGCTCGTAGCCGGGGATGTGGATCTCCGACGCCGTGCCGCCGGCGCCGAACACGCCCTCGAGCATGCCGCGCAACTGGTGGGCCACCTGCGGGGTCAGGATCCGCGTCGCGCGGGGGAGCGGCGTGGCCGTGTTGCCGACGCCCGAGACGATGTGCGGCGGACGCAGCAGGCCGCCGTTGGCGATCGCCGAATAGGCGGTCGCGATCTGCATCGGGGTGACCGATTCGCCCTGGCCGAACGGAAGGTTGCCAATCGACGAGAGCGACCATTGCGCGACCGTCGGGATCAGCCCCTGCTCCTCGCCTGGCAGGTCGACGCCGGTCAGCGAGCCGAAGCCGAACCGGCGAGTCCAGTCATAGAAGTTGTTGTCGCCGAGGGCCTGGCCGATCTCGACCGCGCCGATGTTGCTCGATCGCGCCAGGATCTGAGCGACGTTGAGCCGTTCGGTGGGGTGGAACTCGGAGTCGTGGATCGTTCGGTCGGCGACCTTGTAGGCGTAGGGGACGGTGAACGTCGTGGAGGGTGAGATCAGCCCCTTCGACAGTGCGCCCCCGATCGCCACGATCTTGAACGTCGACCCCGGTTCGTAGTTCAGCCCGATCGCGTAGTTGCGCGCGAGACCGACGGCCGCCGGGTCGTTGGCGTTGGGCCGCGGCCAACTGGACATCGCGAGGATTCCGTTGGTTCGCGGGTCGAGGACGATCGCCGTGGCGTCGAGCGCCCGGTACTTCTCGGCGGTCGCCGAGACGACGCTGTCGGCGTACTGCTGGATCGCGGCATCGAGCGTCAACTGGACGGTCTGGCCGGCGACGGCCGTCGTGCCGGGGACCGAGATCGGCTGGCCGTGCGCGTCGAACACCGGGTGTTGCACGCCGGGCGTGCCCGCGAGCTGGCTGTTGAACCTGAGCTCGACCCCGCCGAGGCCGGCGCCGCTCGTTCCGACCCCGCCGAGGACCTGCGCTGCGAGGGAGTTGTTCGGATAGACGCGCCGCGGGTCCGGGGTCAGCGCGACCCCCGGGATGCCGAGTGCCTTGACGGCCTCGGCGCTGGCGGCCGGTACCTGGCGCGCGAGCAGCGTGTAGTCGACCGAGGAGGTGGGCCTCACGAGGTCGTTCTCGATCGCCCCGACGCTGCGGTGCAGGAGCGGTGCGAGCTTCAGCGCGACGCTCGCCGGGTCTCGCACCAGCTTCGGCGTTGCCGAGATGTCGTCGGCGGCCTCGCTCACCGCGAGCAGCGTGCCGTTGCGGTCGATGATCGAACCGCGCTGCGCAGGCACGTAGACGGTCGTGCCGTGCTCGGCATTCGCGGCGCTGCTGAGCTTCCCGGCGTTCAGCGTGGCGAGTTGGAACGCTCGGGCGCCGGCGATGGCGAGCAGGGCGGCGAAGATGCCGAGCAGCCAGCCGATTCTCCGCTGACTGAGCGCCAACGCTAGGGCCCTGCGGGGACTCCGGGCGCCCCTGTCGCGGTACCCGCCGGCGAGCCGGTGGCGGCGGTCGCCGCGCCCGCCGAGGTGGTGACCGTCGCCGGCGAGGTGGTCGTTGCCGGCGTGGTCGTCGTCGGCACGGTGCCTGCCGCCCCGGTCGCGCCCTGGCCGGCGGCGGTCTGGCTGGCGCCGGTCGTGGTGGTGGCGCCGGTCGCCGCCGTGCCGGTCGTGGCCGGGGTCGTCGTCGCGCCCGCCGCCGAGGTCGTGCCGGTGGGCGAGGTCGCGCCGGTGGCGGACGTCGCACCCGTCGGAGCGCTCGCGCCGGTCGTGGTGGCCGGCGGCGTCGCGGTCGTCGTGGCCGGCGGCGTGAGCGTCGGCGTGGTGGTCGGCGGGCGCGCGGTGGCCGCCGCGACGGCGGCCGTCGAAGGCGCCGTCATCGTGTGAGTCGCGTGCCGCGCATCACCGGTGTTGACCTGCAGGTAGGTCACGGCGGACGGTTGCGGGTAGAGCATGCCGAGCGCGGCTGCCTCGGTGGAGACGTGCCGGCTGGCCTCGAGCGTGCCGATCGCCGTCTGCGCCGTCTCGTTCTGCTGGACGAGTGCGTTCACCGTCGCGGTCTCGCTGCCGATCTGGGCGCCGAGTCTCAGCAATGCCACCTGCATCGCGACGATGCCGAGCAGCGCCACCGCGACGATCGCGATCCACGCGCGCCCGCGAACCAGACGCTCGAGCCACGGATGGTCGATCAGACGCAGGAACGGGCTCGCGCCGGCCTGCGGCGCCGCGACCGTGGCTCGGGGATGGCGGTTGGGGCCCGAGACCCGCCGGGGAGCGGGCGGCAGGCGCAGCGGCGCCGGAGTCGCCGCGCGCGCCCTGGCGGCAGCGGTTGCGGCGGGTGGGCTCATGCGCCGGTCCCGAGCTTGCGCGCAACGCGCAGGTGGGCGCTCGAGGCACGCGGGTTGACGGCGATCTCCCCGGCGCTCGGCGCGATCGCGCGGCGGTGCGCCAGTTCGCCCTCGGGCTGGCGACCGCAGCCGCACACCGGCAGGTCGGGCGGGCAGATGCAGCCACGCGTGCGGGCGGCGAAGAACTGCTTGACGCGGCGATCCTCGAGCGAGTGGAAGGAGATCGCGGCGAGCGATCCGCCCGGCGACAGCAGCTCCCAGGCCAGCGGCAGCGCGGCGTCGAGCTGCTCGAGCTCTTCGTTGACCGCGATCCGGATCGCCTGAAAGGTTCGCTTGGCGGGGTGTCCGCCGGCAAACCGTGCCGGCGCCGGTACCGCGGCCTTGATCACCTCGACCAATTCGAGCGTCGTGACGATCGGCGCGCGCTCGCGCTCGGCGACGATCGCGCGGGCGATCTGGGCCGCGAAGCGCTCCTCTCCGAACTCGCGCAGCAGGCGGGCGAGCCGGCGCTGGTCCCACTGGGCGACGATCTCGCCGGCGGTCAGCTGCTGCTCGGGGTCCATCCGCATGTCCAGCGGTGCGTCGTAGGCGTAGGAGAAGCCGCGCTCCCAGGTGTCGATCTGCATCGCCGAGGTGCCCAGGTCGAAGTACACGTAGTCGGCTCGCATCCGCTCGTCGAGCAGCAGTGCCAGCCCGTCGGCGAAGCTCGCGCGGATGAAGCGCGTGGTGCAGCTGACCTCGCGCGAGAGCTCCTCGAAGCGCTCCTGAGCGGTCGGGTCGCGGTCGATCCCGATCAGCGTGCCGCTGCTGCCGATCCGCTCGGCGATCAGGCGCGCATGGCCGCCGCCGCCGACCGTGCAGTCGACGGCGACCGCTCCCGGCTGGGGGTCGAGCAACTCGATCAGCTCGCCGGCAAGCACCGGCACGTGGGTGATCGTCATCTCAAGCAGTGTGGCCATTTGACGTTCCCGGTCCGATCTCCTTGACGGTGCTGAGGATCTCCGTGCTCGCCTGGCGCCACGCGTCGCGGTCCCAGACCTCGAGCCGGTTGCCGGCCCCGATCACGGCAACCTCCTTGCCGAGGCGTGCCGCCTCGAGCAGCTTCGCCGGAACCATCACGCGCCCGGCGGCGTCCAGGTCGACCTCAGCCGAGTAGGCGTTGAAGTAGCGCTCGATCTTTCCGTAGGCCTCGGCGAGCGGGTGCATGCCCTCGAGCAGGCTGTCGACGTAGGCGCCGAAGTCGGCGGCGCACCAGATCGCGATGCACTGATCGGCGTCACGCTGCAGCGCGACGACGACGCCGTCGGCCAGCGGCTTGCGCAGCTTCGCCGGGATGGTGAGCCGGTTCTTCGCGTCGAGGGTGTTGTCGGAGTAGCCGCGGAACGCCATCGCAGGTGCGCCATGAAAGAGGTCGAACCGGGCTGGAAGAGGCGGGAGGAACCCCTCCACCCCGGTTCGCTGCTGGCACCGTATCAGACCTGCCCCACTTTGCAACACAAATCAACACCCGTGCCCCACTTGCATCCACTTTCCCATCATTCGGCCACAACCCCGGCCCGCGCCGCGTTCGCGCGTATCCTGCTCGGAGCTCGCCCTCGCGAGCGCCGGCACACCCAGAGGAGCCCACGATGACCCGCATCCGCTCTCGCAGCATCGTCGGCGCCCTCGCCGTCGGGCTCGTCCTCGCCGCCTGCGGCGGCTCCTCCCCAAGCTCCAGCACCAGCGACTCGGCGACGAGCGCGACCGACCCGGCGAGCGCCATTCCCGCGGGCGCGGTGCTGTACGCCCAGGCCGTCGTGCGCCCGACCGGCGCCCTGGCCGCCGGCATTGACGCGGGTGCCAAGAGGCTCGTCGGCATCGCCAACCCGGGAGCGATGATCGACGCGGCGATCGATTCCGCGATCAAGCCGCGCCACGTCAGCTACGAGGCGACGATCAGGCCATGGCTCGGCGAACGGGCCGCCGTCGCGCTGTTGGGCGGCACCGCCGCGAAGCCGCAGTTCGCGCTCGTCGCCGATCAGACCAATGCCGCACTGGCGCGCAAGGCGCTGTTCGGACTGGTCAGGAGCGCGGCGGCGGACGGCGCGGCGAACGCCGTGGTCTCGGGCGCCTACCGCGGCGTCTCCTACCTCGCCAAGGCGGACGGGTCGGCGGCGGTCGCCGTCGCCGGGCCGTTCGCGATCGTCGGGACACTCGCCGGGCTGCGTCAGGTGATCGACGTCGAACACGGCGCGGCCGCCCTCGCCTCCGCGCCCGACTACCGGGCGGCTGCGGTCCACACGATCAGCGAGGCGGCGGTGACCGCCTTCATCCGCACGCGTCAGCTGTTCGCCCTGCTGCTCTCCGCCCCCGGCACGACCGCGAGCGGGTCGGCGCTGCTCGGCAAGCTGATCCCCGCCAACCTCGCCGTCCTCGCCTCGGCACGGCTCGACGCACGCGGCCTGGCCGTCGACATCGCGACCCCGGCGAACGCGCTGGGCGCCGGGACCGGGCCGTCCACGCTGTTCGCCGCCCTGCCCGGCGGCTCCTGGCTCGCGCTCGGCGAGAGCGGCGTCGGCGCGGCGCTGGCCAAGGCGGTCACGCTGCTCGCGGACGTCGCGTCGGGCGGAATCGCCGTCGGCGGGGGGATCCTGAAGCGATGCACGACCTCGCCGTCCGGCAAGGCCACGTGCACGACCGTGACGCAGACCACGACCTCCTCGCCCGTGACCCCCTCGGCGGCGAGCACCGCGATCATCTCCGCCTACACCAGGGTCCTGCGCCAGATCTCCGATCTCGCGCTGTTCGTCAAGGGGACACAGCTCTCGAACATCGAGGGCGGCCTCGAGATCGCCATGACCTCGCCGGGCGCCGCGACCTCGCTGTTCGGCGAGCTCAAGGGCCTGCTCGACGGCCTCGGCTCGACCCAGGTGCGGATCGGCCCGCTGAGCGCCGCGGGGATCGACCGCGGATTCACCGCGAGCGTCCCCGGCGTGCCGTTCGTCTTCGACATCGCGCAGAAGGGCAACATGCTGCTCGGGACGATCGGCAACGGGGCGCTCGCCGACGCCCTGTCGAGCACCAACCGCCTCGGTGACTCGGCAACCGCGGCGCTGCTCGGCGGCGGCGTTCGCCCGGTGCTCGAGGTGTCGCTGCCGACGCTGGCGAAGCTCTTGAAGAGCCTCGGTGTCAGCTCGAACGCGACGGCCGCGCAGATCATCCCCTACCTCGACTCGCTGGGCACGGTCGCGGTCGGTCAGTCGACCAGCGGCGGCTACGACGTCGAACGGATCGCGGTCGGCTGAGCGCGCTCAGGCGACCGCGAGCGCCGGCGTCGCCGGGTCGCTGTCGGTCTCGATCACGATCCGGCAGGGACGGCGGTCGAGCAGGTACGACGCGGTCAGCCCGATCCGCTGCTCGCTTGCCGGGGCGTGCAACGTCGAGAGGTAGATCACGTCGGCACCGATGCGCTGGGCTTCGTCGGCCAGGGTCGCGCCGGGGTTGCGTGCACGGATCAGGCCGGTACGGACCTTGATGCCGGCGCGGCGACCCTGGATCCGCGCGCTCTCGAGGATCGAGCGCCCGAGCGCCTCCTCGGCCTGCAGGCCCGCGTCGAGCGAGAGCTGACGCGGAACCGGCAGCACGAACACCGCATAGACGATCCCGTCCTTGCCGATCAGCTTCGCCGCGCTGGCCAGGGTCTGCGCACTGACGTCCGAGCCGAAGATCGGCACCAGCGCCGTTCGGTAGCCCAGTTCGTGGAAATCGGGCGGGCGCTCGGGGTGCACGACGGCCACGCTGTGGCGCAGGCTGAGACCGGCACGCTTGCGGTAGACGACGTAGCCGGCCATTCCCACGACCATCCAGGGGATGCCGACGTACTTGGCCTCCGGGTGCAACGCGACGACGGCGATCCATGCGGCGAACGTGCCGATCCCGCCGATCACCGCCGTGAGGGGGATCAGCCGCCCGCGAACCCGGACGTTGCCCGGCATCCGGTAGGGGCGCTCGCGGTCCGGATCCTTGATCCGCAGCGCAATGATCGCCGCATGCGCGGTGGTGAACGAGAGCATCGCCCCGAACGAGTAGAGGTTGCCCAGTACGTTGATGTTGGCGAAGGTGATCAGCAGCACGGCGAACGCCGAGAAGAAGACGATCGTGAACCACGGGGTGCGGTAGTTGGAATGCAGGCGCGAGAAGATGCTCGGCAGCTGGCGGTGCTCCGAGAGCGACCAGGACAGCCGTGAGATGCCGATCAGACCGGCGTTGGTCGCGATGAACAGGATCGTCGTGGCCAGCAGGCCGACGTAGTACCGAGCACCGGTGAGCAGCGCGCCGCGCAGCCCGAGGTGGTCGACGATCCCGAGCACCGGCTCCTGCTCGAAGCCGGGATTGGTGGTGCCGAGCAGCGTCTGGAAGTGGCCGCCGACATGCGTCACCGGCAGCGCTGAGAGCGCGACCACCGAGATGCCCATGTACACGGTCAGCACGGCGATCAGGACGAGGTTGACGGCGCGGGGCACGTCGCTGCCCGGATCCCGGGCCTCCTCGGCCATGTTCGAAACGGTCTCGATTCCGGTGTAGGCGAGCATCGCGATCGACAGCGCGAAGATCAGCTGCGAGAGGCTCGGCGCGGTGCCGAGGTGCACCTGGTGGACGAGCAGCGAGGGATTGAGTACGAGCACCGCACCCAGCAGGACCACCAGGATCTGCGTTCCCAGATCGGTGATGGCGAGCACGAAGTTCACCCGCGCCGACTCGCCGAGGCCGCGGATGTTGAGCACCACGAGCAGCACCAGCACGACGAGCGCAGCGATGATGTTGCCCGGCGGGTTGTGCAGCGCATGCAGCCCGGGCAGCGCGCTGGCGTAGAACGGCACGAAGTACGCCGAGATGGCGATCGTCAGGATGTAGTCGAGCGACAGCGCCCAGCCGGCGAAGAAGGAGATCCAGTCGTTGAACGCGTGCCGCGCGAAGGACGACGATCCGCCCGCCTCCGGGAACATCGACGCGCCCTCGGCGTAGGTCTTGGCGGTCAGCGCGAACAGCCCGCCGGCGAACAGGAAGACCAGCGGCGTGAGGCCGAGCGCGTGCGCCGCGACCAGCCCCAGCGCGTAGTAGATCGAGGAGCCGACGTTGCCGTAGGCGGTCGCGAACAGGCCCGACACGCCGACCGTTCGCCGCAGCCCGTACTCGCTCAGCCGGGCCACGCCAGCCTCCGTTCAGCGCCCATTGTCGATTCTCGTCGTCCTTGCCCTGAAAGAAAGCATGCAGCGCGGTCGCCGATGC
>DATLQS010000081.1:0-31877 GCA_035535075.1 Solirubrobacteraceae bacterium
CTATCAAGTCACGCCGGTGGTCCTCGGGCGGCGGCAGGCGACACGACATCCGGTCGGTCAGACCAAGTGGTCGACAGAAAGTCAATGAGTCAGCCCGCCGCCAGCCCGAGAACCAACCGATCCGGTCGGACGTCACCGCCCCGACCCAGACAACTCTCTCAGTAAGAAAATCAAGGGGCGTGGAGAATTTCTTTTGGCTGGGTTTGAGCGGGGGGCGGCGTGCGTCGCGATGTTGGCTGTGCGGATCGGGTCGAGGTCGGCGCGTTGTGAGTCGTTCTGGGGTTTTTCGGCGACGGGTCGCGTGTGATGAGGACGTCGTGATTGGGCGCTCGGACTGGTGTTCGAGCGGGGGGTTGCCGGGACCGCCGGCGTGTGGGATCTTGTGGTTGGGCGCGGGTGACTGACGAGCGAAGCGCAGACGTCAGGGGCTTGTGGTCTGCCGCGCAGCGTTGCCCTTCGAGGGCCTCTTTGATGCGTGCCCCTGTGTCACGCTCGCGCCCACCTTGCCCGCCTGGGTGGCGTGGTAGTCGCGGACGGTTCGTTGGTAGGCGATCTCGGCTTGGCGGGCGAGTTCGAGCTCCGCTTCGCGCATCGCGTTGTTGGCAGACCAGATCCCGGTGGCCTCGGGTGAGAACTTCGGCGCGCCGGCGGCGATCTCCAAGCGCCGCAGCTTCTTCTTCGTCAGCGACGGCTGTTGGTAGGCGTAGTCCTCGTCGCGGGTGAGTAGACACCAGAACAGGCACGCGAGCTTGCGGGCGGCGGCGACGATCGCGACGGAGTGGCCGCGGCGTCCGCGGACACGCTGATAGAACGCGTGCAGCGGGCCGGGCTGGCGGACGGTGGTCCAGCACGCCTCGACGAGCGCGTGACGCGCCCGCGTTGAGCCTTGCTTTGAGATGTGGCCATGGGTGGCGGGGCCGGGCCCGGACTGGCGGACTCTGGGATCAAGGCCGAGGTAGCCGACGAGCTTGCGCGGGTTCTTGAACCGCTGGATGTCACCCACCGCGGCCAAAAAGGTGGCGGCGACGATCACGTTGACCCCGGGGACGCTCATCAGCCGCTTGACCTGCGCGGACCCGACGGCGGCCTTCGCGATCAGCCGCTCGACCGTCGCGATCTCCGAGTCAAGGAACGCGATCTGTCGGATAGCGCTGTCGACCGTCTCGCGCTCCTCGAACGCGAGCTCGAGCTCGGCGAGCCATTGGCGGCCTTTGATGCCGAACACGTCGCTGAACGGTGGGCGCCCGACGAGCTGTCGCATCAACACCGCATGAACCTGGTTCTTCGCGCGACTGCGCGCCCACACCAGCTGGCTGCGCCGCGACAGCCGTCGGCGCATCACCCACGTCTGCTCGTCAGGCATCCAAACGCCGTCCAGCGATCCCGCCGCGAGGAGCCTCGCCAGCGTCCTGGCGTCCAGGCGGTCGGTCTTCGCCCGGGCCTGGCGGATCGTTGCATCCGACGGACTCACGACCACAACCTGCGCAACATGCGGCTCAAGGATCCGCGCGATCTCCCACGCATTCCCCGTCACCTCCAAAGCGACGCGGTCATCCGGAGCCAAGCTCGCGGCGAACAGCTCCAGCCGCTCCGGTGTCGTCTCGACCCGACCGGCAGAACGGACCTCGCCGTCCTCGACGATCGCGACCTCACAGAAATCCAGGTGCACATCCAACCCGACCGACCTCATCACACACACTCCTTCGAAATGTCGCTCTACACGGGTCGGGAGAAGCGGTGGGCAAACGACACCGACGGATCCGCGCTCGAAGCGCAACCGGACAAGTCGCAGGGGCGGCCACTGAAAAGCCCGGGCTCAACACGCCCATCGCGCAAACCGGCCTGCCCAACATGCGTTCTCCCACAAGAGCCCCTGTCCCGGTCCGCCGAGCCTAACCCCGCCGAAACCCAGACAACAACCCTCAAGCGACATTTTCATGCCCCGAGAGCGACAGCGACGGCAGGCTGCTACGCGCACATGTTCGACGCCCAGGCGAACCACGGTCCGAACGGCCCGCCGGGTTTCGATGGTTCGCTGGCGGTGAACCGCGTGTAGACGAGCGGACCGCCCGGTGTGCAGCGCCTGATTACGGTCGCCCGGAGTTCGATGACTACTGGACGCGGGTAGTAGCCGCCCTGCGGTTTGAAGATCGGGTTGACTCCGCGGCCAACAGCGACGCTGCCGCCCCAGCTGCTCCAGTGGATGCTTGAAACGGTCCCGCTCGCCGAGGCACCGCCGTTTGAGATGGTCGCCGGTGCCGCCTCGCCCCATCCCTCCGCGTACGCGCCTAGCTCGTAGTGCTTCGGTCCGAGGAGGATCGGCGCACGCGAAGGTGGACACGGCGGGAGGTCGGCCGGGCTCGGGCTGGTGGTGGGGTTCGTGTCGATTGCGACCCCTTCAGGGACACCGTTGACGGTGGCGAAATGCTCGTTGACGGCCGTGCCGTCGAGATTCGCGCGCGCGATCGAATCTGCCGGGTAGTTCGACCAGTAGACGTACTGGCTGTCGAGCGCTAGGCCCTCGGGGACGTTCCCGATCGGGACACTTGCAATCGCGATGCAGCGCTCAGTGGCATCCGTGCCGTTGAGCTTCGCCCGTCCGATTGTGTCGTCGCCATCGTTAGACCAGAACACATATTGCGCGTCGACTGCTACGCCGTCCGGGGCGTTCGTGGCGGTAATGAAGCGCTGGTTGACGCTCGTGCCGTCGAGGTTTGCCCGGCCGATCTGGTCGCCGGTCTCGCTCGTCCAGTAGATGTGCTGAGCGTCGATCGCGAGCCCGGATGGCGAGTACGTGGCAATGAAGCGCCTATTCACGCCCGTGCCATCGAGGTTCGCACGACCGATGCCCTCGAAGCCGGTCCAGTAGACGTAGCGTCCGTTGACTGCCACGCCAACCGGCCAGCTGACGCCCGTGATGAAGCGCTCGTTCACCGCGGCGCCGTCCACGTTCGCCCGCCCGATACTGCCTGCCTCATAACCGACCCCCCCGTAGTTCGTCCAGTACACACGGCCGCCCTCGGTGGCGACCCCGCCGCCCCCGATCGTGCCGCCGATGAGGTGCTGGTCGACTCCCGCTCCGTCGAGGCTGGCGCGGCCGACGGTCCCCCGCTCGGCCGAGCCGCCGTGCGGGCTTTGCGCCCAAAAGATCATGCCGCCGGGCGGCGCTACAGCAGCGGCCTCACGGCGCTGTCTGCCAGCACCCCACGCGGCAAGGGCGACGATGACGAGAATCACCGCCGCTACCCAGACCCCCATCCGCACCCCGGGGCGCGAGAGGCGCTGTTTCGACATTCCAAGGACGGTAGCGCCTCCGAGCGGACACGAAGTCTCGGCTGTCGCTACGACAGACGAAGCAACAACCACACGCACGGCCGGGCACGCGACTGCATCCGCGTGAAAGCGGCAGCGCGGGTCACCGCAGGTGGCATCTAGTTGGAGGCGGGGGCGACGCGGTCGAGCGCAAGCGGCGTGCAGGAGCCTGCCGGTGGTGCAGCCGCCGACAGGCGCCAAGGCTGACCGTCGCCGTCATGGCGTCCACGTCGATGATCGTCGCGTGCAGCGCGCTTGCGACCGCCGCGCACCAACCCGGACTTGCGTGAGCTCCAGCGCGGATGCCTCGCGACCGAGATTCGACCGTCCGCAGGGTGCCCCAGAGGCGCACATCTGCGCCCTCAGAGGCCCCATTTCCCGCAAAATTGCAACCTTATTGCAACCACGACGTTGCCGAAAACAGCCATTTTGCAGGTATTTCCTCTAAGCGGGATACGGGAATCGAACCCGTCTCTCGAGCTTGGGAAGCTCGCGTTCTACCGATGAACTAATCCCGCCGGATCGGGCGAGATCGTATCGGTCTAGGGTTTGCATGGTGCGACGCAAGCTTGTGCCCGCGATCACAGCCGCCGTCGCGGCGGCGGCGGTCGGGCTGCTGGTCTTCGGTCTCACCCAGCAGGGCGCCAGCCGCGCGCTGGACCAGGCGCTCGCCGCCCATCGCCAACCGGCGGCACCGGAGGCGACGCGACTGCTGCCGGTGCTCGACCGCGTCGACCGCAGCGATGCGTCGCTTGAGAACTGGCGCGGGCAGGTGGTGGTCGTGAACTTCTGGGCGTCGTGGTGTGACACGTGCATCGCCGAGGCGCCGCTGATCGAGCGGGCGCAGCGGTCGCTCGCGGCGAGCGGCCAGGGCACCGTGATCGGCGTCGACTTCAAGGACATCAGCTCGGACGCCCAGAGCTACATCGCGCAGCACGGGCTGAGCTACCCCAACCTCCGCGACCTCGACGGGTCCTTCGCGACGGCCTACGGCACGGTGGCGCTGCCGGAGACCTTCGTCCTCGACCGCCGGCTGCACGTGGTCGGGATCGCGCGCGCGGAGATCGTCAACGAGGGCTGGCTGCGCACGATGATCGCCAAGGCGGAGCGCGCATGAGACGCGCCGCGCTCGCCGCGATCGCCGGGCTCGCATTGGCGGCCTCGCCGGCGCTCGCCGTGACCCAGCGCACATCGCTCAGCGCGATCGAGCCCCAGGTGATGTGCGTCACGTGCGGGATCCCGCTCGAGGTCGCGGAATCCGCGGCGGCCGACCAGGAGCGCCGGTTCATCTCGCGGCTCGTCGCCCGGGGCGACACCGCAGCCGAGATCAAGCATCAGCTGGTGTTGCAATACACCGCGGCGGTGCTCGCGCTGCCGCCCGACCACGGCTTCAACGTCGTCTTCTACGTGCTCCCGGTCGCCGTCGTGGCGCTGGCGCTCGCACTTCTCGCGCTGCTGCTGCCCCGCTGGCGGCGCAACCGCCGTGACCGCCCGCCACCCGGCGCCGGCACGACGCCGAGCGCCACCGAGACCGCGCGCCTGGACGCGGACCTCGCCCGCTTCGAGCGCTGATCACATCTGCGTCGGCGCGCTCACGCCGAGCAACCCCAGCGCGCGGGCGATCGTCGTACGCGCCGCCACCGACAACGCGAGCCTCAGCGACTCGGTCTCGCGCGGCTCCACGCCGACAACGTGGCAGTCGCGGTAGAAGGCGGTGAAGTCCTGCGCCAGTTCGAGCACATACGCGGCGACCCGGTGCGGCGCACGGCGTTCGGCGGCGTCGGCGAGGTCGGCCGGGAAGGCGAGCAGCCGCTTGAGCAGCGCCCGCTCGGAGGGGTGCAGCGGCTCGGCCGCCGCGACCTGCGCGAGGGCCTCCTGCACGCGGCCGTCGCCGGCCTTCGCCAGCACCGAGGCGATCCGCGCGTGCGCGTACTGCACGTAGTACACGGGGTTGTCGGCGCTCTGGCGCACGGCGAGGTCGAGGTCGAGGTCGACGGTCGTGTCGTGCGAGCGCTGCAGCAGGTAGAAGCGCGACGCGTCGACGCCGATCTCCTCGACCAGCTCGTCGAGCGTCACGTACTCGCCCTCGCGTTTGGACATCGCGGTGCGTCCCTCGACCCCGATCAGGTGGACGAACTGCTGGATCACGATCTCGAGCGTGTCAGGGTCGCCGCCGAGCGCCGCGCAGACGGCTTTCAACCGCGCGATGTAGCCATGATGATCGGCGCCCCAGACGTACACGAGCCGCTGGAATCCGCGTTCGCGCTTGTCCTCGAGATAGGCGATGTCGGAGGTGAAGTAGGTGTGGTCGCCGCTCGAGCGCACGAGCACGCGATCCTTGTCATCGCCGTGGGCGGTCGTGCGCAGCCACAGCGCGCCGTCGCGGGTGAATGTCTCGTCGCGCACGGCCAGCGCCTCGAGGACCCGCTCGACCGCGGGGCCGTCGTGCAGCGAGCGCTCGGAGAACCAGACGTCGAAGCGCACGTCGAAGCGCTCGAGGGACTCGCGGATCAGCGCCAGACATGCCTCGCAGGCCTCCCGCGCGAGCGTCTCGAGATCGAGCTCGCGGGCCCGCTCAGGTGCGACCAGCCGGCCGACGTAATCGCCGTGGTAGCCGCCGGCCGGCACCGGCTCGCCGCGCGCCAGCGCGCGAACCGACTCGCCGAGCTTGACGACCTGGCTGCCGTAGTCGTTGATGTAGTACTCGCGCGTGACGTCGTACCCGCGCAGCTCGAGGATCCGGGCCAGCGCATCCCCGTACGCCGCCTGTCGCGCGTGCCCGATGTGCAGCGGCCCGGTCGGGTTGGCCGAGACGAACTCGACGTTGATCCGCGCCGGCGGATCGAGGCTCGCGGCACCGAACCGCTCGCCCTCGGCCAGCACGTGCGACAGCGCGTCGACGAACCACTGGTCGCGGAGGTAGAGGTTGAGGAACCCCGGCCCGGCCACCTCGGCACGCTCCAGGACCCCGCCAAGCCGCGCCTCGAGCTCGCCGGCGAGGCGCCCGGCGACCTCGTGCGCCCCGATGCCCAGACGCGGCGCGAGCAGCAGCGGCGCGTTGGTCGAGTAGTCGCCAAGGTCGGCGCGCGGCGGCTGCTCGAGTTTCACCGATTCGACCGCGCCGCCCGCAACGGCGGCGGCGGCGTCACGGATCGCGGCGTGGAGCGATTCGAGCGGCGGCATGGCGGGAGCCTACGGGTTGCGGACCTCGGCACTCCGGCCGGCCACCCTCGGCCGGCCCCCCGGGGCTCCGGGGCGAGCGGCGATCAGTAGTGGTAGGGCTCCCCGGCGATGATCCGGTGGGCGCGAAACAGCGCTTCGAGCAGCACCACGCGCGCGAGCTGGTGCGGCAGGGTCATCGCGCCGAGCGACAGCCGGTGGTCGGCGTGCGGCAGCTCGAGGCCGTGCGCGCCGCCGATCACGAACGCGAGATCCCGGCCCGAGCCGCGCCGGGCTTCGATGAACGAGGCAAACGCGATGCTGTCGAGCTGCTCGCCGTCGGCGGCGAGCAGCGACACGAACGCGCCGCGCGGCAAGCGGGGCCCAAGGCGCTCCGCGCCAGACTCACGCGCCGGGCCCTCGCGCAACTCGATCTGGGTCAGGCGCGTGTAGCGGCCGAGCAGCTTCGTGTAGTGCGCGACGTCGTCGGCGTACGGTGCCCGCAGCCGTCCGACCGAGATCACGACGACCTGCACGGCTGCGATACTAGTCGGCCATGAGCACGGAGTCTCCGGGCGGCGATCGCCACATCAACATCCAGGTCTCGCCCGAGATGATGGCGGGCGTCTACGCCAACTTCGCGAACGTCAGCCACTCCGACTACGAGTTCACGATCACCTTCGCGCGCGTCGACCACGAGGTTGAGAGCGGCGAGATCCCGGGCATCATCGTCTCCCGCGTCAGCCTTTCGCCGCGCTTCATGGGGGAGCTGATCGCGGCGCTCGAGGACAACTACTCGCGCTGGCAGGCGCGCGAGGGGATCAAGAGCCTGCCGGAGTTCGAAGGGTCCTCCGGCGACGGGGACGAGGTCGAGGAGGAGGAGTAGCCCGCTCCCCGGACTGGTAGGCGGCTGCGATCCCGATCCGCTCGACGATCGGCGGATGGGTTCCCAGCAGAGCCGACAGCCAGCGGGGAGGATCGGGGTCGGCGAGGTTCTGGCGCGTAATCCGCTGCTCGAAGGACACGAATGCATCGGCTTCGCCCGTCAGCTCGAGCGAGAACGCGTCGGCTCGGCGCTCGATGGCCCGCGAGAGCTGCCGCGCGACGACGCCGAGCGCTCCCGAGACCACGCCGCCGGCCAGCGCGAGCGCCGGCAGGCCCGGCGCATTCGAACCCTCCAGGCGCTCGGCCAGCCGCGCGACCGCACGCGTCCCCGCCGGGGCGACCAGCGCCAGGTAGGCCAGCAGCCGCGGGACGTCGCGGTAGCGCACGTGCGCCAGCTCGTGCGCCACGACGGACCGCGCCTCGGCGGGCGTGAAGCTCGCCAGCAGCGTGTCGTAGAGCACCACGCGGCGGCTTGCGCCGAGGCCGTTCACATACGCGTTGGCGGCGTTGGTGCGCCGGCTCGCGTCGACCTCGAACACCTCGCCGACGCGGACACCGGCGCGCTCGGCGAGGGTCAGGACCTCGCGGCGCAGATCGCCGTCGGGGAGCGGGGTGAAGTCGTTGAAGATCGGGTCCAGCAGGACCGGACCGGCGGCGGTCACGACGACCGCCACGGCGACGCTCCCGGCCGCCGCCGCTTTCCACCAATCCTCGCCGTAACGACGCATCAGCGCGGCGACGATGACCGCACCGGCCGCTGCGAACCCGGCCCCGAGCGCCCCGCTGCGCGCGACGTCGCCGGCCCAGCCACGCCACGACTGCGTGGCGAGCCCGGCTCGCAGCGCGCGTTTGCGCATCAGCGCGCCAAACGGCAGCGGCGCGAGCACGAGACCGAGCGACAGTCCGGCGCCGCGCCCGCCGACCAGGGCCAGCGAGCGGCTCGCCGGGCCGCTGTGGCGGTCGCGGCGGACCAGCCAGATCAGCAGTGCGCCCTCCGCGAGGGCGCCCGCGCCGCCGAGCGCGAGCTGCCCGCGGCCGTAGCGGCGAGCCCGTGCGATATCGGCCGCGTCGAAATGCGCAAGCGCCTCGACCGGGACCGCGGCGATCACGCCGTGGCGCGGCCGCAGCGCGACGACCGCCGCCTCGGCGAGCGCCACCGCGGCCGCGAGCGAGGTGACCCAGCCGCGTTGAGGGTGCTCACTCACCACGGGCAACACTAATGGTCGGCTGGTCGCGGAGCACCGTTCGCTCGGCGTCCCGGAGTGCGCACGATTGCCACCACCGCCTCGCGCGATCGCGTCGGCTGCAAGACTGCGGGGTCATATCCCGCGCTGCGGGCGGGTCTACCGCATCGATGAAGGTCGCAATCATCTCTGACATACACGGCAACCGCCAAGCCTTCGAGGCGGTTCTCGGCGACATCGCCAAGGAGTCGATCGCGGAGCTGTGGTGCCTCGGCGACCTCGTCGGCTACGGCGCGGACCCGGACGCGTGCGTCGATCTGGCGCGCGAGCACACCGACCTGTGCCTCGCCGGCAACCACGACCTCGCGGTCGCCGGCAAGATCCCGCTCGACGACTTCTCGCGGGGTGCCGAGATCGCCGTCCGCTGGACCCAGGACGTGATCGCGCCCGACAACCGCGACTACCTCGCGTCGCTGCGGCCCTCGGGGGCCCGCGCCGAAATCGGGCTCTACCACGGCAGCCCGCGCGACGACGTGTGGGAGTACGTGCTGTCGGCGCTGCTCGCCGAGCTGTGCTTCGACGCCACGCGTCACCGCCTCAACCTGCTCGGCCACTCCCACGTGGCCCTGTCGTTCGAGCGCTTGGAGGGTCATCCGGCGACCGGCGAGACCCGCCGCGCCGACAGCCGCCTGAACCTCGCGAACGGGGAGTGGCTGCTGAACCCCGGCAGCGTCGGGCAGCCGCGCGACGGCGATCCCCGCGCGGCCTGGCTGCTGCTCGATCTCGACCAGCTGACCGCCCGCTTCCGGCGCTGCGAGTACGACATCCCGGGCGCGGCGAACGCGATCCGCGCCGCACGCCTGCCCGACTCGCTCGCCGAGCGGCTGGAGTACGGCCAGTGAAGTCGCTCGCGGTGGCCGGCGCGACCCTCGCCACGGCGGTGCTGCTCGCCGCCTGCGGCGGCAGCGGCGGGCTGATCCCGGCGGCCAGCGCGGGGACGCTGCGCGTCGATTTGTCGCGGATCTCGGCGGATGTCGTCGAGCAGAACTGCGCCGCGGCGAACGCCGACATCGCGACCGCAAACAACGACTTCAACAGCCTTCCGACCAGCGTCAACCAGACGCTGGTGAGCGATCTCCAGAACGGCCTCACCGCGCTCGCGACCAACGCGCTCAAGGAATGCCAGGGCGCGACGTCGAGCACCGGACCGACCCAGACGGGGAGCACCGGGGTGACCAGCGTGACCGGCGCCACCGCCGCCACCAGCTCGACCAGCTCGACGACGACCAGCAGCACAGCGAGCAGCACGGCCTCGACGACGACCAGCAGCACCGCGAGCAGCACGGCCTCGACGACCAGCAGCGCGACGTCCACCGCGACGGGCGACACGGGGCCGACCTGCACCAACACGCCGAGCGAGAGCGGCGGCACCCCGGCCTGCGACGGCGCAACCACGCCGGCCGGGGCCGGCGGCGGCATCGGCGGTCCGGGAGACTAGTGCCACGCGCGGACAACATCGTCGGCGGGCGCTACCGGATCGAGAGCCGCCTCGGGTCGGGCGGGATGTCGACCGTGCATCTCGCGTTCGACGAGCGGCTCGAGCGCTACGTCGCGCTGAAGCTGCTCGCCGAACACCTCGCCTCGGACCCGGCGTTCGTGTCTCGCTTCCAGCGCGAGGCCCTCGCCGCGGCGCGGCTGATCCACCCGAACATCGTCCAGGTCTTCGACTCCGGCCTCGACGACTATCGCGACCAGCACTACATCGTCATGGAGTACATCGACGGCCAGTCCTGTGCCGAGATCCTGCGCGACCGGGGATGGCTGCCGGTGGAGGAGACGCTGCCGATCATCCTCGGCGCGTGCGCCGGGCTCGACTACGCCCACCGCAAGGGTGTCGTCCACCGCGACGTCAAGCCGGGCAACCTGCTGCTCGGAGTCGATCGCACCGTGAAGCTCGCCGACTTCGGCATCGCCAAGGCCACCGAGCAGTCGAGCATCACGCAGGTCGGGTCGGTGCTCGGCACCGCGGCCTACCTCGCCCCGGAGCAGGGACGCGGCGAGGAGGCCGGGCCGCCGGCCGACATCTATGCGCTCGGCGTCGTCACCTACCAGCTGATCTCCGGCCGCCTGCCCTTCGAAGGGGCCTCGCTGACCGAGCTCGCGATCAAGCAGCAGCGCGAGCCCCCGGCCCGGCTCGACGAGCTCGTGGCCGCGGTCTCACCGGAGCTGGCCGACGCGGTCGGCGTGGCGCTGCGGATCGACCCGCGCGAGCGCTACCCGACCGCCGTGGAGATGGCGCATGCGCTCGAAGAGGGCTCGCGCGGAATCGAGCCGGGATCGGGCACCGCCGTCGTGCCGCCGCGCTCGGCGAGCTCGACCACGGTGATCGCCCGCGACGAGCGCACCCGCGTCGCCGTTGGCGTCACGCCGCGGCAGCCCCGTCAGGGCGTCGCGCGGCGCGAGCCTCCGCCCCAGACGGCGCCGCACTCCAACACCGGTCGCATCGCGGCGCTGCTCGTCGCGCTGGTGATCGTCGCCGCAGCGGTCGTGGCGATCGTGCTCTCGATCCAGCCCTCCGGCAAGGTTCAGCTGCACCCGGGCAGCTTCTCCGGTGACTTCCAGTCCGTGCTGACCCAGCTGAACTCGCTGATCGACGCGAACACCTCCTGACGGGCCCGGCGGGTGCATGCACCCGCCGGCGGATCCGCCATACCGCCGCGTCAGCGGCCGCCACGCAGCGCGTCCGCGACCTCGGCCAGGCGCCCGTCGACGATCGCCTCGCGCAGCCGAACCATCAGGCTCGCGATGAAGGTGAGGTTGTGCAACGTCAGCAGCCGCGCTCCGCTCTGCTCCCGGGAGCGCGCGAGGTAGTGGAGGTAGCCGCGCGAGAGCCCGCCGGCGCACGCGGGGCACGGACAGCCGTCGATCAGCGGGGCGTCGTCGCCGCGAAATGCCGGGCGGTCGACCTCCAGGCGCCAGCGGTTCGACGGGTCGGCGACGAGCCCCACGCCGTGGCGCGCCAGGCGGGTCGGCATCGCGCAGTCGAAGCTGTCGATCCCCAGCTCGACGCCGCGGATCAGGTCGTCGACCTCACCGATCCCGAGCAGGTGGCGCGGGCGCTCTGGCGCCAGCCGCTCGGCCTCGCGCGTCGTCCAATCGACGACCTCGTACATCTGCGCCTTCTCCTGGCCCAGCGATCCGCCGATCGCGATCCCCTCGGCACCGCTCGCCGCCACGGCCGCGGCCGATTCGATCCGCAGGTCCTCATAGACCCCGCCCTGGACGATCCCGTAGAACAGCGACGGCGGACCGCCGTGCGCGGCGCGCCAGGCCAGCGAACGCCCGAGCCACCGATGGGTCCGCTCGGTCGAGCGTGCGGTGTAGTCGCGCTCGGCGTGAAACGGCGTGCACTCGTCGAAGGCCAGCACGATGTCCGAGTGCAGCTGCGCCTGCACCGCCATCGAGATCTCGGGGCTGAGAAACCGCTCGCCGCCGTCGATGTAGGAGCGAAAGCGAACGCCCTGCTCCTCGATCGCCACGATCGCGCCCTCCCCCGTCCCGCGGCGGCGGCCCTTGATCTCGTCGGCGACCGTGCCGTGTCCCATCGAGAAGACCTGAAAGCCGCCGGAGTCTGTGATGATCGCCCGCTCCCAGCCCATGAAGCGATGCAGCCCGCCGAAGCGCTCGATCAGTTCGCCGCCCGGGCTCAGGAACAGGTGAAAGGTGTTGCCGAGGACGATGTCGTAGCCGAGCGCGGCGACCTCCGCGGACGCCAGGCCCCGCACGCTGCCCTTCGTCGCCAGCGGCACAAACGCCGGCGTGCGGATCTCGCCGTGCGCGGTGTGCAGCACGCCGGCGCGCGCGCGCGACGCCGGGTCGCGGGCGATAATGCGGAACGCGGGCATCGCGGGATCCTAGAGAGCGCCGTCCCGCGCCAACGAGACCGTGCTGGCAAGCATCTTCACCGTCGCGCAGAATCTCGGCCTCCCGCTGCTCGGGGTGTTCGTCGGGATCGAGGCGCTGGGCGTCCCAGTACCCGGCGAGACGGCGCTGATCCTCGCCGGACTGTCTGCCAACGCCGGGCACCTCTCGATCGTGGCGGTCATCATCGTCGCCGCCGCCGGGGCGATCATCGGCGACAACATCGGCTTCGTCATCGGCCGCAAGGGGGGCCGGGCGCTGCTCGAGCGGCCGGGACGTTTCTACGACGAGCGCAAGCGGATGCTCGCGATCGGCGATCCGTTCTTCGCGCGCCACGGCCCGAAGGCCGTGTTCCTCGGTCGCTGGATCACGGGACTGCGAGTGTGGACCGCGTGGCTCGCCGGGGCGAGCGAAATGCGCTGGCCGACGTTCCTGCTGTGGAACGCGCTCGGGGGAACCGCCTGGGCGACGAGCGTCGGGCTCGCCGCCTACTTCGGCGGGCAGGGCGTGAGGAAGGTCTTCAGCGCGATCGGCCTCTACGGGGGGATCGCCGCCGCCGCCGTGATCGTGCTCGGCGCCGGCTACGTGTGGTGGCGAATGAAGCAGCGCCGCGCTGCGCCACCCGCTCCGCCGACGGACTGACCGCAGCGGTCGGAGCCCGGCGCGCCCCGCCCTACGGGGTCTGCTCGAGCGCCGCGGCGCCGGCGTCGCAGCAGCTCTCGTCGGCCGCGTCGCCGGCGAGGCGCGCGAGGAAGCCGCGCAGGCTGTCGAGCTCCGCCGCCGAGAAGCGGCCGAGGAAGTGCCGGCGCACAGCTTCGATGTGCGTCGCGCGCGCGGCGCGCACGATCTCCGCGCCCGACTCGCTCAGCACGGCGAACGATCCGCGGGCATCCGCTTCGCAACTGTGGCGCCCGACGTACCCGTCGCGCTCGAGCCGGTCCACGAGCCGGGTCAGGCCGCTGCGGCTGAGCAGCACCGACTCGGCCAGGTCGCACATCCGCATCCGCCGCTCCTGCGCGGCATCGAGGCGCAGCAGCATCTCGAAGGAGCTCAGCCCGAGGCCGTGCGCCCGCTCCAGCTCGGCGTCCAGCGCCTTGACCAACCCGGCGTGCGCCCGTAGGAGCCCGCGCCAGGCGCCGCTCTCGGCGCTCGTCAGGCCGCCGGGGACAACACGCTCCGCGGTGCTCATGCGCCCACGGTATCAGCGCCGTCTGCGGCGCCGGAGCACAGCGACCGCCCCGTCATCGCCTCCGGCTGGGCGATGCCGAGCAGTTCGAGCGCGGTGGGCGCCACGTCGGCGAGGATCCCCTCGCGCACCATGCGCACCGCGGTGGTGGTGGCGATCAGCGGGACGGGCGAGAGCGAATGCGCCGTCTGCGGGCTGCCGTCGGCTTCGAGCATCTCCTCGCAGTTGCCGTGATCGGCGGTGACGATGCACGCGCCTCCGCTCGAGTGGACCTCGCGCACCACCCGGCCCAGGCATTCGTCGACGACCTCGACCGCTCGCACCGCCGCCTCGATCACCCCGGTGTGCCCGACCATGTCGGCGTTGGCGAAGTTGATCACCGCGAAGCGCGGATGATCCTCGTGCCACGCCGCGACGAACGCGTCGGCGGCGGCACGCGCGCTCATCTCCGGCTTGTGGTCGTAGGTCGGAACGTCGCGCGGCGAGGGCACCAGCTCGCGCCGCTCGCCGGGCAGCGGCTGCTCCTCGCCGCCGTTGAAGAAGTACGTCACGTGCGGGTACTTCTCGGTCTCGGCGACGTGCAGCTGCCGCGCCCCGCTGGCCGCGATCACCGCGGCGAGCGTGACCGACGGGTGCTCGGGCGCGAACGCGACGGGATACGGCCAGCCCTCCTCGTACTCGGTCAGCGTGCTCAGCGCGGCCACCGGAGCCGCGCCGCCGCGATCGATCTCGGAGAACCCCGGCTCGGCGAGCGCCCGGACGATCTCGCGCATCCGGTCGGGGCGGAAGTTGAAGCAGAACACGCGATCGTCGGGCGCGATCCGCGCCGCAGCCCCGACCAGCGTCGGTTCGATGAACTCGTCGGTCTCGCCCCGCTCGTAGGCCGCGGTCACCGCGTCGACGCCGGTGGCTGCCGCGTACGGAGCGCGACCGGCGACGAGCATGTCGTAGGCGCGCTGCGTGCGGTCCCAGCGCCGGTCGCGGTCCATCGCCCAGTATCGCCCGACGACCGATCCGACCCGGGCCCCGCCCGCGCGCTCCAGTCGCGCGATCGCCTCGACGCCGGCGTGCGGCGCGGTGTCGCGCCCGTCGGTGAAGCAATGGACCACGACGTCGCCGGCCTCGAGCTCGCGGGCGATCGCCACGAGCGCCAGCAGGTGTTCGAGCGACGAGTGCACGCCACCCTCGGAGACCAGCCCGAGCAGATGGACGCATCCCGGCCCGCCGAGCGCGGCGCGGACCACGGGATTCTCCGCCAGTGTTCCGTCGTGGAGAGCGTCGTCGATCCGCGTCAGGTCCTGGCGCAGCACGGTGCCGGCACCGAGGTTCAGATGGCCGACCTCCGAATTGCCCATCTGCCCGTCCGGCAGTCCCACCGCGCGCCCGCAAGCGGTCAGCCGGGTGTGCGGATAGCCCTCCCACAGCTCATCGAAGACCGGCGTGCGCGCGAGCGAGATCGCGTTGCCCGGACCGGGCGCGGCGATCCCCCAGCCGTCGAGCACGATCAGGCAGAGGGCCGGCACGGGCAGCGCATCCGGGCCGGCGGGGAGGGTCATGTCGTGTCGCGCGCCGCCGCCGCGATCGCGGCGAACGAGTCCGCCTCCAGCGAGGCGCCGCCGACCAGCGCCCCGTCGACGTCAGGCAGCGCGAGCAGCTCGGCGGCATTGGCGGGGCTCACCGACCCGCCGTACAGCACGCTGACCAGCTCGCCCGCCCCCTTCGCCTCCGACCCGACCAGTGCGCGCACGAAGCTCGCCGCGTCCTGCGCCTGCTGGGCGGTCGCGACCTGCCCGGTCCCGATCGCCCAGATCGGCTCGTAGGCGATCGCGACCTCGCCAAGACGCGCCTTGGGCACGCGCTCGAGTCCCTCCTGGACCTGGTGGCGGAGCTTTCGCTCGGTGTCGCCGGCCAGCCGCTCCTCCTCGGTCTCGCCGACACAGAGGATCGGCGTCAACCCCGCGTCCAGCGCCGCGGCGACCTTCTCGGCAACCGCGCGGTCGGTCTCACCGAACAGCTGGCGGCGCTCGCTGTGGCCGAGCACGACCCCCGAGACCCCCAGTTCGACGAGCATCGGCGCCGAGATCTCGCCGGTGAACGCCCCGTCGGGCGCCTGGTGCATGTTCTGCGCGAACACGGCGACGCGTGATCCGCGGGTGCTCTCGATCATCGGCCCGAGCGCGGTGAACGGAGCGCAGATCGCGACCTCGACCCCGTCGAGGCTCGCGACGCGCGGCAGCAGCGCCTGCACGTAGCGCTCCGCCTCGGCGACGGTCTTGTTCATCTTCCAGTTGCCTGCGATCAGCGCCGAGCGGCTCATGCGCGTCCCGCGGCGAGCTCGAGCGCCGCCACACCGGGGAGGGTGCGTCCCTCGATCAGCTCGAGCGTCGCGCCACCGCCGGTCGAGAGGTGCGTCACCGAGCCGGCGAGACCGAACCGCGTCAGCGCCGCCGCGGAGTCCCCACCCCCGACGACCGTGGTCCCCGGCGCCGCGGCGACCGCCTCGGCCACGGCGCGCGTCCCGGCGGCAAAGGCGTCGAGCTCGAAGACCCCCATCGGCCCGTTCCAGAACACCGTGTCCGCCGCAGCGATCGCTGCGCCGTACTCGGCCGCGGTGGCCGGGCCGATGTCCAGCCCCATCCAGCCGTCCGGCACGTCGACACCATCGAGCTCGCGGCGCGGCGCGTCGGCGCTGAGGTGCTCGGCGAGCCCGAGATCGACCGGCAGCCGTAGCTGCGCCCGAGCGCCAGCGGCGCCGGCGAGCGCTGCGCGGGCCGGTTCGAGCCCGGCCTCCTCGCACATCGAGTCGCCGACGCTGTGGCCCTGCTCACGCAGGAACGGGAAGCACATCGCGCCACCGATCAGCAGCGTGTCGGCGAGCTGAAGGAAGCGCTCGATCACCGCGATCTTGTCGGTCACCTTGGAACCGCCGAGCACAGCAACAAGTGGCCGCGCCGGATCGGCGAGGATGGCGCGAAGCTGCGTGACCTCGCGTTCGAGCAGCAGGCCGGCGGCGACGTCGTGAACGTGGTGGGTCACGCCCTCGGTCGAGGCGTGCGCCCGGTGCGCGGAGCCGAACGCGTCGTTGATGTAGACGTCTGCGAGCTCGCCGAGCGCCCGCGCGAACTCGTCGTCGTTGGCCGTCTCACCGGGCTCGAAGCGCAGGTTCTCGAGCAGCAGGATCTCGCCGGGCGCCAGCCGGTCGCGGCAGGCATGCGCACTGGGTCCGACGACGTCGTCGGCGAATGCGACATGGGCGCCGGTCAGCAGCGCGACGCGCTCGGCCACCGGCGCAAGGGAGAGCGCCGGGTCACGACCCTTGGGCCGTCCCAGGTGACTGGCGAGGATGACCTTCGCGCCGCGGCGGCGCAGGTTCTCGATCGTCGGTAGCGCCGCACGGATGCGCGTGTCGTCGGTGATCCTCCCGTCTTCGAGCGGCACGTTGAAGTCGACCCGGACGAGGACGAAACGGCCGTCGACCGCGACATCGTCGAGGCGTCTCACGACAGGCGCTGGACGAGTTCGACGACGCGATTGGAGTAGCCCCACTCGTTGTCGTACCAGCTCACGGCCTTGACAAGCGTACCGTCGATCACCGCGGTCAGGCCACCGTCGACGATCGAGGAGAACGGGTTGCCGATGATGTCGGTCGAGACGATCGGGTCCTCGGTGTACGCCAGGATGCCGGCCAGCGGCCCGCTGTCGGCGCGTCCGCGCAGCGCGGCGTTGATCTCCTCGACGCTCGTCTCGCGCGCCGCCTCGAACGTCAGGTCGACCAGCGAGCCGGTTGGCACCGGCGCCCGCACGGCAAAGCCGTGGAGCTTGCCGGCAAGCTCTGGCAGCACCAGCCCGACCGCCTTCGCCGCGCCGGTCGACGTCGGCACGAGATTGATCGCCGCCGCGCGTGCGCGGCGCAGGTCCTCATGGGGCATGTCCTGCAGGCGCTGGTCGGCGGTGTAGGCGTGGATCGTCGTCATCAGCCCGTGACGGATACCGACCGTCTCGTGCAGCACCTTGGCCATCGGCGCCAGGCAGTTCGTGGTGCACGAGGCGTTCGAGATGACATGGTGCTCGGCCGGCGAGTAGCGATCGAAGTTGACCCCAAGCACCACGGTGATGTCCTCGCCACTCGCCGGCGCCGAGATCACGACCTTGGTCGCACCGCCCTCGAGGTGCTTCGCCGCCGCGGCGCGCGCCGTGAAGAAGCCGGTCGACTCGATCACCACGTCGACGCCGAGATCGCCCCAGGGCAACGCCCCCGGATCGCGCTCGGCCAGGACCCGGAGCGGCGCGCCGTCGACGATCAGCCCCTCGCCGTCGACCTCGACGGTGCCGGGATAGCGGCCGAGCGTCGAGTCGTAGCGCAGCAGGTGCGCGAGCGTCTGCGCATCGGTGAGGTCGTTGACCGCCACCCAATCGATGTCGGCGCGGGCGGCCATCGCCGCCCGGTAGACGTTGCGACCGATCCGGCCGAAGCCGTTGATCCCCACCCGTACCGGCATTCGAGCATCCTTCCCACGAAGTGACGAGAGCAGCCCAACCTCGCGAGCGGCCTCACGGCGAACCGCAGGCTATCAACGGATCACCGTGAGCCGCTGACGAACTCGACATGCAGGCCGTCCGGGTCGCGCACGTACCCCGCGTAATAGAGCGACCCGTACTGCGGCCGGAGGCCCGGCGCGCCCTCATCGCTTCCGCCGTTGGCCAGCGCGGCGCGGTGCGCGCCGGCGACAGCCGCCCGCCCGCGCGCGCGCAGCGCGACATGTCCGTAGCCGGGCGCCGCAGACCGGCCGCGCACGACGATCCACAGCGAGGGCGCGAACATTCCGTAGGCGATCGCGTGCGAGCCCTCGTGCAGCCGCCGCCCGCCGAGCGCGAGGAAGACGGCGTCGTAGAACGCCGCGGACCGCTCGAGATCAGCCACCTCGAAGCCGACGTGATCGATCACTGATCCTGGGCCGGCTTGTCCGCGTCGCGATGGTTGACCGACACGAGCACGTCGCCGCGCGCGCCGTAGCGGGCCGCGAGGTGCTCGACGATCGCCACCGAGCGGTGGCGGCCGCCGGTGCAGCCGATCGCGACCAGCAGGTAGGACTTGCCCTCGGCCACATACTGGCTGAACAGGTAGTCGAGCAGCGGCTCGAGCAGCGCGTAGAACTCGGCGAGCTTGCCGTCGCGGTCGATGAAGTCGACGATCCGCTGATCACGCCCGGTGAGCGGGCGCAGCTCAGGCTCGTAATGGGGGTTCGGCAGGAACCGCACGTCGAACAGCAGGTCGGCGTCGCGCGGCGGCCCGTGTTTGAAGCCGAAGCTGGAAAAGGTGACGGCGAGCTTGGTCGACGCCTGCTGGGAGAGGAACGCCTCGACGATCTTGCCGCGCAGCATCGCGGCCGTGAGCCCGGTCGTGTCGATGACCACATCGGCGTGTGCCTTCAGCGCCTCGAGCTGCGCGCGCTCGGCCTCGATCCCCTCGGCGATCGAGGAGCCAGGCGCCAGCGGGTGGCGCCGGCGGGTCTCCTTGTAGCGGTTCAGCAGCGTCTCGTCCTCGGCGTCCAGGAACAGCAGCCGGTGCGCGAGCCCCATCCGCTCGAGGTCGTCGAGCACCGCCTGCAGCGCATCGAAATAGGCGCCACCGCGGACGTCGGAGACCACCGCGGCGCGCTCGACCTTCGAGCCCTCGTGGACGAACAGCTCGATCAGGCTGCCGATCATCCCTGGCGGCAGGTTGTCGACGCAGAAGTAGCCGGCGTCCTCGAAGACGTTCATCGCCGTCGACTTGCCCGCCCCCGAGAAGCCCGTGATGATCATCAGATCCTTCAGCGCGCCCACCGAGTCGGCCATGTGACGCAATCCTCGCGCACGCGGCGGACGCGGGGGCCGCTCGCCGGCGTGGCGCTCGGTGGCGCTCATCCCATCCGATGGAGGTGCGCGTGCAGCTCGCGCCCGACCTTCGCCGGCAGTCCGGGGACCGCCTGCAGGTGCTCGGCACTCGCCGCGAGCACCGCATCGGGGGAGCCGAAGTGGGCGATCAGCGCACGCTTGCGCGCCGGTCCGACCCCGGGCAGCTCGTCGAGCAGCGAAGCTGTCATCGCGCGGTCGCGGCGCGATCGGTGGTGGGTGAGCGCGACGCGATGCGCCTCGTCGCGGATTCGGGCAAGCAGCTGGAGCTCGGGGCTCTCGTGCGAGAGCACGATCGGCGCGCTCCGGCCCGGGATGAAGACCTCCTCCAGTCGCTTGGCGAGCGAGATCACGGCGACCCCCTGGGCGCGCGCCGCGGCCAGCGGCTCGAGGCCGGCGGAGAGCTGGCCCTTGCCGCCGTCGATCACGATCATGTTCGGCAGCGCGGCAAAGCTGCGGTCATATCCCGAATCGTGCGGCGAGGTGTCCGACTGGCGCTCCCACGCCGCCATCCGCCGTCCCAGGACCTCCGCCAGCGACGCGAAGTCGTCGGCGCCGCTGACCGTGCGGATGCGAAAGCGCCGGTAGTCCGCGCGCTTGGGCACCCCCGCCTCGAAGACCACCATCGAGGCGACGCTGTGGGTGCCCTGGAGGTTCGAGATGTCGAAGCACTCGATCCGCATCGGCACGGCGGGCAGCGAGAGCGCGACGCGCAGGCCGTCGAGCGCCTCGGCGCGGCGCTCGCGCCGGCGCGCCGCCTTGAGCTGATCCTCCTCGAGGGCCAGCGCCGCATTGCGCGCGGCGAGCTCGAGAATTCGCCGCTTCTCACCGCGTTCGGCGGCGCGCACCTCGACGCGTGCGCCGCGCCGCGCACTGAGCGTCTCGGTGACGATCTCGGCCACCGGCTGCTCGACGACGACGAGCGCGGGTACGGCCGCCGCGTGCTCGTAGTACTGCAGCAGGAACTCCTCGATCACCTCCTCCCGCGGGCGCTCGCCCTCGTTGGCGAGGTAGAACGACTGGCGGTCGGAGAGCACGCCGTCGCGAACCTGGAACACCTGCGCGTTGGCGTCCTGCCCGGCGAGCGCCACGGCGATCGCGTCAAGCGTGCCGACCGCGGCGCCCGCAACCCGCTGGCGCTCGAGCAGCGAGCGCACGGCGGCCAGCCGGTTGCGCTCGACGGCCGCCTGCTCGAACTCCTGGGCCGCCGCCGCAGCGCTCATCCGTTGTTCCAGCTCGCGCTCGATCTCGCCGTAGCGACCGCCGAGGAAATCGATCGCGCGATCGATCCCGCGGCGGTACTCGGCGCGCGAGACGTAACCCACGCACGGTGCCGCGCACCGGTTGATGTGGTAGTCCAGGCACGGTGACCCCGATCGCCGCCCGGGCTCCGCTCCCGTGCATGAGCGGATGAGGAAGATCCGGCTGAGCAGCTCGAGCGTCTCGCGGACGCGCTTGGCGTTCGAATAGGGCCCGAAGTAGGCGCGATCGCGCCGGTGGCGCTCGCGGGTGAAATAGACGCGCGGAAACGCCTCGTCGAGCGAGATCGCGATGAACGGGTAGGACTTGTCATCGCGCAGGCGGATGTTGAAGCGCGGGCGGTACTGCTTGATGAAGCCCTGCTCCGCCAGCAGCGCCTCGGCCTCGCTGCCGACGACCACGCTCTCGATCGAGGCGACCTCTGCCGTCATCGCGGCGTTGCCCCCGGCTCCGAAGTGCGAGGCGACCCGCTTGCGCACGGAGATCGCCTTGCCGACGTAGATCACCCGCCCGGCCTGGTTGCGGAACAGGTAGACGCCGGGCTGGTCGGGCAGCGTGCGCCGTTGCGTGGCGAGGTCGGTGTCGGTCAGCTCGGTGCTCCCGGCCGGCGACTCAGTACCGTCGCCAGTTGCGGTACACGGTGAACAGGCCGCCGGCGCACAGCGCGAGCGCCGCGACCTCGATCAGCGTTCCGGCGGTGCTGACCGAGAGCCTGCCTGAGGCGGCCACGATCACCACGATCGCGCCGAGCGATGCGTACAGGATCCCGCGGTCACGATCGCCGAGTCCGTAGAGGTCGATCTGGTGGTCGCGGTAGAAACGGCCGGCGAAGTACGCGAGCAGCGCTGCGATCAGCAGCGAGAACACGGCGCCGACCAGGCCCGCGGTGTCGCCGCCACCCGGCAGCGCGACGACGGCGAGCGCGATCAGCAGGATGATCGCGACGTTGCGTGCATGCTTCATGATCTCAGTGTAGATCAGCGCTACAGCACCGCTTCGAGCTGCGCGTAGGCGGCCTCGACGGCTCGCTTCGCGGCGGTGTGGCGCGCCTGGTTCTTGGCTGTCTCGTACTTGGTCGCCCATGCCGCCGGGTCGGACAGCTCCTGCTCGAGCGCGACCAACGCCGCCTCGGCCGCCTCGACGGCCCGTTCGGCCTTCTCCTGGTCGCGCAGGCGGTTCTTGCTCGGTCCCGCCGGCGCCGTCGCCCGCTGTTTCGGCGCCGCGACCGCCGTCGAGGCACCACCGGCCGGCGCGGCTCCAGCGTCCGAGCGGCGCCGCGGGCGCAGGCCGAGGTCCTCGCCGGCGGCCTTGCGCTCTTCGCGCACGCGCACGTACTCCGGCCAGCCGCCGACATAGCTGCGCAGGCTGCCGTGCTCGACCGCGATCGTCCGTGTCCCGACCGCGTCGAGCAGCGCCCGGTCGTGGGAGACCAGGATCAGCGAGCCGCGAAACCCGCTGAGCGCATCCTCGAGCGCCTCGCGCGACTCGAGGTCGAGATGGTTGGTCGGCTCGTCGAGGATCAGCACATTCGCGCCGCCGCTCACGAGGATCGCGAGGGACAGCCTGCGACGTTCGCCGCCCGAGCACCCCGCCAGCGGCTTCTCGGCCAGTTCGCCGCTGAACAGGAAACGGCCGAGCAGCGCGCGTGCCTTGTTCGGAGTCAGCCCGGTCGCGCGCTGAGTCGCCTCCAGCACCGTCCCGCTGCTCCCCAGCTCGTCGCCGTGCTGGGAGAGGTAGCCGACCGTCACGTTGTGCCCGGTGCGCAGCTTGCCGGCGGCGAGCGGCCGCTGAGCGGTGAGCGCCTCGATCAGCGTTGTCTTGCCGGACCCGTTCGGACCGACCAGTGAGACGTGCTCACCGCGCTCGAGCCACAGCTGCGCCCGCTCGAGCAGCACGATCGGCGGGTCGCCGACCTCGATCCGTGCGTCCTCCAGCTCGAAGGTGACCCGCCCGCTGCGCTGCGGCGCATCGAACTGGAACGACAGCGACGCACCGTCGGTCGGCGCCCGCTCGATGCGCTCGATCTTCTCGAGTGCCTTGGCGCGCGACTGGGCCTGGCGGGCGCGCGTCCCGGCGCCCCAGCGGGCGACGAACCGCTCGAGCCGAGCGACCTCGGCCTGCTGGCGCTCGATCGCCCGTCCCAGCGCCAGCTCTCGCGCGGCCTGCTCGGTCCGCCAGGCATGCCAGGTCCCGGGGAAGAATCGCGAGCGCCCCGCCTCCAGTTCGAGCACCGCCGTCCCGACGGTCTCCAGGAACCAGCGATCATGGGCGACCAGCGCGATCGCCGCGTCGAGTGAGACGAGCGTCTGCTCGAGCCACTCCAGCGACTCGATGTCGAGGTGGTTGGTCGGCTCGTCGAGCAGCAGCAGGTCGGGAGCGGTCGCCAGCGCGCGAGCGAGCGACGCGCGGGTCAGCTCTCCGCCCGAGAAGGTCGCCAGGCCTCGGTCGAGCTCGTCCTCAGCGAAGCCGAGCCCGCGGGCCACCTCGGTCGCGCGATTGCGCCACAGGTATCCGCCGTGGTGCTCCAACTCGGCCTGAGCGCGGGCGTAGCGGTCGAGCGTCGCCGGGTCGGCCGAGCCGTTGGCCATGGCCGTCTCGAGCTTGGCCAGCCGCGCCTCGATCGCCAGCTCCGTCGTGCAACCCGACAGCAGGTAGTCGCGCAGGGGCACCCCGCGCTGGCGTGGCGGGCGCTGATCGTGCAGCGCCACGCGGACGTTCTTGGCGATCGCCAGCTCTCCCCCGTCGATCCCGGCCTCGCCGGCGAGCATCCGCAGCAGCGTGGTCTTGCCCGCGCCGTTGCGTCCGGCGATCGTCATCCGCTCGCGGCGCTCCAGCTTGAACGACACGCCGCGCAGCAGCGGCTGCCCGGCGACGTCCTTGGCGAGGTTGGAGGCGATGCAGACGGCCATGGCATTGATCGTATGCCGCGGCTCGCTTCGATACAGTGCGCAGCGGTGCGCCGCCTGATCGCTCTCACCGCCACCGGCCTCGTCTCGCTGCTGCTGCTGGCGCCGGCCGCGCTGGCCCACGACGGCGGCGAGGGGCTCTACGGCCAGACCAATGACAAGGTCGTCACCACCGCCGGCTTCATCCTGATCATCGCGATCCCGGTGTTCGTCTTCGTCGCGAGCATGGTTCAGGGACGCCTCGAGAAGCGCAAGGACGAGCACAAGGCCGCGGCCAAGGCGCGCGCCAAGAGCGCCGAGTGGCAACGCGGCTGGTAGCCGCCGGGTCGCCCACCGCCACGCAGCTGAGCCCACGCGCCGCTCCGGACGACGGCGCGCATGTTGGCATGATGACCGGCGATGGCGAGCAGCCCGGCGATCGAGGTCCGCGATCTGCGCAAGTCCTACGGCGAGCTGGAGGCTGTGCGCGGGATCGAGTTCAGCGTCCAGCGCGGCGAGATCTACGGCCTGCTCGGACCCAACGGGGCCGGCAAGACGAGCACCGTGGAGATCCTCGAGGGCTATCGCGAGCGCAGCTCCGGCAGCGTCAGCGTGCTCGGCTTCGACCCGCAGGCCCGCCCGCGCGAGCTGCGCCGACGCGTCGGCATCGTGCTGCAGAGCAGCGGCATCTACAGCCAGGTGCGGGTCGGCGAAGTGGTCGCGCACTTCGCCGGCTTCTACCCGCACCCGCGCGACGTCGAAGAGGTGATCGCGCTGGTCGGGCTGAGCGACAAGCGCGGCGAGCGCGCGCGCAGACTCTCCGGTGGCCAGCGACGCCGGCTTGATCTCGCACTCGCGCTGATCGGCGACCCCGAGCTGATCTTCCTCGACGAACCCACGACGGGTTTCGACCCGGCGGCGCGACGCACCGCGTGGCAGACGATCCGCTCGCTGAAGGACCTCGGCAAGACGGTGCTGCTGACGACGCACTACCTCGACGAGGCCCAGGAGCTCGCCGACCGTGTCGCGATCATCAAGGGCGGGCTGATCCTCGCCGAGGGCTCGCCCGAGCAGCTCGGCGTCGGTGCCGGCTCGCGCTACCGCGTCGCCTACCTGAGGGACGGCGAGCCGGTGATCCACCAGACCGACGACCCGACGAGCTTCCTGCACGAGCTGACCGGCGACACGCTCGCGCGCGGGGAGCGCCTCGAGGGGCTTTCGGTCACGCGACCGAGCCTCGAGGAGGTCTACCTGGAGCTGACCGCGGATGGCTGACACGCTCAGGCTGCTCTGGCGCCAGTATCGCTTCGAGCGGCACCTGTTCTGGCGCAACCCCAGTGCGGCGTTCTTCAACTTCCTGCTGCCGCTGATCTTCCTCGCCCTGTTCGGCGCGATCGTCAGTGGAAACCACCACGAACTCGAGATCATCGTCCCCGGGATCGCCGGCATGAGCGTGATGTCGACGACGTTCACGGCGCTTGCCTACAACCTGACCTTCCTCCGCGAGCAGGGGGTGCTCAAGCGGATGCGCGGCACACCGCTGCCGAGCGGGGTGTTCCTCGGCGGCCTGGCGCTGAACGCCGTCACCAACGCGGCGATCCAGATCGGGATCGTCGTGGTCGCCGGGCGCGTGTTCTTCGGCCTCGGCTGGCCGCCGGACGGCCTGGAGCTGGTCCTGTTCGTGGCCCTCGGCGTGGTCTGCTTCGCCACGCTCGGGGTCGCCCTGTCGCACGCCATCCCCAACTTCGAATCCGCGCCCGCCGTGGTCAACGCCGTGTTCGTGCCGGTGATCCTGATCTCCGGCGTGTTCTTCGATGTCAAGCACGTGCCGAGCTTCCTGCGCGACATCGCACAGGCGCTTCCGCTCAATCACCTGATCATGGGCATCTCCGGCGGGCTCGTCGCCCATCACGGCGGGATCTCCAGCCACGTCACCGCCCTGTGGGTGCTCGGACTGTGGGCTGTCGTCGGCAGCGTGCTCGCGGTGCGCGGCTTCTCATGGGATGCGCACCGCGACTGATCCGCGATCCGCGGCGCCGCTGCTCACGCGTCGCGCGCTCGGGCGGGCGACGCTCGCGCGCCAGTTGCTGCTCGAGCGCGCGCCGATCAGCGCCGTCGACGCGGTCGCGGCACTCGCCGGGATGCAGGCGCAGGAACCGCGCCCGCCGTTCGTCGGGCTGTGGTCGCGGCTCGCGGACTTCCGGGCCGAGGAGCTGCTCGAGGCGCTGCGTGCCGGAGCGGTGTTCCGCGGGCCGCTGTTTCGCGCGACGCTGCACCTGGTGACCGAGGCCGACTGGTCGGTGTTCCGCGCACCGTGCCAACCGGCGCTCAGCCGCGCGCTGCGCGTGCTCGGCACCCGCGCGCAGACACTCGACCTCGAACGGCTCGTCGAGGTCGCGCGTGGGCTCCTGCAGGAGCGTCCGCGAACCGCCGGGGAGCTGCGCGCCCTCCTGCACGCGGCATTTCCCGACGAGGATCCACGTGCCCTCGGCTACGCCGTCCGCACGAACCTGTCGCTGGCGATGGTGGCCACCGAGGATCCCTGGGGATTCCCCCGCGACCCCCGGCTGCGGCTGGCCAAGGTGACCAATACGAACGAGGACGCGAGCGAGCTGGTGCGCCGGTATCTCGCCGCCTACGGGCCGGCGAGCGTCGCCGACGCCCAGGAGTGGTCGGGCGTCGGCGGTCTCGCGCCGACCTTCGACGCATTGGGGCCGGCGCTCGCGCGGTTCACCGACGAGCGCGGCCGCGAGCTGTTCGACCTGCCCGGCGCACCCCGTCCCGGCGGCGAGGTGCCGGCGCCGGCGCGCTACCTGCCGGAGTTCGACAGCCTCGTCCTCGCCCACGCCGATCGGAGCCGTCTGATCGCCGACGAGCACCGCCGATACCTGACGACCAAGAACCTGCGCGTCAACGCGACGGCGCTCTACGACGGCGAGGTCTGCGCCACATGGACCGTCAGGCGAACAGCGAGGACCGCGACGCTCGAGATCACGCCGTTCGCCGTCCTGTCCTCAACGGCACGGCGGGCCCTGGAGAGCGAAGGTCTCGCGCTGCTCGCCGCGAACGAGGCGACGGCCGCGACGCGCACGGTTGCGGTGCTCGCGCCGCCCCGCGGCTGAGGGTCACGGCGTCGGGCGCCGATGCGGGCTACACGACGATGCGCAACGCGAGATCGTGCGGACAGCCGGAGTCCAGCAGCCGGCGCACGTGATCAAGATCGACGTACTCGCCCGCGTCGCGCGTCGCCGCAAGCATCAACGCCTGGGTGGTGTCGAACCCGAGCTCGACGAAGGCCTGCGCCCGCGCCTGCTCGCTCGTTGTCACCGTCTGCGCACCGGGCATCGCATCCACCTCCGTTGGAGACCACAACACGCAAGATCAGAGCAGCGCCGCCGGACGGATAGGGTTCGCCTCCGATGAGCACCACCGAGCCACTCGACGCGGTTCGCTGGGATCTCGCCGACCTGCTCGCGGAGGGCGACGGCGATCCGATCGGAGGGATGCTCGATCGCGCGAGCGAGCGTGCCGGCGCCTTCGCCGAGCGCTACCGCGGTGTGCTGGCGACGATCGGCGGAGGCGGTCTCGCCGAGGCGATGGACGAGCTGGCGGCGATCTACGACCTCGTGGGCCGCGCGGAGTCCTTCGCGATGCTCGATTTCTCGACCGACACGACGGATCCGGCGCGGGGCGCCCTGCTGGCGCGCGTGGAGGAGCGCTCGACGGCGATCGCGACCCAGCTGCTGTTCTTCGATCTGGAGTGGGCGGCGCTCCCCGACGCCCGCGTCGAGGAGCTGCTCGCGCACGGGGGGCTGGACTTCTGCCGGCACCATCTGCGTACCGCCCGTCGCTACCGCCCGCACCTGCTGACCGAGCCCGAGGAGCTGATCCTCACCGAGAAGGCGATCAGCGGGTCGGCCGCGTGGGCGCGCCTGTTCGGCGAGCTGACCTCGGCCATCGAGGTGCAGCTGGAGGGGACCGTGACGCTCGACACCGCGCTGGCCCGCCTGGCGTCGCCGTCGCGCGCCGTGCGCCGCGAGAGCGCGGCAGCGGTCACCCGGGCGCTCGAGCCCGGCCTGCGCACTCGCGCGTTCATCTTCAACACGCTGCTCGTCGACAAGGCGACCGACGACCGGCTGCGCTCCTACGAGCACTGGCTGGCCGCCCGCAACCTCGCCAACGAGGCGAGCGACGAGTCGGTGGCGGCGCTCGTCTCTGCCGTCACGGGCCGCTACGAGCTCGCCCGTCGCTGGTACCGGCTGAAGGCCAAGCTGCTCGGAATCGAACGCCTCGCCGACTACGACCGCATGGCGCCGCTCGCCGTCGACGAGGAGCAGGTCGAGTGGCCCGCCGCACGGGAACTGGTCCTCGACGCCTACGGCTCCTTCTCGCCGACCCTCGGGGCGCTGGCCGCACGCTTCTTCGACGAGCGCTGGATCGACGCTCCGCCCAGCCACGGCAAGCGCGGCGGGGCGTTTTGCGCCTACACCGTCCCGTCCGTCCACCCCTACGTGCTGCTCAACTTCACCGGGCGGCGGCGCGATGTGCTGATCCTCGCGCACGAGCTCGGACACGGCGTCCACGCCGCGCTCGCCGCGCCGCAGGGGATCTTCCAGCAGGGGACGCCGCTCACGCTCGCCGAGACGGCCTCGGTGTTCGGCGAGGCGCTGACCTTCGGGCGGCTGCTCGAGACCTCGCCGACGCCCGCCGCGCGCCTCGCGCTGCTCGCCGAGAACATCGAGGGCGCGATCGCGACCGTCTTTCGCCAGGTGGCGATGAACAGCTTCGAACGCCTCGTCCACGCCGAGCGCCGCGAGGTCGGGGAGCTGTCGGTGGCGCGTTTCGGCGAGCTGTGGGCGCAGACCCAGGGGGAAATGCTCGGCGACGCCGTGGAGGTGACCGACGACTACCGCTGCTGGTGGTCCTACATCCCCCATTTCATCAACACCCCGGGCTACGTCTACGCGTACTCATACGGCCAGCTGCTCGCGCTCTCGGTCTATGACCGCTACCTGAACGAGGGCTCGGGCTTCGAGGCTCGCTACCTCGAGCTGTTGCGCAGCGGCGGTTCGCGCAGCCCGGAGGATCTCGGCGAGATCGTCGGCATCGACCTGACCGACCCGGGCTTCTGGGAGCGCGGGCTCGACCTGGTGGAGCGCAACCTGGAGGCCGCCGAGGCGGCCGCCGGCCAAACGCCGTAGCGCGCACGCCGAAGGAGCATCGGGGCCTGGGGGTATCATTTCTGGTGCGAAATGACACGGGCGATGCGACTCACGGTCGGCGCACTGATCGCTGGCGCCATGGTCAGTCCGACCGCGGCGGCCGCCGCGGCGCCGATCAAGGGCTCCTCGGGTCCGCTGGCCGCCAAACTCGTGCCGAGCACCCACACGCCGAAGGTCAACGCCCTCGTGCCGATCACCGTCACCGCGACGTTGAGAGGCAAGCCGGCGCACGCCACCGCCGCCTACCAGTTCGTGTTCGGCGGCTCCGTCGTCAGCACCCAATACCCCTACAACAACAAGCACTTCAGCTTCACCGGCCACTTCAGCGACAAGCTGAAGTTCCCTGCCAGCTCGCTGGGTTTCACGCTCACGCTGCGAGTCGTGATCAAGGCAGCGGGCCACACGGTGAAACTCAACTGCTCGATCACCTCCCACAAGTGAGCGCGTCGGCCGGCGCCGACGTCCGCGTCGAGCACGCCGGCCGCCGCTACGGGTCGATCGAGGCGCTGCGCGACGCCAGCCTGCATGTCGCGCCCGGAGAGCTGCTCGTGGTCACCGGACGGTCGGGTTCCGGCAAGAGCACGCTGCTGAACCTGATCGGCGGACTCGACCAGCCGACCAGCGGGCGGATCCTGATCGACGGGCGGGAGCTGTGGCGCGAGCCGCGGGCGCCGCGCCACCGCCGCGAGCTGGTCGGCTTCGTCTTCCAGCAGCACCACCTGCTGGTCAACCTCACAGCCCGCGCGAACGTCGAAGTCGCGCTGATCGGCGCGGGCGTGCCTCGCCGCGAGCGTCGCGAGATTGCGCTCCGTCTGCTCGAGGAGGTCGGCCTCGCCGCACGCGCGGACCACGAGCCCGCAGCGCTCTCCGGCGGCGAGCGCCAGCGCGTGGCGATCGCCCGGGCGCTCGCCAACGAGCCGCGGCTGCTGCTCGCCGACGAGCCGACCGGCGCCGTCGACTCGGTCACCTCCCAGCGCGTCCTCGACCTGCTCGGCGAGGTTCGCGCACGCCGCGGGATGACCGTCATCGTCGTCAGCTACGACCCCCAGGTCGGGGAGCGCGCCGACCGTATGGTGACCGTCACCGACGGGCTGCTCATGCAGCCCGAGACAGACCTTTCAACGGCGCCATGCGCGTGACCCGCCAGGCCGGGTAGAGACCGCCGAGCACGCCGATCGAGACGCCGACGACCAGTCCGCGCCCGAGCCCCCAGGCCGTGATCGACGGCGAGACGTAGGCGCCGACCCCCATCAGCTTGACGAGCAGCAGGCTGCCGAGCACGCCGAACACCAGGCCGATCGCCGCGCCGAGCAGGCTCACCCCGATCCCTTCGCCGATGACCAGCGCCGCGACCCGCGGGGCGCTCCAGCCGACGGTGCTGAGCAGCGCAAGCTCCCCCTGACGTTCGAGCACCGACATCGCCATCGTGTTGGTGACGCTGATCGCGCCGAGGGCGAGCGCGATGATGATGATGACCAGCGTGGCGTTGTGGATCAGCGCGCCGTTGGCCCCGGCCCGCGCCGCCTCCTGGCTGGTCGCGATCACCGTGGTGTTGGGAATCTGGTGCAGGATCGACCGCGTCGCGGCGGTCGCACTCGCCGCCGGCGTGAGCTCGACGGCGATCGAGGTCGTCTCACCGGCAAGCCCGGTGATCGCCTGCGCGACGGCCAGCGGCAGCACCGCGCCCTGGTCCTCGTAGAGGATCCCGGAGTGATACACGCCCGAGACGGTGAAGCGGCGGCCGGCGACGACCACCGTGCCGCCCAGCCGCTGGTGCAGGCTGGCGGCGAGTCCGCTGCCGATCGCGATCGTGCCCCGCGACGGCGGGCCGCCGCTGGCGAACACCAGCCGTCGCGCGAAGAAGCCCTTCGGGTCGGCGCCGAACACGAAGGCCGAGGCGTCCGAGCGCACCTTGCCGACGATCAGCAGCAGCGGCGTCGCGCTCGCGACGTCGGGATTGCGCTCGAGCCGTGCGACCTGCGAGGTCTGCAGCACCGAGACCGTCGGGTCCGAAACCCCGGCCTGGAAGACGCCGAGGTCGGAGCCGCCGAGGTGGGCGAACCCGGCCGCGGTCTGGGTCAGCCCATCGCTCACCGCGAGCAGCGCCACGATCGTCGCGACGCCCAGGCCGACCCCGAGCGCGGTCAGCAGGGTGCGCCCGATGCGCCGCATCAGGTTGTTGGCGATCAGCTCGGGCATCCACGACCTCCCACGAGACCACGATACCTACGGGGCGACGAGAAACCCGGCGCGTGCCGCGATCAGGCCGTCGGCGAGCAGCGACGCCGCGGCCTGCGGATCCGCCGCCGCCGGCGGGCGCTCGCCGGCGAGCGCGGCGCGCAGCAGCGCCCCGCGGCGCTCACGCAGCGAGCCGGCATAGGCGGCCTGGCGCCGGCGGCGCGCGACCGGGTCCCAGTCGCCCGCCTCGAGCGCGACAAGGCAGCCGTCGCGCAGCGGGCAGCCGTCGCAGCGCGGCCGAGCTCGGCAGTGCGAGCGACCGACGTCCATCAGCGCTCCCGAGAGCCGCCACGGATCGGCCGTGGGCGCGAGACCCCCGGGGAACCGTCGCGCCAGCACGCGACGCACGTTGGCGTCGCGCGGCAGCACGGGCTGCTCGAGGGCGAAGCAGCGGATCGCCGCGGCCGTGTAGCGCCCGACCCCGGGGAGCTCGCTGAGATGTTCGGGATCGGGCCATCCCTCGTCGGCGATGCGTCGCGCCGCGGCGTGCAGGTCCCGCGCGCGGCGCGGATAGCCGAGCCCCTGCCAGGCACGCAGCACATCCGCGAGCGGGGCGGCCGCGAGCGCCGCCGCCGTCGGCCAGCGCGCCATCCAGCGCTCCCAGTAGACGCGCACGCGTTCGATCTGGGTCTGCTGACTCATCACCTCGCAGACCAGGACCGCGTAGGGATCGCGCGTCCTCCGCCACGGCAGCTCCCCGTCCTGGGCCTGCCACCAGGCAAACAGGCGC
>DATLQS010000082.1:0-14647 GCA_035535075.1 Solirubrobacteraceae bacterium
CTCAGCACCGACATCGTCACAGTCCACTGAGCCTCGCATATCGCCGGTGCCGACACAATCCTGCAGAAGCCAGGCCGCGGAAACCGCGCGGCAGCCCATCTTCGTCGCCGTCGCGGGGCACGCTCCTGAACGCGCAGCACCGCGTGCGCGGGATATTCTGGATGGGCCGTGAAGGAATCGAACCTTCAACCTTGGGCTTAAGAGGCCCCTGCTCTGCCAATTGAGCTAACGGCCCGAGGCACGCCTGAGCGTCCGGCGCCGGGATGTTAGCGGCGATCAGCCGCTCGCGCCCGTCGCGCCGGTTGCCGCCGCCAGCGCCTGCGACCTCATGTTCTTCAACGCCGTCTGGGTCTGCGAGCGGAGCTTCGCCGGAACCAGGGCCAGCGCCCGCGCCGCCGCGAGGTCGCCGCGGTTCGGCTCGTTGGCGAGGTAGGCGTAGTAGGCGAGGTACTCGTACTGGGCGTACTGCGTCGACGCCGTCGACGCCACGACCTCCTGCGCGCTCTCCGCCGTCTTGTAGTCGGCGATGCCGGGCGGGCTGCCGAACGCCGCGACCACCTGATCGGCGAAGGTCACGTCGGGCTTCGCGGGCGCCAGCGAGAGGTACTTGCTCCAGGCCTGCTTCAGCTTGGCGAGCACCGCGTGGCCGGATGCCGTGTACCCCTGGTTGCTGACGTAGTTGGCGGGCAGCTGCGCGAGGTTGAACGTGGCCCTGCCGACCGCCGCCCACGAGGCGGGATCGTTGGGCGCCGCCTTTGCCTTCTTCTGCGCCGTCGCGAGCGCGCTGGTGTAGGCGGCCTGGCCGTTCGCGCTGCCCCCGCCGCCGCCGACGTTGGAGAGCAGGCCGCCCGAGTTGTTGCCCGTGCCGACGCCGAAGAAGATCAGGCCGCCGCCGATCAGCAGGGCGAGGAAGACGTAGACGACCTTGATGACCCGCCTGCGGTGCGGGCTGCGCAGATCAAAGAGCATCGTTGAAGGGGATCGGTGGCGGCGGTGGGGGAGGTGGCGCGCTTGTCGACGCTGAGCGCTCGTGCGCTTGCGCCCTGCGGGCGTCGCGGCGATCGAGCGCCACGACAACCAGGATACCGACCTCGTAGAGCACGATGATCGGCAGCGTCTCGAGGGTCATCGTGACCACGTCACCGGGCAGCAGCGCGGCGATCGCCGCGGCGACGACGATCGCGTAGCGCCGGTTCTTGCGCAGTTGCCGCGGTGTCACGATCCCCGCGCGCGCCACGGCGATGACGCCGAGCGGGACCTGGAAGATCACGCCCATGGCGAGCATGATCAGCGCCGCGAACTGGTAGTAGCTCGACGCCAAGAGCTGCACGTTGAAGTTGCTGCTGTTGAAGTTCTGCAGGAAGTGCACGGCCGCCGGCAGCACCACGAAGTAGCCGAACGCGACGCCGCCGGCAAAGAGCCCGGGCACCGCCATCATCACCGGGAGCGCGACAGCACGTTCGTTCGGGCTGAACGCCGGGATCAGGAACCCGTACAGCTCGAACAGGATGATCGGCAGCGAGAGCAGCAGCGCGAAATAGAACGTGACGGTGATCGTCGCGGTGAACGGCTCGCCGATGCCGAGCGTCGTCGGGACGTTCGGCGGGTTTGTGCGCGGAACCTTCGCGGTGGCCGCGGTGATCTGCCTCTCCAGCCGCGCGAGCTCGTGGCGTGCCGCGGCCGACAGTCCGAACGCGGGGCTCTGCAGTGCCGCCGCGAAGCTCTTGTCGGCGGCGCCGAGATTCCGGAGCGCCGTCCAGGCGGTCGCGATCTGGCCTTCCGTGCCGTTGCCCTTCTTGATCTCGCCCGCCACCTGCTTCTTGACCGGACCGTTCAGCAGGTTGATCAGCGCGTGGTTTTGCCAGAAACACAGGGCGAAAGCGACCGCCAACGCAGCCAGGCAGATGATCAGCCTCGTCCGCAGCTCATCCAGATGCTCGACGAGGCTCAGGTGATCCTCGTGGCCGACCGGCCGGATAGCGCGAAACATGCGGCCACAGCCTAGCGTGCACGCGCTCAAGAGCCGGCCGGTTCAGGCCGATGAACGAACCGTGGACGTCAATCACGACAACCAGCACCCCACCCAGGACATCAAGCTTCCGGGGCCGCTCGCCGTCGGTTCGTCCGACGTCCGCGACACCAAACGCTGCGACACCACGAGCGATCCGGAGCTTTGCCGTTGCGGCAGCTGCGGTTCGATGCTCGTTCAGCCCACCGATTGGGCGCTGATCGGGCGCACACACTGGCGCGTGACGTTGCGCTGCCCCAACTGCGAGTGGAGCGGCACCGGCGTGTTCGCCCAGGAGGCCGTCGATCGCTTCGACCGCGACCTCGACCGCGGGATGCGCAAGCTGCAGTCCACGCTGACACGTGTCTCACGCGCCTGCATGGAAGCCGAGATCGAGTGCTTCGCAAAGGCCCTCGAGACCGAGCTCATCCTCCCCTTCGACTTCTAGTCGACAGGCACAGCGGAGTCCGCTCCGCCCGCGCAACGCATCCTCCCGCCCACGTCCCCACGGGCTGACGATCCACCCAACCTGGCCGCGGACGCTCGGTGGCCCACAGCGGCACCACCACCCGTCGCTCCCTGGCCAAAGCCGGCGCGCAGCCGCGGCGAAGCCGCGGCGAGCACCCTTATGAGTAGCGGTCGACGAGTCCGTCGGCCATCAGCTCAAGCGCCCGCCGCTGCAGCGGCGGGCATTCCCGCGGCAGCTCGCGCTTGGCCTGTGCCACGAGGTCGAGCGCGCGCAGGCGCGCGTGTTCGCCCGCGCCGGTTGCCTCGATCGCCTCGCAGATCCGTTCGGCGTCGGCCGGGCCATCGATCGATCGCAGATCGAGTGACCACAGCTCGCGCGAGCGTTCGCGGGCCAGTATCAGCGGCAGCGTGACCGTGCCGTCGAGCAGGTCGGTGCCGCGCCGCTTGCCGGTGCGCTCCGCCGGGCCGGTGATGTCGAGGACATCGTCGAGCAGCTGGAAGGCGAGCCCCACGGCGTGCCCGAACGGCCCGAGCGGGGGCCCGCCGCCGGCCAGCGCGCCCAGCTCGCAGGCGGCGGCGAACAGCCGCGCCGTCTTCAGCTCGCAGCGCTTGAGGTAGCGCTCCAGGGTGACGTCCGCGCGCCAGGCGTCGGCGCGTTGCATCAGCTCCCCGCGGGCCAGCGCCGCCGAGGCCGCGGACAGCGCGCGCAGCTGCGCGATCGCGCCGTTTCGGGCGAGCTCGGCGAAGGCGCTCGAGAACAGCAGGTCGCCGGTCGCCGTCGCCGCGCTGCGGCCCGCTGCCGCGAACACCGTCTTGCGGCCGCGGCGGAGCGGCGCGTCGTCGAGCACGTCGTCGTGGACCAGCGTCGCGGAGTGGATCAGCTCGACTGCTGCGGCGGCCCGCGAGAGCGCGACATGGGCGTCGCTGCCGAGCCCGGCGACGAACACCAGCAGCGGGCGCAGGCGCTTGCCTCCGGCGGCGACCGTGGCGAGCGCGTGGCGCTCGACGGCCGTGATCTCGCGCAGACGCGTCTCGACGGCGGCCATCGCCCCGCGCAGCGGTTCGCCCCCGAGTTCGAGAATCGCGTCGAACGGGTCGGTCAGCGTCTCGATGACGCCACCTCGCCGACGTGGATCGCGATGATGCCGCCGGCCAGCAGGACGTATGTGATCGCGCGCAGCCCGCATCCGTCCATCACCGCAGCGAGCTCGCGCGGCGCCGGGAAGCGCCGGACCGAGCTCGGCAGATAGCTGTAGGCGGCGCGCTGCCCGGCGATCCGCCCCAGCGCCGGCACGATCCGGTCAAACCAGGCGCGGAAGAAGCCCGCCAGCGGCTCGCGCGTCGGCCGCGCGATCTCGAGGATCACCACGCGCCCTCCCGGCCGCACGACCCGCACCATCTCCTCGATGCCGCGCTGCAGGTCGGCGAAGTTGCGCGCCCCGAAGCCGACCGTCGCGGCGTCGAAGCTGTCGCTCGCGTAGGGCAGCGCCAGCGCGTCGGCCCATTCGAAGCGCAGCGCGGGCGCCTTGGCGCGGGCGCGGGCGAGCATCGCCTCGGAGAAGTCGCAGGCCACCACCTCGCCGTCTGGCGCGACGGCGCGCTCCAGCGCCAGCGCGAGATCGCCGGTGCCGGTGGCCACGTCGATCACCCGACTGCCCGGGCCGACCCCGGCCAGCGCCACCGCCCGCTCGCGCCACTGGTGGTGCAGCCCCGCCGTCATCAGCGTGTTCATCGCGTCGTAGACCCCGGCGATGCGATCGAACATCGCGCGCACCTGGCGCGCCTCCAGCGTACCGGGCGTGTCGCCGGCCACTACTTCAGGTCGGACAGGAAGGTGACGACCGCGCTGAACTGCTTCGGCGACAGCGCGGAGGGCCCGGAGGTGCCGTAGGACGGCATCGGCTCGGTCGGGTTCACGAGCGTGCGCGCGATCGCCTGCGGCGGCACGCGGGCGCCGATCTGGGTGAGCTCCGGGCCGGGGCCGTCGTTGCCGTAGCTGCCGATCTTGTGGCACGCCTCGCAGCCCGACTGCGCGACGACGGCGCGACCGAGATAGAACGTGGCGAGCGCCTGCTTGCCCTGCGCGACCACCTCGGCCGACGGCTTGATCGTCTGCTCGGTCGGCGCCCCGGTGTTCGCGCCGAGGAACGTCAGGTAGGCCATGGCGCAGATCACGAAGATGCTGCTCACCGTGGCGATCGGGCGGCGCAGCGGATGGCGCTCCGGTCCGCGGTCGTAGAACGGCAGCAGGAACAGCAGGATCATCGCGAGCGTCGGGATGCCGATCGTCGCCAGACCGACGAAATTCCCGGGCTTGATCACCCGCAGCAACTCGAAGAGGAAGAAGAAGTACCACTCCGGTCGCGGCGTGTAGGTGGTCGTCGCCGCGTTCGCCTTCGGCCCGAGCTCGGCGCCGAGGACGATCGAGAGCGTGATGATGATCGCGATGACCAGGCACCCCATCAGGCTGTCCTTGGCCACCGCGTAGGGGAAGAACGGCTTGCCCTGGCTCTTCAGGACCGAGTACTCGCGGAGGTACTCCTCCTTTTCGCGCTGGTTCACAGCTTTTCCTCGACCAGCTCGGGCTCGGGCTTGGCCCGCAGCCACGGCGGCGCCGTCGTGCCGAGCTTGGCGACGAGGTACAGGTGGGCGCCGAGCATCGCCGCGATCGCGCCCGGGACGAGCAGCATGTGGATCGAGTAGAAGCGCGACAGCGTCGTCGAGTTGAACTCGGGCCCGCCGCGCAGGAAGTCGCTGAGGAACGGCCCGAGCAGCGGCCCGGTGCCGTTGATGTTCACGCCGACGATCGTCGCCCAGTAGGAGCGCTGGTCGAGCGGCAGCAGATAGCCGGTGAACGACATCGTCATCGTCAGGATCAGCAGCACGACGCCGATCACCCAGTTCAGCTCGCGCGGATACTTGTAGGCGCCGAAGAAGAACGTGCGCCCCATGTGCAGGAAGACGAGGACCACCATCACGGTGGAGCCCCATTTGTGCATCCCGCGGACGAACTGGCCGAGGAACACGTTGTTGGTGATGTTGCGCACCGACTCGTAGGCCCCGCCCGCGGCGTCCGGGCGGTAGTACATCGCGAGGAACACGCCGGTGACCGCCTGCGAGAGGAAGGCGATCATCGTCGCCGAGCCGAGCGTGTAGAACCAGTTCGTGCCCTTGGGCACCTTGCGGAACAGCAGCCAGCGCACCCCGCCGGACAGCGAGGTCCGCTCGTCGATCCAGTCGACCGCCGACTTGCCGGCCTCGGCGCCCTTCTCGAGCGGCGTGCGGGGCCGTCCGCGCTGGGTTCCCGGCGGCGGCGGCTGGGGCAGGAACTTCGGCGGGATCGGCGGGGCGGGAAGCTTGGGCATCAGATGCGCACGCTCGGACGCGACGGGTACAGGTACTGGCCGATGCCGTCGAGCGGCTCGCCCGGGTCGCGCGGGGAGAACGCCCGCAGCTCGCTGTTCACGCTGTAGCGCGGCCCGACCTGCACCATGCCCTCGTGCAGGCGGGTGAAGAAGCGGTCGAGCGGCCGCGGCGGCGGCCCGCCGACGCGCGCGCCCTGGAGGTCGTAGACGCCGCCGTGGCACGGGCAGATGAAGCGCTCCGACGCGGGCACCCAGCGCACCGGGCAGCCGAGGTGCGCGCAGCGGCTCGTGATCGCGACCCAGCGGTTGAACTGCGTAAGCGGCGTGGTGTCGATCTTGCTGTTGCGCCCGCGGATGAAGACGGTGCTCTTGCCGGCCTCGCCGATCCCCGGCGAGGTCGTGATCACCGCCGGCGTGTAGTTGTTGTCGGGAAAGTCGTCGGGGTAGCCGACGGTCTGCCAGCCGAGCGACACGTTGGAGAAGATCGGCCCGATCGCGAAGGCCAGCGCGGGAAGTGCGAAGCCCATCGTCATCAGCGCGCCGGCGCCGTGCACGGTGCCGGTCATGAACCGCCGCCGGGTGACGGTCTCACCCTCGAAGGCGCCGGGAATCCCGCGATCAGCGGTGTACTTGGACTTGCTGGGCCTGCGCGTGGGTGCCAATGACGCTCCTGGGGAACCGGGCGAGCGCGAACAATATCGTCATGCCATGGCCGGGGGAGCATCGAGCGCAAGCAGCGCGGCGTGCGCCGAGCCATCGCCCGCGCGCGCCAGCGCCTTGGCCCGGTTGTAGCGCTCGCCCGCCCCCCAGCCGACGGCGTGGGCGCCCGCCCGCCACAGCGCCTCGCAGCTGGCGAGCTCGCCGCGACCGACGAGCAGCGCGCACAGCGCGATCACGTCGGCCAGCTCGCTCACGGCGTCGAGATCGCCGAGCGCGACGAGCCGCTCGAGGCCGAGCGTGTACAGACGGTCGCCGGCCAGCAGGGCGAGGTCGGCGTCGCTGTCCGAGAGCAGGCGCGAGACGCCGTAGTGCAGCAGGTAGCCCTCGTAGATCGCCTCGAGCAGCAGCTCGTACTCGGCGGCGTTGGCGCCGGCTCGCGGGCCGCCCGCGGCGATTGCGCCGAGCGTCGGCTCGGCGCCCGGCGCCGGCTGCGCGAGCAGCCCGGCGGCGATCGGCTCGCCCTCGGCGGCCACCAGGTCGCGCAGGCGATCGAGCGTGCTCATGCCGCCTCCGAGCGCTCCGGCAGCGTGGCGAACGCCGCCCGCGCCGCGGCGAGCGTGCGCTCGATCTGCTCGGGCCCGTGGGCCAGCGACGGGAACCACGCCTCGAACTGCGACGGCGGCGGGTAGACCCCGTGCTCGAGCAGCGCGCGGCACCACGCGCCGTGGGCGGCGAGGTCGCAGCGCGAGGCGCTCGCCAGGTCGTGGGGCGGCTCGGCGGCGAAGAACACCGTCAACAGGCCGGGAACCCACGCCACGCTGACCGCCCGCCCGCCGGCGGCCTCGCGCAGCCCCTCGGCGAGGGCCAGCGTGCTCGCCGCGAGCGACGCGTAGGCGGCTTCGTCGAGCAGCGCCAGCGTCGCGAGTCCGGCGGCGACGGCCAGCGGGTTGCCCGACAGCGTGCCCGCCTGGTAGACCTCGCCGACCGGCGCGAGCAGCTCGAGCAGCTCACGCGGCCCCGCGACCGCCGCCGCGGGCAGGCCGCCGCCGAGGATCTTGCCGAGCACGACGAGGTCGCCGCGGACGCCGCTGCGCCCGCTCGCGCCGCCCGGGCCGACGCGAAAACCGCTGATCACCTCGTCGAGGATCAGCAGCGCGCCGCACGCGTCGGCCGCCTCGCGGAGCAGCGCGAGATACCCGTCGCGCGGAGCGATCAGGCCCATGTTGGCCGGGCAGGGCTCGGCGATGATCGCCGCGACCGCGTGCTGCTCGGTGGCCCGCTCGAGCGCGGCGGCGTCGTTCCAGGGCACCACCACCGTCGCCGCGGCCGTCGCGGCGGGGACGCCGGGGCTCGCCGGAATGCCCTGCGTCGCGAGCCCCGACCCGGCCTGCGCGAGCAGGCCGTCGGAGTGCCCGTGGTAGCCGCCGGCGAACTTGATCACGACCTCGCGGCCGGTGCGGGCGCGCGCCAGCCTGATCGCCGTCATCGCCGCCTCGGTGCCGGAGGAGGTCATCCGCAGCATCTCGACCCCGGGCATGCGCCGCGCGACCTCCTCGGCGAGTTCGACCTCGCCCTCGGTCGGGGCGCCGAAGCTCGTCCCGTGGGCCGCCGCCGCCACGACGCTCGCCACCACCGCCGGATGGGCATGACCCGCGACCAGCGCCCCCCACGAACAGACGTAGTCGACGTAGGCGTTCCCGTCGACGTCGAAGATCTCCGCCCCGGCCCCGCGCTCGATGAACAGCGGGTCACGGCCGATGGCGCGCATCGCGCGAACCGGCGAGTTGACGCCGCCGGCCAGGACCGCGCAGGCGCGGGCATACAGCGCGGCGGAGCGGGAGTTGTTCAGCGACCCGGGCATTAGCGCCCAGACGATATTCGACGCCGGACCGGCCGCCGCCGTCGCCGGCTGACGGCAGCCGGCGACTCGCTACGCGTGCGCGGCCTCCCACTCGGCGAACGAGTCGGTGAAGTACAGCAGCCGAACCTTCTTGAACTCGGTCGAGGAGTAGAGCGTCGCGCGCCCCTCGATCCCGGTGTCGTCGGCGATCGCGTCGAGCACCGCGTCGCACTCCTCCTTGGAGCGCCCGTGGGCCATCGTGAAGACCGAGTAGGGCCAGTCGGCGTAGGTCGGGCGCTGGTAGCAGTGCGAGATGCCCCGGAACGACGCCATCCGCGGGCCGATCGCCTCGATCTGGTCGGCCGGCACCTGCCAGACGCCCATCCCATTGGCCGAGAACCCGGCCCGGCGGTGGTAGAGGATCGCGGCGACGCGGCGCAGCAGTCCCCGCTCGCGCATCCCGGTCATGTGCTCGAGCAGGTCGGGCACCGCCATGCCGAGCGCGGCCGCCGGCCCGGCGTAGGGCTCCCCGACGACCGGCAGGTCGCCCTGGGTCGCGCGGATCACGGCGACGTCGCGCTCGTCGTAGTCGATCGCCTCGAGCGGCGCCGGGGCGGACTGCGCTCCCGGTGAGGCGAGCGCCGCCGTGTCGCCCTCCATCTCGAGGTCCATGCGGATCTTGAACAGCTTGAGCGTCGGCAGCTGGCGGATCGACTCCGCGCCGGTCAGCTCGGCGAGCACGTCGAGGGTCCCGTCGAGGCCGAGCCGGGATTCGCGCTCGACGGCGATCGTGAACCACATGTTGAACTCGTGGTTGCGCAGGTAGTTGTGGGACACCCCCGGGTGGGAGTTGATGATCTTCGCCGCCGCCCACGGATGCTCGGGATCGACCTTGGCCGCGACGAGCATCGAACCGTAGCCGAGCGCGCGCGTGTCATAGATCGGGGTGACCTGGCGAACGATCCGCTCGGCGAGCAGCCGCCGCACGCGGGTCAGGACCTCCTCCTCGGTGCACTCGGCGAGCGATGCCACCGCGGCGTAGGGCCGCGGGGCCAGCGGGAAGCTGCCCTGCATCAGGTTGAGCAGCCGGCGGTCGAGATCGTCGAGCGCGACGGCGGAGCCGTCCTTGCGGCTGCGGATCTTCGGCGTGGCGGTCAGGTCTGGGCGAGCCATTCGGCGGCATCCTTGGCGTGGTAGGTGATGATCATGTCGGCCCCCGCCCGGCGAATCGCCGTCAGCGTCTCGAGCACGATCGCGCGTTCGTCGAACGCTCCCGAGGCGACGGCCGCCTTCACCATCGCATACTCGCCGCTGACGTTGTAGGCCGCCACCGGCAGCCGCGTCATCGCCCGCACCGCCGCGATCACGTCGAGGTAGGCGAGCGCCGGCTTGACCATCACGATGTCGGCGCCCTCGGCGATGTCGAGTTCGGTCTCGCGCAGCGCCTCGCGGGCGTTGGCCGGGTCGAGCTGGTAGCTGCGCCGGTCGCCGAACGCCGGCGTCGAGCCGGCCGCCTCACGAAACGGCCCGTAGTAGGCGGAGGCGAACTTCGCCGCGTAGGCCAGGATCGGCAGCTCGGCGAAGCCCTCGGCGTCGAGCTCGGCGCGGATCGCCCCGACGCGTCCGTCCATCATGTCGCTCGGCGCGATCACGTCGGCGCCGGCGCGCGCGTGGCTCGTCGCGGTGCGCGCGAGCAGCTCGAGCGAGGCGTCGTTGTCGACCGTGCCGTCGTCGCGCACGACGCCGCAGTGACCGTGGCTCGTGTATTCGCACAGGCAGACGTCGGTGATCACGACGAGCTTCGGGTGGGCGGCCTTGATCGCGCGCACCGCGAGCTGCACCGCGCCCTCCTCGTCCCACGCGCCCGAGCCCTCGGCGTCCTTGTCGTCGGGGATCCCGAACAGCAGCACGCCGGGCACGCCGAGCGCGGCGAGCTCGCCCGCGGCGTCCACCGCGCCGGAGATCGTCAGGCGCGAGACGCCGGGCATCGCCTCGATCGGCGCCGCGGCCGAGGCGACGAACAGCGGGGCGATCAGCCGCGCCGCAGTGAGCTCCGTCTCGCGCACCAGATCGCGCAGCGCCGAGGTGCGGCGCAGCCGCCGCAGGCGCGTGTCCGGGAAGGGCGACATCACCACCGATGGTAGCGGCGCACGGCAGCGGCCGTGCGCACAGCGCTCAGCGGCGCAGGCCGATCCGCGCCAGCGCGCCGAACCCGGCGACGAGCAGCGCGAGGTGGCCGAGCGCGGCCCACAGGCTCGGGTTCGTCCGGTTGACCGCCGCGTTGATCGCCTCGAGCGCCGCCTTGAACGGGAAGATCGCCGAGACCACGCGAATCGCGTCATAGAGCGAGACGGCGACGGCGCCGGCGGGCACGAGCGCGAGAAAGACGAGCGGGAAGGAGACCAGCAGCGCCAGCAGCGACGCGGCCCGCACGTCGCGCACGAGCGCCCCGAGCGCCACCCCGAGCGTCGCGAAGGCAAGCGCGCCGCCCGCCAGCGCGAGCACCCACAGACCCACGCGACCCCATTCCAGCGGCACGAAGATGCCGATCCCGGCGAGCATCGCGAAGCCGACCAGAACCGCGCAGACGCTGGCCAGCAGCGCCTTTTCGCTGAGCAGCGCCGTGGCCGAGACCAGGCCGCGGCGCAGCCGCTCGTAGGTGTGCTCCTCGCGCTCGAGCGCCAGCGTCCCCGAGGCGAGCAGCAGGCAGACGAACATCATCGACACCGTGACGGCGATCGCCACGGCGTAGAAGTCAAGCGGGGTGCGGCGGCCGTTGATGATCTGCGGGTGCACGACGATCGGCGCGCCGACCGCGCCGATCACCGACTTCGAGCTGGCGAGGTTGTCGACGGCGATCTTCGCGAAGGCGGCGACCGGCGCCAGCCGCGCACGCAGCGGCGAGCGCGGCGGGAGCCCGGCGATCACCTGGCGCAGGATCTGCGCCGAGGCCCGCAGGCCGAGCACGTTGAACGACACGCCGAGGAAGCTGAGCTGGCCGCCGGAGAGCAGCAGATCGATCTCGCCCCCGGCGACGCGTTCGAGCTGGACGGCCAGCCCGGCGTTGGCCTTGGCGAGCTCGGATTCGATCGCCGTCTGCACCAGCGACTGGTTGACGGCGTCGCCGTTGTAGATCACCTCGACGAAGGCCGACTGGTCGCCGCTGGCCAGGCGGCGCGGGAGGTCGGCCGGGATGATCAGCGCCGCGATCGTCGAGCCGCTGCGCACGTCCGCCAGCGCCTGCGCGCGGGTCGAGACGGGGACCGGGGCGATCGCCTGGAACAGCTGGCGCTCGTAGCGGCGCGTATCGATCCGCGTCTTGCCGAGGGTGATCACCGTCTGGCTCGACGGGATCTGGTTGAGGAAGGCGACACGCGGCAGGCCGGGGCCGCGCGAGAGCGCGAGCCCGATCAGCACGGCGACCACGGCGGGGTAGATGACCAGCAGCGCCGTCAGCGCCGGCGAGCGGCGCAGGATGCGCAGGTCCTTGACCAGCAGCCAGCGAATCGCGAGCACCTAGTGACCGCGCTCTCGCAGGAACCGCACGAAGGCGCTCTCGAGATCGCCGTCGCCCTGGCCGCGCAGATCGACGGGCGAGCCGCTGAACAGCAGCTCACCGTCGGCCAGCACCAGGACGCGCGCCGCGTAGCGCTCGGCCTCGCCGATGTCGTGCGTCGCGAAGACGATGCTCGTACCGGCTTGGGCGCGGGCCACGATGAACTGCCACAGCCGCTCGCGCTGGCGGGGATCGAGCGAGGCGGACGGCTCGTCGAGCAGCGCCACGACCGGCTGCGCGAGCAGGCCGATCGCGATGTTGACGCGCTGGCGGTTGCCGCCCGACAGGCGCCCGAGCTGGTCGCCGCCGCGCTCGCGAAGCCCGGTCTGATCGAGCATCAGCGACACCGCCGCCTCGGGGTCGGCGACCCGCTCGAGGCGCGCGAACAGGCGCAGGTTCTCGGTCACCGAGAGCTTCGAATACAGCGCGGTGTGCTGCGGCACCCAGCCGATCCGCTCGCCGTCCGGGGCGATCACCTCGCCGCTGCTCGGCGCCGCCGCGCCGGAGAGCAGCGAGAGCAGCGTCGTCTTGCCCGCGCCGTTGGGTCCGATCACCGCCAGGATCTCGCCGCCCGCCAGCTGGAAGCTGACGTCGCGCAGCGCCACGCGCTCCCCGAACCGTTTCGACAACGAGCGCGCCTCGAGCGTCTGGGCCGCCATCAGGTCGGCGGCGGCGCCTGGGTGCGCCACGGCTCGAGGACCACGTGCCGGCGCAGATAGAGAATCGTCTCGCGGATCACCGCGGCGACGGGCAGCGCCATCAGCGCGCCGATGATCCCGTAGATCGCGTCACCGAAGAGCAGGGCGATGATCACCAGCAGCGGGTTGATCCGCAGGGCGTGGCTGAAGATCTGCGGCGCGACGACATGGCCTTCGAGCTGCTGCATGACGATGAACAGCAGCACGACCCAGAGCGCGGTCAGCGGGTTCTCGAACAGCGCCACGGCGATCGGCGGGATCGCGCCGAGCACCGGCCCGATGAACGGCACGAGCTCCATCACGCCGAAGAAGGCGCCGAACGCGAAGGCATAGGTCCGCCCGTCGTGGAAGATGCCGAGCACGCCGAAGAGCCACAGCGCGAGGCCCGCCGTGGTCCCCATCACCACGCTGAACAGCAGCTGGCCGCGGACATAGCCGCCCACGGCGCGCTGCACGCGCGTCGGATAGTCGTCCTCGGGGGTTCCGTCGGCGTCGGGCAGCCAGCGGCGCACGAGCGTCCCGATCTGGCGGCCGTAGACGAGCAGATAGACCGACATCACGAAGATCAGCACGAGCGATATCGCGGCGCCGGCGGCGCTCTTCAGCAGGCTCGTGGTGAACGTGAGCAGCGAGCTCGAGCTCTTCAGCACCTTGCTCTGGATCGTCTGCAGCGCCGTCTGGCCCTGCTTCTTCACCTGGATGTGGATGCCGTGGTGGTCGAAGAAGGTCTGCACGCTGTTCAGCGTCTTGTTGGCCTCGCGCACGAGCTGGGGGACGTTGCGCTGGAACGCGTCGACCTGGTTGGTGATCGGCTGGGCCAGGGCCAGGCCGATGCCGGCGAGCACCAGCAGCAGCGACACGTAGGCGAGCGGGATCGCCACCCCGCGCGGGATTCCGCGACGCCCGAGGAACGCGACGAAGGGATTCAGCATCAGCGCGATGAACGAGGCGACGATGATGATCTCGACCACGCTGCGCGCCGCGCGCGCCGCGACCCACAGCGCGAGCAGGCCGACCAGCAGCAGCACGAGCTGGACGCCGCGCGGGATCACGAGCGGCGCCGGCGGCGCCGGCGGCAGTGCCTCGGTTGGCTGATCGTCGAGCGATTCGTCGAGCTGCTGCCCGGTGCTCATCACGATCAGTATGGCCCGTCGCGCGGTCCCGTTGCTGTTTCTGGCGCGCCAAGGCCCGGCGCGGCCGCGGTGGAACATTTCGGTGAGGCCCACTAGGCTCGCGAGGGTGTCCGCCACGGCGCGAATCCTTTTCTGCGGCGACCTGGTCGGCTCGGCCGGCCGCCGGGCGCTGCTGCGCATGCTGCCGGTGCTGCGCGAGCGCTACGAGCCGACGTTCGTCGTGGTCAACGGCGAGAACGTCGCCGGCGGCTTCGGGATCACCCCGACGATCGCCGACGAGCTGTTCGCCGCCGACGTCGACGTGATCACGCTCGGCAACCATGCCTACCGCCACCGCGAGATCTACCCCTACCTCGACAACGAGCCGCGGATCCTGCGGCCCGCCAACTACCTGCGCGGCCAGCCGGGCCACGGCCACACGGTCACGACCCGCGACGGCGTGCGCCTGGCGGTGATCAACCTCTCGGGCAACGTCTTCATGGCGGCCGGGCGCTCCGCCTTCGCGGAAGCCGACACGCTGGTCGCCGAGCTCACCGACCGGGCGGACCACATCCTCGTCGACATGCACGCCGAGGCGACGAGCGAGAAGGTCGCGATGGGCTGGCACCTCGACGGGCGCGTGACCGCCGTGCTGGGAACCCACACCCACATCCCGACCGCCGACGCGCGCGTGCTCCCGGGCGCCACCGCCTACATCACCGACGTCGGCATGACCGGGGCGCGCGGCGGGGTGCTCGGCGTCAAGCGCGAGCTCGCGGTCGAGGCCCTGGTCTCCCAGATGCCGGCCCGTTTCCACCCCTCCGACGATGACCCGTGGCTCAACGCGGTGCTGGTCACCGCCAGCCGGCCACGCTGCGCGGATTCGATCGAGCAGATCCTCCTCCCCGCCGGCGGAACGCCGCCGGCCGCGGGGCCCTAG
>DATLQS010000083.1:0-19681 GCA_035535075.1 Solirubrobacteraceae bacterium
CAACGGCGGCGACGCCGTCCACGGCTACATCCGCCCGACCTACGGCGTCCCACAGTCAAACGGCTGCGTCGAGCTGCCGATCGCCACCGCCCAGAAGGTCTATGGGATGCTGGCGCTCGGCGATCTCGTGATCGTCGAGTAAGCCGACCGGCGCCCGGCGCCTCGCGGCACGCTCGCGGCGACGGTAGCCGTCGCGCGAGGTCGTGGTCGCGGCCGGCGCTCGGCCGGACATGTGGCCCCCAGACCCACCGCGAGCGGTCTCGCCAGCCGGGCGGCCGACGCTTCGATGGAGGGCCAACCCGCTCCACAGCCCCACGCTCGGCGATCCGGCGAGCGAGCGGGTGGCGTGGGGCGGAAGCTGCGCGTTGGTGGCCGCGGACGCGCAGCGCTCGCTGCTGCGGTCCGCGGCCACCCGCGTCCTCAGGCCGGCGCCGCCGGCTGAAGTGGGGGGTTTGAGCCGAACGTGCCGAGCGAGGCGACGTCGGCCGGATAGACCTCGTGTCCGTGGATCGCGTGGTCGCCGATCTCGAGCTCCTCGTCGCTCGCCCGTAGCGAGATCACGAGTCCCACCAGCTTGAGCAGGACGAAGGTGACGACGCCCGAGAACAGGATCACCCACAGCGCCGTCTCGGCCTGCCAGCGCAACAGCGTGCCGTTGCCGCCTGGCTGGAACAGGCCCGTGAAGTTGGTCAGGCCGTGGTAGATGTTCATGTTCGGGTCCGAGAGCAGGCCGACCAACAGGCCACCGACGAGCCCGGCGATGCCGTGCGTGTAGATCACGCCGAGCGTGTCGTCCACGATCCGGAACGGCCACACGCGGCTGAGGTAGCGGATCGACATCCACACGAACGTGGTCGCGACCACGCCGATGATGATCGCGCCGTAGCCGTTGACATAACCCGCCGCCGGCGTGATTCCCACCAGGCCGGTGATCATGCCGTTGACGGTGCCGATCAGGCTCGGCTTGTCCTTGTAGATCAGATCCCAGCCGATCCACGCCAGCATCGCGACGGCGGTGCACAGGTTGGTGTTGACCACGGCAGCCGAAGCGCTGGCGCCGGCGAAGTACGGGTCGCCGCCGTTGAAGCCGTTCCAGCCGAGCCACAGCAGGCCGGCGCCGACCGCCACCATCAGCAGGTTGTTCGGTGCGTCGATCTCGCGGTCGCGCTTGAGGCGCGGGCCGATGACCCACGCTGCGACGAAGCCGGACACGCCGGCCGAGAGGTGGATGACATAACCACCCGAGTAGTCAAGTGCGCCGTGGGCGCCGAAATAGCCGCCGCCCCAGATCAGGAACGCGTTGATCGCGTAGACGAAGGTGATCCACAGCACCACGAACGGGATCCACGCCTTGAAGTTGATCCGTCCGAGCACGCTGCCCAGCATCAGCAGCGGCGTGATCGCCGCGAACACGAACTGGAAGTAGAAGAGCGACGCCTCGGGGAAGTGCAGCTGCGGAATGAGCCCGACGAGCAGCGGAATCGCCGCCTGATGCTGCAGGCCGACGTGGCCAAGGATGCTCGACGGGTTCCCGACCATGTTTGAGAAGAACGACTTGCCTCCCGCGCCGAACAGGTGGATCGGGCTGCCGAAACCCATCTTGAACGCCCACAGCGCCCAGGCCAGCATGACGACCGCGAAGCCAATGAAGGTCAGCATCATGCTGTTCACCGACCAGCGCTTCTGCATGACGCCGCCGTAGAGAACGGCGAGGCCCGGGATGCTCATCAGGCCGACGAACGTCGCGGCGGTCATCTGCCACGAGTTGTCTCCTGGATTGAGCCACTGTGCGTACGGCGTTATTGCGGTTGCGAGCATGCGCTCCTCCTGGGGGCGAAATGACCAGTGGCACCAGTAGCCGCGGCTGCGGCGTCGCCTGGATTTCTATGCAGCGCGCCGCACCGGCCATACCGCCCGGCGGAGCAAATCCCGGGGTCGCCGTTTGTACATGTGGACGGGGCCGCGCGCCACCGCCCGAAGGCGGTCGGGCGACCCAATAGAGTTCAGCCATGGCGATTCGCACGACCCTGTACAGCGATCCGGCGTGCCCGTGGGCGTACTCGGCGACGCCGGCCCTGACCGCCCTGCGCTGGCGCTACGGCGACCAGCTCGAGTGGGGGCTGGTGACGATCGGCCTGCGCGACACGACCGACGCCCTCGCGGCGAGCGGCTACTCGACGGCGCGCCAGGCCACCGGATCGCGCCGCTTTCGCGACCGCTACGGGATGCCGTTCGCTGCGGCCCCCCGAGCGCGGCTGGTCGCGACCGGCCGGGCGTGCCGGGCCGTCGTGGCGACGCGGCTCGCGCACCCGGGACGGGAGTTTGCCGCTCTGCGGGCGCTCGCCTTCGCGTGGTTCAACAGCCCGCTGCTGCTCGACGAGGACCAGGCGATCGCCGCTGCGCTCGAGGACGTCGACGGGATCGACGCCCGCGCTCTGGTTGCGGCGCTCGACTCGCCCGCGGTGACCGAGGCCTACGAGGCCGACAAGGCGCAGGCCCGCAGCGCCGCCGGCGGGCCGACGGAGTTCCAGGGCAAGGCGGCGCTCAGCGACGGCCTGGTGCGCTACACGGCGCCGTCGGTGGTCTTCGAAGCCGACGGTCGGCGGCTCGAGGCCGGCGGCTTCCAGCCGCTCGAGGCCTACGACGTGCTGCTCGCCAACCTCGACACGACGATGCGGCGGCTCGGCCCGCCGGAGGGCCCGCTCGAGCTGCTCGAGCACTTCGCCGAGGGCCTGTGCACCCAGGAGGTCGCGGTGCTGCTGGCCGACAACCTGATCGACATCGACCGCTCAGCCGCCGAGGACGCCCTGCTCGCCCTGCTCGCGGAGGGGCGCGCGACGCGCACGCCCCTCGGCGACGACGCGATCTGGCGCGCCGCCTGAGCACGCCGGCCCGGCCGGCGCCGCGCACGCTAGTTGACGGACACGTCCTCGGGCATCCGGGCGAGCAGCGCATAGCTGCCGCCCTTGCGTCGCAGCGCGGTCGACCAGAGCTGCGTGCAGTCGGGCTGCCAGAGCTCATCCGGGGCCAGCTGGCCGATGATCCAGCCCTCGTCCGCGAGCTCGCCGTCGAGCTGACCCGGACCCCAGCCCGAATGGCCGGCGAAGACGCGCGCCCGCCGCGCGCCCGCCGCCAGCTCGCCCAGGTCGCATTCGGCGCCCGGGAAACCGACCGTTCCGAAGATCATCAACGCGGCGAGCGATGGGTCGCGAAAGTCGGCAAGCACGACAGCCGAGTCGGGCGCCACCGGACCGCCGCGGTGCACCGTCGAGCCGGGCTCGGCGAGCGACTCCAGCACCGGCGAGATCTCGGCCAGCGGCACCTCGAGGGGTCGGTTGAGCACGAGGCCCAGGGCGCCCTCGTCGTCGTGGGCGGCGATCAGCACCACGGTGCGCGCGAAGTTGGGATCAACCAGCTTCGGGGGCGCGATCAGCAATTTGCCGCGCAGCGATTCCATCGCCGTTCAGCCTACCCGGGAGCGCACGCCCCGTCGGCGGTCGGCGGTTCGGTGCCCTAGGATCGCTCGCGCGATGAGCATGCACGTGACGTTGCCGGATGCAACCCGGCTCGAGCTGCCCGACGGCGCCACCGGCGCCGACGTGGCCGCGGCGATCGGGCCGGGCCTGGCGCGCGCGGCGCTCGCGATCGAGGTCGACGGCGAACTCCGCGACCTCGCACGCACCGTCGAGGACGAAGCCGCGGTCTCGATCCTGACGGCCGACGGCGACGCGGCCCTGGCGCTGATCCGCCACGACGCGGCGCACGTCCTGGCGTCCGCGGTGACCGAGCTCTACCCGGGCGTCAAGGTCAGCATCGGTCCGGCGATCGACAGCGGCTTCTACTACGACTTCGACTTTCCGGCGGGCGTGTCGATCTCCGAGGACGACCTCCCGGCGATCGAGGCCAGGATGCTCGAGCACGTCAGGGCCGCGGAGCCGTTCCTCCGCGAGGAGCTGGCGGTCGACGCGGCGCGCGAGCGCTTCGTCGCCGAGCAGCAGCCGTACAAGGTCGAGTTGATCGATGACCTCGTGCGCGACGAGGGCGTGGAGACGGTGTCGCTCTACACCACCGGGCCGTTCACCGACCTCTGTCGCGGCCCGCACGCCCCGACCACCGCCACCGTCAAGGCGTTCGCCCTGCAATCGGTCGCCGGGGCATACTGGCGCGGGGACGCGAAGCGGGCGATGCTCACCCGGATCTACGGCACGGCGTTTTTCTCCAAGGCGGCGCTCGAGGAGCACCTCGAGCGTCTCGAGCTGGCGCGTGCGCGCGACCACCGGCGCCTCGGGCGCGAGCTTGGGCTGTTCCAGTTCTCCGAGCTCTCACCCGGGAGCGCGTTCTGGATGCCCCACGGCACGACGCTGTGGAACGCGCTGCGCGACCTCGCGGGCGAGCTGACCCGGGCACGGGGCTACGCCGAGGTCAAGACGCCGCAGCTCTACGACGCGCAGCTGTGGCGGATGTCCGGGCACTGGGACAAGTACCGCGACAACATGTTCGTCACCGCCGACGACGAGCGCCCGCTCGGGCTCAAGCCGATGAACTGTCCCGGCCACTGCGTCCTGTACGCGATGACGCGCCACTCCTATCGCGACCTGCCGGTGCGCTACGCCGAGCCGGGCCTGTTGCACCGCAACGAGCCCTCCGGGACGTTGCACGGCCTGCTCCGCGCGCGTCACTTCGCGCAGGACGACGCGCACATCTTCTGCACCGAGGAGCAGGTCCGCGACGAGGTCGCCGGCTGCCTCGATTTCGGCCTGGCCGTCTATCGCCTGTTCGGCTTCGAGACCCGGATCGAGCTGGCGACCCGGCCCGAGGTGCGGATCGGCGACGACACGCTGTGGGACCGTGCCGAAGCGGCGCTGCAGGGCGCCCTCGCGAGCCTCGGGCTCGACTACGACCTGACGGCCGGGGAGGGCGCGTTCTACGGTCCGAAGGTCGACATGCACATGACCGACTCGCTGGGGCGCTCGTGGCAGCTGGGGACCGTCCAGCTCGACTACAACTTCCCCGAGCGCTTCGAGTTGAGCTACACCGGCGCCGACAACGCCGAGCACCGTCCGGTGATGATCCACCGCGCCCTGTTCGGGTCCTTCGAGCGCTTCATCGGCATCCTGCTCGAGCATCTCGACGGCGCCCTGCCGGTCTGGCTCGCGCCGGTGCAGGCGATCGTGCTGCCGATCACCGACCGCCAGAACGAGGCCGGGCAGGCCGTGCTGGGGGCGCTCGGCGGCGCCGGGCTGCGCGCCGAGCTCGACGCGCGCTCGGAGTCGGTGGCGCGCAAGATCCGTGATGCCCAGCTGCGCAAGATCCCCTACATGCTCGTCGTCGGCGAGCGCGAGGCGGCCGCCGGCACCGTCTCGGTGCGCGAGCGCACGGGCGGCGACGCCGGGGTCGTCGAGCTCGCGGAGTTCGTTTCGCGCCTGCGCCGCGAGACCGACGAGCGCTCGGCCTGATAAACGGGCGCCAACATAACGTTCGCCACGGGCTCCACGCCCCGCTATACTCGGCATTCTTGGCCAGCGCACCATCCACCATGCCGCGCACGCACCCCGCTTGACGCGCGCACGTGATCATTAGTGCCGGTCCCGCGTAGATTCGACCGGCGCCCGCCAGAGCGCGACCCGACCAGGATCAACGAACGCATCCGCGTCCCAGAGGTTCGCCTGATCGGCGAGGACGGCGAGCAGATCGGACTGCTGAAGATCGACGACGCGCTGCGCTACGCAGCCGAACGCGATCTCGATCTCGTCGAGGTCGCGCCGGAGGCCAAGCCGCCGGTCTGCCGCGTGCTCGACTACTCGAAGTACAAGTACGAACAGGCGCAGAAGCAGAAGCAGGCGCGCAAGCATCAGCAGCAGATCACGATCCGCGAGATCAAGTTCCGCCCGAAGATCGCCCAGCACGACTACGACACCAAGAAGGGCCACGTCGAGCGCTTCCTGCGCCACAAGGACAAGGTCAAGGTGACGATCATGTTCCGCGGGCGCGAGGTGACCCACCCCGAGCGGGGCGTCGCGATCCTCGACCGCCTGGCCGAGGAGCTCGCCGAGTTCGGGATCGTCGAGCAGCGGCCCCTCCAGGACGGGCGCAACATGACGATGATGCTCGGTCCGTCCAAGGCGGTGCTCGCCGGGCAGTTCGACAAGCTCGCCAACGGCGCCCTCGTGCCGGAGGCCGCGGCCGCCGCCGCCAACGGCGCCGAACCGACCCCGGCGGCGGTCGCCGAAACCGTGCTCGCCGAGCCGGCGGCCAACGGCGACGAGCCGCAGGCGCCGTCGCCGGCCGACGTCGCCGAGTAGCCGGATCGCCAGGGCCGTCTGCCATACTGCGTCGCTCGCGATGCCGAAGATGAAGACGCACTCGGGCGCCAAGAAGCGCTTCAAGACGACCGCCAACGGCAAGGTCAAGGGCCGGCACGCCTTCACGAGCCACATCCTCGAGAAGAAGTCGGCCAAGCGAAAGCGGCGGCTCGGCCGGGATGCAACCATCTCCGACCACGACGCGCCACGGGTCAAGAAGCTGCTGGGGCTGGGCTCATGACCCGCGTCAAGCGCTCGCTGCACGCCAAGAAGAAGCGCCGTGCGACGCTCGAGCTGACCAAGGGCTTCCGCGGCGAGGCGAACTCGAACTACAAGCGCGCCAAGGAAGCGCTGATGAAGGCGGACGCCTACGCGTACCGCGACCGGCGCAACCGCAAGCGCGATTTCCGGCGGCTGTGGATCACCCGGATCAACGCCGCCGCGCGCGAGAGCGGCATGAGCTACTCCCAGTTCATCCACGGGCTCGGGCTCGCCGGCATCACGCTGGACCGCAAGGTGCTGGCCGACATCGCCGTGCGCGACCCCGAGACCTTCCGCCGATTCGCCGACGCCGCCCGCGAGGCCTCGGCTGCCTGACCGCCGAACGCACTGACCTCCCGGGCGCCGCTCCTCAAGGACGGCGCCTTTTTTTGTGCCATGAGCATCACCTCCGCCACCAACCGACACCTCACCGAGATCCGCAAGCTCGGCCGCGTTGGCGCACGCGCGCGGACGGGGCGCTTCGTCGCCGAGGGCGAGGATTTCTATGAGGCGGCTCACGCCGCCCGGATCACCCCGCTGTACGTGCTCTGCGCGCAGGGCCACGCGGCCGCGCGGGCGGCGGGCTGGCTGGAGGTCGCGCCGGCGCTGCTCGCGGGCGTTTCGGCGCTCGGGTCCTCCTCGCGGGTCATCGGCGTCTACGAGCAGCGCTGGAGCCCTCCGATCGGTCCGCTCGCCGTCGCGCTGTGGGGTGTCGGCGACCCGGGCAACGTGGGCACCGTGATCCGCGCGGCCCATGCCTTCGGCGCCTCGTGCGTGGCGCTTGGGCCCGGCTCCGCGGACCCCTACGGGCGCAAGGCGGTCCGCGCGTCGATGGGGGCGATCTTCGGTGTCGCGCTGGCCCGCTTCGCGAGCGCTGCGGAGCTGCCGGGACGGGTCATCGGTCTTGCCGCCGACGCGCCGGGCCCGCTGCGCGGCCCGCTCGGGGGTGAGCTGACGCTGCTTGTCGGCGGGGAGCGCGGCGGGCTGCCTGCCGAGGTGCGCGCGCACTGTGACGAGCTCCGCTCGATTCCACAGGTCGCCGGTGACTCGCTGAACGCGGCGATGGCCGCGACGGTTGCGTTGTATGAGGCGACTAGGATGGCCGCGAATGAGCCCTCTTGAGCGGATCGCGGCGCTGCGCGCCGAGGGGGAGGCGGCGATCGCCGCGGCGGCCGACACCGCCGCGCTCGAGCAGCTGCGCGTCGCCTACCTCGGCCGCCGGGCGGAGTTGCCGCTGCTGCTGCGCGGCGTGGCGGAGCTGCCGGCCTCCGAGCGCGCCGCCGTCGGGGCGGCGGCCAACGCCGCGCGTCAGGCGCTGGCGGCGCTGATCGCGGCGCGCGAGGCCGAGCTGGCGGCGGGCGAGCTCGACGCGCAGCTGATCGACGATCGCATCGACATCACCCTGCCGGGCGCGCCGGCGTTCCCCCGCGGCCACCTGCACCTGCTGACCCAGACGCGACGCGACATCGAGGACATCTTCGTCGGACTCGGCTTCCGGATCGCCGAGGGACCCGAGATCGAGCTGACGGCCTACAACTTCGACGCGCTCAACACCGACGCCACGCACCCGTCGCGCTCGCGCAGCGACAGCTTCTACGTGGGCGACGAGGTCGTCCTGCGCACCCACACCTCGCCGGTCCAGGTGCGCTCGATGATGGCCGCGCCGCCGCCGCTCTACGTGATCGCCCCGGGGCGCGTGTTCCGCCCGGACAACGACGCCACGCACACGCCACAGTTCCATCAGGTCGAGGGTCTCGCCGTCGATCAGGGGATCACGCTCGCCGACCTGAAGGGCACGCTGCTCGCCTTCGCCCGCGCGATCTTCGGCGAGGAGCGCGAGGTGCAGCTGCGACCCGACTTCTTCCCGTTCACCGAGCCGAGCGTGGAGGTCGACGTGTCCTGCTTCAACTGCGCGCAGGGCTACCTGCCCGACGGCTCGCGCTGCGCGCTGTGCAAGGGATCCGGCTGGCTCGAGATCCTCGGCGCCGGGATGGTCGACCCGAACGTCTTCGAGTACGTCCGCGAGCACGGCTACGACCCGGAGCAGATCACCGGCTTCGCCTTCGGGATGGGCGTCGAGCGGATCGCGATGTTGCGCCACGGCATCCCCGACCTGCGCCTGTACTTCGACAACGACATCCGCCTGCTCGAACAGTTCGGAAGTCGTTAGTGGTCCCCGCCGGACATTCGGGCGCATCCCGACGGCTGCAAACCGTCGCCCGGCGGCGTCCTCGGTCGGGGCAATGGCTGGGCCCACCAACGGCTTCGCCGTCGGTGCCGCCCCTCTCTGCGTCCTTGCCGTGCTCGGTTTTCGCTCGCCGGATCCACGACCGAACGTCCGGCGGCAACCACTGATGCTCGTCCCCCTCGAATGGCTCCGCCAGTACTGCGATCCCGAGCTCTCGACCGACGAGCTCGCGGGGCGGCTCACGCTGACCGGCACCAAGACGGCGCGCTGGTTTCGCTACGGCCCGCCGGCGCCGGACCACTACGTCGTCGGTCGCGTGCTCGAGGCGGTCGCGCACCCCAACGCCGACCGCCTGCGCGTCTGCCGCGTCGAGCTGGGCGAGCCCGAGCCGGCGACGATCGTCTGCGGCGCGCCGAACGTCGCGGCCGGCCAGACCGTCGCCGTCGCGCGTCCCGGCGCCCAGCTTCCCGACGGGCGCACGCTCGGGGCGGCCAAGCTCCGTGGCGTGGTCAGCGAGGGGATGATCCTCGCGACCGACGAGATCGCCCTGGGTGGCAACCACGAGGGCATCCTCGTGCTCGACGACGGTCCGCCGCCGGGCACGCCGCTCGCGCAGGTGCTGCCGCTCGGCACCGACGTGCTCGAGCTCGAGATCACCCCCAACCGCCCGGACTGCCTCGGGATCTACGGCGTCGCGCGGGAGCTGCACGCCGCGACCGGCGCAGCGCTCCAAGCGGCGCCGTGGGCCGCGGACGCCGGCTCGCTCGACGGCGCGCCGGCGGGGATCGAGGTCGTCGTCGAGTGTCCCGAGCTCTGTCCACGCTTCACCGCCCGCGTGTTCGAGGACGTGACGGTCGGTCCCTCGCCGCTGTGGCTGGCCGCGCGGCTGCTGGCAGCCGGCATGCGGCCGATCTCGAACATCGTCGACATCACCAACTACGCGATGCTGCTGGGCGGCCAGCCGCTGCACGCCTTCGACCTCGACCGGGTCGCCGGCGGGCGCCTGTCGGTGCGGCGCGCGCTCGACGGCGAGGCCGTGGAGACGCTCGATGGCGCCGTGCACACGCTCGACGGCGAGATGGTCGTGATCTGCGACGCCGACGGGCCGACCTCGATCGCCGGGATCATGGGCGGTGCGCGCTCGGAGGTCCACCAGGGCACCACGCGAGTGGTGCTCGAGGCGGCGAGCTGGAACGGCGCCAACGTCCAGCGCAGCGCCCTGCGTCTCGGGCTGCGCAGCGAAGCCTCGGCGCGCTTCGAGAAGGGCCTCTCCGCCGGCTCGACGCTCGAGGGGCAGGCGATCGCGACGGCGCTGATCATCGAGCTGTGCGGCGCGCGTGTGCTGCCAGGGACGATTGACGTCGGTGGCCCCGGCGAGCCGCCGCCGGCGCTCGCGCTGCGGCCCGGCCGCGTCGCCGAACTGCTGGGTAGCGAGATCGCGCCGGCGCGCTGCCGAGAGATCCTGCGCTCGCTGGAGTTCGCGGTGGAGGGGCTGCCGGCGGCGGCGCTCGAGCCGCTGCGCGTCACCGTGCCGCACTTCCGCCGCGGCGACGTGACCCGCGAGGTCGACCTGATCGAGGAGGTCGCGCGAATCGACGGTCTCGACCGCCTGCCCGCGACGCTCCCCCCGCGCCGCGGCGCGGCCGGGCGGTTGAGCCACGCCCAGCGCGCGCGCCGGCTCGCCGAGGATGCGCTCGCCGGCCGCGGAGTGTCGGAGATCGCCGGCTGGAGCTTCGCCGCCCCGGCGCTGCTTGACCGCCTGCGCCTCCCCGCCGGCGATCCGATGCGCCAGGTCGTCAGGCTCGAGAACCCGCTGTCTGAGTCGTGGTCGATCATGCGCCCCACGTTGCTCGGCTCGCTGCTCGACGCCGCGCAGCACAACACGGCGCGGGGCGCCGGCGATCTCGCGCTGTTCGAGTCGGGGACCGTCTACCGGGCCGCCGAGGCCGGGGCGCTCGCCGTCGAGCACCACGGCCTGGCCGTGCTGCTCAGCGGAGAGCTGAGCGGGCGAAGCTGGCGCGGCGAGGCCGCGGTCGGCGCCGACTTCTTCGCCGCCAAGGGCCTGTTGGGTGCCGTGCTGGACGCGCTCGGAGTCGAGTGGAGCGTCGTCGCCGGCTCGCTGCCGTTCCTGCACCCGGGGCGCTCCGCGTCGGTCCTCTCGGGGGACACGCGGGTCGGCTTCATCGGCGAGCTGCACCCGCTGGTGGCGGCGAGCTGGGACCTCGAGCACGTCGCGACCTGGGCCCTCAACCTCGGGCTCCTCGCGGAGCTCGCGCCCGAGGTCATCACCTACGTCCCGTTCGCGGAGTACCCGCCGCTGCGCGAGGACCTCGCCGTGGTCGTCGCCGAGGGCGTCAGCGCGGCCGAGGTGATCGGCGTCGTGCGCGAGGCGGGCGGTCCGCAGCTCGCGCGCGTCGAGGTCTTCGACGTCTACCGCGGCGCGCAGGTCGGGGCGGGACGGGTGTCGCTGGCGCTGCACCTCGAGTTCCGCGCCGCCGACCGCACGCTCAGCGACGAGGACGTCGCCGAGGCGCGCCGGTCGATCGCCGCGGCCCTGGCGGCGCGGCTGGGGGGCGAGTTGCGTGGCTAGCCCCCGCACGCCGAACCGGGGTGTCGTGGTTGTCGGCGCGTCCGGCTACGCCGGGGCGATCGCGGCGCGGCTGCTCTGGCGGCACCCCGATTTCGAGCTCTTGGCGATCACGGCGCGCGAGGATGTGGGCCGCGCGCTCGACGAGCTCTACCCGCATCACCGGGTGCCGCTGGTGCTCGAGGAGCTCGACATCGACCGTCTGGCCGAGGCCGACGCGGCGATCGTCGCCTACCCCCACGGCACGGCGGCGCCGGTCGTCGCGGCGCTGCTCGAGCGCGACGTCCGCGTGCTCGACCTCTCGGCGGACTTTCGCCTGCGCGACGTCGCGGCCTACGAGCGCTGGTACGTCCCGCATTCCCACCCCGAGCTGATCGAGCGCGCGGTGTACGGGCTGACCGAGTGTTATCGCGCGCAGATCGCCGGCGCCACGCTGGTCGCCTGCCCCGGGTGCTTTCCGACCGCCGCGATCCTCGCGCTCGCGCCGCTGGCCGCGGCCGGGCTGATCGCCGACGTCGTGATCGACGCCAAGACCGGCGTCTCCGGAGCGGGCAAGCGCCCGACCGACGCGACGCATTTCGTCGCGGTGGCCGAGAACGTGCGGCCCTACGGCGTCGGTGGCCACCGTCACATGCCGGAGATCGACCAGGAGCTCGCGGCGCTCGGCGCGCCGGTGCCGATCGCCTTCACGCCGCACCTGGTGCCGCTCGACCAGGGAGAGCTGCTGTCGTGCTACGTGACGCCGACGCACCCGCTTTCCCAGGACTCGCTCGAGGAGCTCTATGCGCGCCGCTACGGCGAGGAGCCGTTCATCGAGCTCGTCGCCCGGCCGCCCGGCGTGCGCGACGTCCGTGAGACGAACTTCTGCGCGATCAGCGTGCACGCCGACGAGCGCACCGGCAAGCTGTTCGTCTTCGCCGCGATCGACAACCTCTGGAAGGGCACCGCGTCGCAGGCGATCGCGAACCTCAACCTGATGTTCGGCCTCGAGGAGGGAACCGGGCTGCGATGAGCGACTTCTTCACTTCGCGGTGGGTGCAGCGGCCGGCCTTCGTGCGCGACTCCCCGGCGATGCCGGCAGGCTTTCGCCTCGGCGGAATCCCGGCGGGGGTCAAGAGCGTGGACTCGTCGGACCTCGACCTTGGCCTGCTCGTCTCCGACGTGCCCGGGACGGTGAGCGCTGCGCGCTTCTGCGACTCCGGCGTCCTGGCCGCCCCGGTCGTGGTGACCCGCGAGCGCTGCGACCTGCACGCGTTGCGCGCGGTGGTGGCGAACTCCGGCAACGCCAACGCCGCGACGGGCGATGGCGGCATCGAGCAGGCGGTGCGCATGCAGGAGGCCGCCGCGGCGGCGCTCGGCCTGCATCCGCGCGAGGTCGCCGTGGCGTCGACCGGCGTGATCGGCGTTGCGCTCCCGGGCGAGCGGATCGCCGCGGCGGTTCCGCGGCTGGCGGCGGCGCTCAGCCCGGAGGGTGCGGAGGGCTTCGCGCACGCAATCCGCACGACCGATGCGCTGGACAAGCACGTCTCGCTGGAGCTGACGTTGCCGTCCGGCACCGTCACGCTCGCGGCGCAGTGCAAGGGCGCCGGAATGATCTCGCCGCGGTTCGCGACGATGCTGTGCTTCGTGCAGACCGACGCCGACCTCGCCGCCCAGACCGCCGACCTGCTGCTCGGCGTGACCGTCAAGCGCTCGTTTGACCGCATCAGCGTCGACGGCCAGCTGTCGACCAACGACACCGTGATCCTGATGGCCAGCGGCGCCAGCGGCGTGCGCATCGAGCCCGAGACCGACGACGAGCTGCGGTTCGGCGAGGCCCTCGACGCCCTGCTGCGCCAGCTCGCGCTGCGGATCGTCGCCGACGGCGAGGGTGCGCGGCGGATCGCGCGCGTTCACGTCCGCGGCGGCGGCGAGGCTTCGGTCGCGCGCGCCGCGCGCGCCGTCGCGAACTCCCCGCTCGTCAAGGCCGCGCTGTTCGGCGGCGACGCCAACTGGGGGCGCATCGCGCAGGCCGTCGGCGCCGCGCTGCCCGGCAGCGCTCCACTGGCCTTCGACATCGCCATCGAGGGCATCACCGTCGCCCGCGGCGGCGCTGCCGTCGCCTTCGCCGCCGACGCGCTCGCACAGGCCGTCAGCGGTGACGAGGTCCTCTACGAGATCGACCTGCCGGGGGAGGGAGCCGAGACCGAGCTGTTCTTCTCCGATCTCAGCTACGACTACGTGAAGATCAACGCCGAGTACACGACCTGATGGGACGGGCTCACCACTGATGCGCGACGTCGCCACCCTCCTCGAGGCGCTCCCCTATATTCGCGACTTCCACGGCTCGACGGTCGTGATCAAATACGGCGGCGCGGCGATGGACGACCCGTTGCTGCGCGAGGAGTTCGCGCGCGATGTCGTGCTGCTCAAGTACGTCGGCATGAGCCCGGTCGTCGTGCACGGCGGCGGGCCCGACATCACCGCCTACATGAACCGGCTCGACATGCCCGTCGAGTTCGTCGGCGGCCTGCGCGTGTCCGACGAGGCGACGGTCGAGATCGCAAAGATGGTGCTGGTCGGCAAGCTGAACACCGACATCGTGTTGCGGATCAGCCGCCACGGCCAGCCCGCCGTCGGCCTCTCGGGTGACGACGGCGGGCTGCTGCGCTGCTCGCGGCGCTCGGCGCCCGGGGGCGAGGACATCGGCTTCGTCGGCCAGATCGATCACGTCGATCCCGGCGTGATCAACCACATCGCGCGCGACTACATCCCGGTCGTCGCCTCGGTCGGCGCGGACCGTGAGGGCCACTCCTACAACGTCAACGCGGACGAGGCGGCGGCGGCGATCGCCGTCGCGTTGCACGCGCGGACCGCGATCTTCCTGACCGACGTGCGGGGATGGCTGCGCGACCCGGCCGACCCCGACAGCCTGATCGGGCAGGCGACCGTCGAGCAGGTCAGCGGCGCGCTCGCGACCGTGGACGGGGGCATGCGCCCCAAGCTCCAGGCGTGCGTCGACGCGGTGCGTGGCGGCGTCGGGGCGGCGCAGATCGTCGACGGCCGCGTCGCCCACTCGTTGCTGCTGGAGTTGTTCACCGACGCCGGCATCGGCACCAAGGTCACGGCGTGAGCACGCCGGCGCGGGCCGATGCCCACCTGACACCGAACTACGCCCGCTATCCGGTCGAGTTCGCGCGCGGCGAGGGCGTGCGGCTGTGGGACGCCGACGGAACCGAGTACCTGGACTTCCTGACCGGCATCTCGGTTTCCAGCGTCGGGCACTGCCACCCCGCGGTCGTCGCGGCGATCCGCGAACAGGCCGGACGGCTGCTGCACGTCGGCAACCTGTACTACACCGAGCCGATGTCGCGACTCGCGCGCCGGCTCGCCGAGAGCTCGCTGGGCGGCAAGGTCTTCTTCACCAACTCGGGAGCCGAAGCCGTCGAGGCGGCGCTCAAATGCGCCCGCAAGGCGCGAGCGGGCGGCACGATCGTCTCGCTGCACGGCGCGTTCCATGGACGCACCTACGGCGCGCTGTCGGCGACGCCCCAGGAGTCCAAGCAGGCCCCGTTCGCGCCGCTGGTCGGCGGTTTCGTCAGCGTCGATGCGACAATCGACGCGCTCGCCGCTGCGGTCGACGAGCACACCGCGGCGCTGATCCTCGAACCGATCCAGGGCGAGACCGGGGTGCACGTGCTGCCCGACCGGCTGCTGCAATTTGCCCGCGAGCGCTGCGACGAGGTCGGCGCGACGCTGATCTTCGACGAGATCCAGACCGGCCTCGGACGGACCGGGACGGCGTGGGCCTACGAGCACTCCGGCGTGACCCCCGACCTGCTGACCAGCGCCAAGGCGCTCGGCGGCGGCCTGCCGATCGGTGCGCTGGTCACCGGGGCCCGCCATGCCGACACCTTTGCGCCCGGCGACCACGGCTCGACGTTCGCGGGCGGCCCGGTCGTCTGCGCCGCCGCGCTGGCTGCGCTCGACGTGCTGCTCGACGAGGAGCTGCATGCGCGAGTGCGCGAGCTCGGGGAGCTGCTGCGCGAGCGGGTCGCGACGCTGCCGCATGTCGTCGCGATCCGCGGTCGCGGCCTGATGGTCGCCTTCGACGTCGACGTCGACGCGCCGGAGGTCGTGCGTCGGGCGCTGCTCGAGCAGCGCCTCGTCGTCAACGCGACCGGTCCGGTGACGGTGCGGCTGCTGCCGCCGCTGGTCATCGGCGAGCGCGAGGTCGACGATGCCGTCGAGCGCTTGCGCGCCGTCCTCGCCTGAGATGCGCCGAGAGCTCCCGGGCGGATACGAGCTCGACGACGACCCGGCGCGGATCGATCTGGACTACGTCTCCCGCTATCTCGCGGGCGAGTCCTACTGGGCCCGCGGTCGCCCGCGTTCGACCGTTGAAGGCTCGATCGCCGGCTCGCTGCGCGTGGTCGGGCTCTACCACGGCGGCGCGCAGGTCGGCTTCGCGCGCGTGATCTCCGACGGCGCGGTGCTCGCCTATCTCGCCGACGTCTTCGTCGACGCTGCCCACCGCGGTCATGGGCTCGGCGTCGAGCTCGTGCGCGAGGCGGTCGACGGCGGTCCGCAGCGTGATCTGAGCTGGCGGCTCGACACCAGTGACGCCCAGTCGCTCTATGCCAAGTTCGGGTTCCGCGAGCGGCTCGCGCCGCCCAGCGTGATGGAGCGCGGCGCGCGCCGGCCGGCCGTCGCGGTCGAGCAACGACCGGCGCCGGCGCCGGCTGCCGGCGAGCCGATGACCGGCGGTGACGCGATCGTGGAGTCGCTGCTGCGAGCGGGCGTGGACACCGTCTTCGCCCTCCCCGGCGCGCAGATCTACGGCCTCTTCGATGCGTTCGAACGCGCCGGAAGCCGGCTTCGCGTGATCTGCCCGCGTCACGAGCAGGCGGCCGCGTACATGGCATTCGGCTACGCCAAGTCGACGGGCCGGGTCGGGGTCTACGCCGTCGTTCCCGGGCCGGGTGTGCTGAACTCGAGCGCCGCGCTGTGCTCCGCCTACGCCACGAGCACCGCGGTCGTCTGCCTCACCGGACAGGTGCCCTCGAAGTTCCTCGGCGCCGGCCGGGGGCACCTGCACGAGCTGCCGGACCAGCTGGCGACGCTACGGACCCTGACCAAGTGGGCGCAGCGCATCGAGCGCCCGGCTGCGGCGCCGGGCCTGGTCGCCGAGGCGTTCCGGCAGGCGACGAGCGGACGCCCGCGCCCAGTGGCCCTGGAAATGCCGTGGGAGGTGTTCGACCAGGCCGAGCCGGTCGCCCTGGTCGCCCCGCACCGCCGCGCCGTCGTCGCGGCCGTCGAGCCCGGCGCGCTCGAGCGCGCCGCAGGCCTGCTCGAGCGGGCGCGAAACCCGATGATCATGGTCGGCGGCGGCGCGCTCGACGCCGGCGCCGAGGTCCTCGAGCTGGCCGAGCTGCTGCAGGCGCCGGTCGTCTCGTTTCGCAGCGGGCGCGGCGTCGTCTCCAGCGACCACGATCTCGGGTTCAGTTGCGCAGAGGGATTCGAGCGCTGGCACGAGACCGACGTGCTCGTCGGCATCGGCAGCCGGCTCGAGCTGCAGTGGTTTCGCTGGCCCGACCAGCCCGCCGGGCTGGCGATCATCGACATCGACATCGAGCCCGAGCAGCTGGCGCGCTCCGCGGCGACGGTCGGCCTGGGGGGCGATGCGGCCGCGACCGCCGCCGCGCTCACGCGGCGCCTGCGTGACGCCCGACTCGAGCGCCCCTCGCGGAGCGCCGAGTTCGCGGCGCTGAAGGCGGCCAAGCGCGAGCAGATCCGCGACGTCCGGCCGCACGTCGAATACCTGGCCGCGATTCGCGACGTCCTGCCTCGTGACGGCTTCTTCGTCGAGGAGCTCTGCCAGGCCGGCTTCGCCTCCTACTTCGCCTTTCCGGTCTACCAGCCGCGGACCTTCGTCACGTGCGGAGCCCAGGGCACGCTCGGATTCGGCTTCCCGACCGCGCTCGGGGTGAAGGCCGGCAACCCCGATCGTGCCGTCGTCTCGATCACCGGCGACGGCGGCTTCCAGTTCGGCCTGCAGGAGCTGGCCACGGCGGCGCAGTACGGGCTCGACGTGGTCACGGTGCTGTTCAACAACGGCGCCTACGGGAACGTGATGCGCGACCAGGGGAGGCTGTACGACGGCCGCGTGCTCGGTGCGGCGCTGGCCAACCCCGATTTCGTGGCCCTGGCGCGCAGCTACGGCATCCACGCCGAACGGACCGACACACCCGACGGTCTGCGAGGCGCACTCGAACGGGCGCTGGAGCGCGCGGAGCCGGCGTTGATCGAGGTTCCGGTCGACCCCGGCGAGGAGCGCTCGCCGTGGGAGTTCCTGATGCCGCCGTCGCGCCGCCGCGGCGCCTGACGCCGCACGGCGTTCGCGCGCCGGTAGGCTTGCGCAGCCATGAGCGACCCCGAATTCGCGCCGCAAACAGCGAGCTACCAGGCAAATCCAGCGGACGTCCATCGCGTCCTGCTGCTCTACAGCGGCGGCCTGGACACCAGCGTGATGCTGAAGTGGATTCAGGAGCGCTACGAGGCCGAGGTCGCCACGCTGACCGTCAACCTGGGCCAGCCGGGCGAGGACTACGCGGTGATCGAGGGCAAGGCCCGCCGGCTCGGCGCGGTCGATTGTCAGATCGTCGATGCCCGCGAGGAGTTTGCCAACGAGTACCTCGCCCCGGCGATCAAGGCCAACGCGCTGTACGGCGGCGGCTACCCGCTGTTCACGGCGCTCGGCCGGCCACTGATCGCCAAGCTCGCCGTCGAACACGCCCGCGCGGTTGGCGCCGACACCGTCGCCCATGGCTGCACCGGCAAGGGCAACGACCAGGTGCGCATCGACGGGACGATCGCGACGCTTGCCCCGGACCTCAAGGTGATCGCGCCCGTTCGCGAGTGGGCGATGGGCCGCGAGGAGGAGATCGCCTACGCCCGCGAGCACGGGATTCCGGTCAAGGGCGGAACCGAGGTCGCGCCCTACTCGATCGACGACAACCTGTGGGGGCGCTCATCGGAGGGGCGCTGGATCGAGGATCTCGAGCACGCACCCGACGAGGACGTCTTCCAGCTCGTCACGCCTCCGCGCCTGGCGCCGGACGAAGCGCAGCGGATCGAGCTCGAATTCGAGCGCGGGCTGCCGGTTGCCTTGGACGGCGAGCGCCTCGCGCTGGCCGAGCTGATCGAGCGTGTCGGCGTGCTCGGCGCACGCCACGGCGTGGGGATCATCGATCACGTCGAGGACCGCATCGTCGGCCTCAAGGTCCGCGACATCTACGAGGCCCCGGCGGCGGCGATCATCCTGCCGGCGCACGCCGAGCTCGAGAAGCTCGTCTGCACGATCCACCAGAACCAGTTCAAGGCCGGGCTGGACCGCCAGTGGGCCTACCTCGTCTACGCCGGCCTGTGGTGGGAGCCGCTGCGCGGCGATCTCGACGCCTACATGGAGTCGGTCAACGCCCAGGTCAGTGGCACGGTCGGCGTCGAGCTCTACAAGGGAACGGCGCGCGTGGTCACCCGCGCCTCGCCCAACGCCCTCTACGACCGCTCGCTCGCATCGTTCGCGGAGTCCGGTGGCCTGTTCTCGCAGACCGCGTCGCCCGGGTTCATCGAGCTGTGGACGCTGCAGTCGCGGATGGCTTGGCGCCTGCGGAACCGCTGAGGTCAGGCCAGGCTCGCTACGGCCAGCCCAGGTACTCGCTCGCGTGCTCGCGGAAGGTGGCCTCGAGCGTCGCCGGGTCGCGTGCCGTCAGGGCATGCAGGGCGTCGATCAGCGACTTGATCCGCGCGGTCATGACCAGCACGTAGCGGGTCGGTGCCGGGCCCGGGTTCCAGTAGGTGTGCGGTGTGCCCCGCGGGACGAGCACGGCGCCGCCGGCCGGGACCTCGGCGTCCTGCTCGCCCACCCGGACGACCAGCGCACCCTCGACGACGTACCACGCCTCGTCGTCCTCGTGGTGGACGTGCAGCGGTGCGATGTAGAGCGGCGGGTCGCCGCCGCCGCCCGGATCCCGCCACTCGACCACGACGAGCGAAGCCCGGTCCGATCGGATCTCGCCACCGGAAAGCGACGCCGCGAACAACTCGTCCAACTCGCGGATCGGCTCCGACACCAGCCCACCGTAGCGCTTCCCGCAACGAGCGGACCGCGCGACGGCGGCTCGAAACCCACGTGGTACACCGCTGGCGGGAGACACCGAAGGTGTCTTCCCGCCCCACTAGGATCAGCCCATCGCATGACCGAGCCCAGCTGCGCCCATCTTCACGTGCACTCCGAGTACTCGCTGCTCGACGGCGCGTCGAAGATCCAGGGACTCGTGGACCGTGCGGTGGCCTTCGGACAGC
>DATLQS010000084.1:0-92525 GCA_035535075.1 Solirubrobacteraceae bacterium
ATAGCGGGGGCGGGATTCGAACCCGCGACCTTCGGGTTATGAGCCCGACGAGCTACCAGACTGCTCCACCCCGCGGCGAAGCTACACGTTAGCAAGTTCGCAACATCGCGCGGCGTCGTCCGCCGGTCTGTTTCCCGCGAACTGCGGCCGCAACGCAGCGCGCCGACGCGGTGCGCAACACTCGAGCGCACGAACGTGAGGCCCGTCACGCGAACGGGCAGCCATCGATACACCGACGGAGGGCCATCGTGCAGACCTGGTTCATCACCGGCGCATCCCGCGGACTCGGCCTCGAGGTCGCCCGACTCGCGCTGGCGCGCGGGGATGCGGTCGTCGCCGCCGCGCGCAATCCTCGCCACGTCGAGGAGGCGTTCGCGGGGACGCCCGAGCGACTGCTCGCGGTGGAGCTCGACGTGACCAGCCAAGCGCACGCTGTGGAGGCGGTCGCGCGAGCGACCGAGCGCTTCGAGCGCATCGACGTGCTCGTCAACAACGCCGGCCGCGGGCTGATCGGTGCCGTCGAGGAGGCCTCCGACGAGGAGGTTCGTGCGGTCTTCGACATCAACGTGTTCGGCCTGCTGTCAGTGACGCGCGCGGTTCTCCCGACCATGCGCAGCAACGGCTCAGGCCGGATCGTGAACATCAGCTCGGTGGGCGGCTTCACCGCCCGCGCCGGCGGCGGCATCTATGCCGGGACGAAATTCGCCGTCGAGGCGGTCAGCGAGGCGATGCGCGCCGAGCTCGCGCCGCTCGGCATCCAGGTGACCATCGTCGAGCCGGGCGGCTTCCGTACCGACTTCCTCGACCCGAGCTCGATGGTCCTTTCCGCGCGTACCATCGAGGACTACGCGCCCACGGCTGGCGAGTTCCGCGACTGGGCGCCGCGCAGCAACCACAAGCAGCCCGGCGATCCGCGCAAGGCGGCGGCCGCGATCGTCGAGGTCGCAACGGCCGACGATCCACCGCTGCGCCTGGTGCTGGGAGTCGACGCGGTGGCGCGGATCGAGGACAAGCTCAAGCAGGTCGCCTCCGACGTCGAAGCGTGGCGCGAGCTGTCGCGCTCAACCGACTTCGAGGACTGACGCCCCAGGCGTCGTGCAAGATTCCCTGCACGACGCGTGAGCGAGCGACGAGAATCCGCAGATGGCCTCGGTGTTCGTCACGCGCGCCCTTCCCGGCGACGCGCTGGAACGGCTCCGCGACGCTCATCAGGTGAGGGTCTGGGACGCGCCGATGCCCCCCGAGCCGGCGGTCCTGCGCGAGGCCGTCGCCGACACCGAGGGGTTGCTGTGCCTGTTGACCGACCGCGTCGACCGCGCGCTGCTCGACGCCGCGCCGCGTCTGCGGGCGATCGCCAACTACGCCGTGGGGACCGACAACATCGACCTCGCGCTCACGCGGGCACGCGCGATTCCGGTCGGCGTCACCCCCGACGTGCTGACCGAGGCCACGGCCGACCTCGCCTTCGCGCTTCTGCTCGCGGCCGCGCGGCGCCTGCCCGAGGCGACCGCCGCCGCCCGCGGCGGCGCGTGGCGGACCTGGGAGCCGGCGCAGTGGCTCGGGGCTGACGTCGACGGCGCGGCACTTGGGATCGTCGGCTACGGCCGCATCGGTCGTGCGGTGGCGCGACGGGCCGGCGGCTTCCGGATGTCGGTCCGCTCGACCGCCGACACCGCACTCGACGAACTGCTCGCCATCAGCGACTTCGTCAGCCTGCACTGCCCGCTGACACCGCAGACGCGTCACCTGATCGACGCCGCCGCGCTGCGGCGCATGCGCTCGACGGCGATTCTCGTCAACACGGCCCGCGGTGGCGTCGTCGACCAGGCCGCGCTGATCGACGCCCTCAATGCCGGCGAGATCGCCGGCGCGGCGATCGACGTGACCGACCCCGAGCCACCGCCGCCCGGCGATCCGATCTACGCGACGCCGAATCTTGTCGTGCTGCCCCACATCGGCTCCGCCACGCGCACGGCTCGCTCGCGGATGACCGAACTCGCGGTCGAGAACTTGCTCGCAGGCCTGGAGGGCAGACCGATGCCGCACCCGGCTCCCTGATGCGCGTCGCGGTCGTCGACATCGGGACCAACTCCACCCGCCTGCTCGTCGCCGATGTGCATCCCGACGGCTCGATTACCGAGCTTGACCGCCGCACGCGCGTCACCCGCCTGGGCGACGCTGTCGACGCGACCGGCGTGCTCTCGGAGGCGGCGATCGCACGGGTGCTCGCCACGCTCGACGACTACGCGGCGGTGATCGAGGACCTCGGCGCGCAGGCACGTCCCGCCGTGCTCACCAGCGCCGTCCGCGACGCTGCGAACGGTCCGGAGTTCGTGGCCACGGTGGAGCGCCGCTACGGGCTCGAGGCGCGGGCGATCGCCGGGTCCGAGGAGGCGCAGCTCAGCTTCCTTGGCGCCACGAGCGATCGCGATCCCGGCGACCTGACGCCGACGCTGGTCATCGACGTCGGCGGCGGATCGACGGAGCTGATCCTCGGTGCTGGACGGATGGTCGAGTTCTTCGTCTCGCTGCAGGCCGGCGCCGTGCGCCAGAGCGAGCGTCACCTCACCCACGATCCGCCCACGCTGGACGAGCTCGCCGCCGTCGGCGCCGAGGTGGCATCGCTGATCGATCGCGAGGTGCCCGAGGCGGTGCGTCGTGGCGCGGCGCGCGCGATCGCCGTCGCCGGCACCGCGACCTCGTGTGCCGCGATCGACCAGGCGCTCGAGCCCTACGACGCCGCCCGCGTGCACGGCTACCAGCTCGAACTGACGACCCTGAAGCTCCTGCTCGCGCGCCTGGCCTCGCTGGATCTGGCATCGCGGCGCAAGCTGCGCGGGCTGCATCCCGATCGCGCCCCGACGATCGTTGCCGGCGTGATCATCCTGATCCGCGTACTCGAGGCGTTCGAGCTGGGCGGCTTCGAGGCCTCCGAGAACGACATCCTGCGCGGCGTCGCGCTGCGCCGGGCCGGCGCGGCGTGAGCGTGGATGCCCGGGGCGGGACTCGAACCCGCACGCCCTTTCGGGCAGCAGTTTTTAAGACCGCCGGCTGTACCGCTTCGCCAACCCGGGCCCGAGCGCCATGGTAGCCGCTGCCCGACCGTGTTGAGCGGGGATGAAGCGGGTACCCGTGCACAATACGGGCGCAACTTAGGCCGAGCTACCGTGTCTCAACAGCCGAGTCAGGACTGATCTCAGGTGGAGGGCTACACACTCAAACAGCAGCCGCTGGCCGCCCTGCGCGGACCGTCGCCCCTGCTTCGGTTGGCGAGCGACGAGCGGCTCATCGAGCTGACCCGCCGTGGCCAGCAGGCGGCGTTCGAGGCGCTCGTCGCGCGCTACCAGGCGCGGCTGCTGGCGTTCTGCCGCCATATGCTGCACTCGCGCGAAGACGCCGAGGACGTCCTGCAGGAGGTGTTCGCGGCCGCCTTCAACGCGATCCTTGCCGACTCGCGACAGATCAACGCACGGCCGTGGCTCTATCGCATTGCCCGCAACCGCTCGCTCAACCATCTGCGGCGCAACACGGCGATCGGCGTGGACTCGATGGACACGCATTTCGCCGACGCCGGACAGTCGACGAGTGAGAAGGCCTACAAGCGGGAGGAGTTCCGCCTGCTCGTCGAGGACATCGGGCATCTGCCGGAGACGCAGCGTTCGGCCCTCGTGCTGCGCGAGATGGACGCGCTGTCCTACGAGCAGATCGCCGACGTCATGGACACGACGGTGCCGAGCGTCAAGTCGCTGCTGGTCCGCGCCCGCATCGGGCTCGCCGAGGCCGCCGAGGCCCGCAGGCTGACCTGCGACGAGGTGCGTCTCGAGCTCGGCGCGGCCGCCGAGGGTATCGCCACGCTGGCCGCGCCGGTCCGCCGCCACGTCAAGGAGTGCGATCGCTGCCGCGGATTCCGCGCACAGCTGCGTGCCAACAACCGCGCGCTGGCGGCGATCTTCCCGCTTGGCCCGATCCTGCTGCTCAAGAAGACGCTGCTGCTCAAGCTCGGGCTGGCGAAGGTCGGTGCCGGCAGCGGCGGCGCCGCCGCGGCGACCGCTGCGGGCGGTGGCGGCGTCACGGCGGCCGTGGGCGGCTCCGCCGCTGCCGCCGCCGGCGGGAGCGTCGGAACCTTCACCGTCACCGCGGTCGCCGTCAAGACCGCCGTGGTCGTCGCCGTCACCGCGGCGGTCGCCGTCGGCACCACGGACGTCCTGCATCACAAGCCCGCGCCGCCGAAGCAGCCTTCGCACGTCGCGTCGATCAGGGCACCGGCCGTAGCGCCTGCGAGGACCGTCGCGCCGACGCTGGTGCTGCCGGCGCTCGTCAAGCATCACCGCGGTGTTCATCGGATCCGCCATCATCACCTGGTGGCCTCGATCGCCCCGGTGCTGCCGCCGGTTTCGGTGACCCCGCAGGCCGTGGCGACGACGCCGGACGCCGTGGCGACGACCCCGGAGTCTGTGGCGACGACCCCGGTGGCAGTGCCACCGGCCACCGATACGACGACGCCCGCCGCCGCCACCCCGGTTGTCGCGCCGCCACCTCCGACCACCCAGGAGATCTCGACGACGACGGTGTTCCCGGCGGGCGCGACGGGAACGACCTCGGCCACCGGACCGACGTCGGCGACCGGAGCGACCGGGTCGACCGCCGCGACCGGAGCGACCGGAGCGACCGGGTCGACCGCCGCGACCGGGGCGACCGGGTCGACCGCCGCGACCGGGGCCACGGGAGCAACGAGCTCCACCGGCGCGACGAGCACGACCGGTCCGAGCGGTCCGACCGGGCCCTGAGCGGCTCAGCCGAAGTGGAGCCGCTCGAGCGGCTCGAACAGCACGCCGACCGTCGCCACGCTGTCGGGGCTGACCGGCTTCACCGCGGCCAGCTTCAGCGGCGTCGGATCGGTGAGCATCGAGATCTCAAGGCCCTGCCGGTCGCCGGTGAGGTCGGGTGTGATCAGCACGTAGCGCCCCCAGTAGACCATGCCGTTGATCGTGCGCTGGTAGGTGAACGTGTAGCCGGGGACGAAGTTGATTCGCGTTCGCCCGTGACTCTGCAGCTTGAACGTCGGGTCGCCGGCCATCAGCCGGTGAATCAGGTTGATCGCCAGCACGGGCAGCAGGCCGCTGATCTCACCGCCGTATCGCGGCAGGCGCAGCGGTGTGATCTCGAAGGACGCCTCGAGTCCGATGCTCGAATGCTGCTCGAGCAGCACGATCGCGCCGCGCGGGGTCGGCTCGCGCGTCAGCGAGCGAGAGTAGATCGTGTTGAACGCCGGCGGGCCCGGGTAGGAGAACACGGGCTCGCGGCTGCGCAGCGCCAGCACGACGATCAATGCCACGACGAGCACCACGACCAGCGCGCCGGTGCGCGCGACGATACGCGGCAGGCTGTCGATCCGAGGTCCGAGCAACTGCGGCAGCGTCGGCTCGAACTCCGGCTTGACCGGAGCCCCCCGGCGCAGCAGGCGGCCGACGTCCACCTCAGCCCCCGGCCGCAACTCGCGCGAGCATCGTCCGCCCCACCGGCCTAGGGCGCGTGTCGCTCGCCCGGAGCGAGCACGATGACCTCGCTCGCGGTCGAGCCTTCGACCTCCGCCCTGAACGCCTGCGCGTCGGTGACGATCAGCGGGAAGGTGTCGTAGTGGCAGGGAATCACCTGGCGGGCGCCGATCATCCGCGCGGCCTCGACCGCGTCGTGGCGATCCATCGTGTAGTGGCCGCCGATCGGCATCAGAGCGACGTCGATCGCGTGCCGGCGGCCGATCAGCTCGAGATCGCCGAACAGCGCGGTGTCGCCGAGGTGGTAGATCGTCGAGCCTCCGAACTGGACGATCAGCCCGGCAGGCGTGTTGACCGTCCCCTTCGGGGTGGTCGAGGTGTGCCACGCCGGGACGAGCTTGGCGCTACCCCAGTCGAAGGCGACCGTGCCGCCGAGGTTCGGGTCGCTGACGCTCTCCAGGCCGTCGGCGCGGAACTCGCCGGCGATCTCGACGATCGCGAGCACGTCCGCGCCGGTGCGCTTGGCGATCGCGACGGTGTCGCCGACGTGATCGCCATGGCCGTGGGTCACCAGGATCGCGTCGGCGGAGACCTCTTCGGCGGTTGCCGCGGCCTTGGGGTTGCCGGTCAGGAAGGGGTCGATCAGCAGCGTGACGCCGTCGTGGGTCAGCTCGAAGGTCGAATGCCCAAGGAAGCGGATCTCCATTTGCGTCAACTCTCCTTCGTCATGGTCTGTTCCGTTCCGGCGAGCTCGCCTGCGAGTTCGAAGCCGACCGCCACGCCGACAAGCATGCCGACGCGTGTCTGCTCGTCGACCAGCGCGCGGATGGCCGCGAGCCGCTCCACCGCATCGGGCTCGGCACTCGCCCGCTCCAGCAGCTCCTCGTGGGCCGAGCCGTACCAGCCGCCGTCAGCCAGCGCCCCGTCGAGCACGCGCGCCAGGCTCGGTGCGGCGTGCGTCACGATCTCGGTCGCGTGGAGCATGCGCTGCGGATCCTCGAGCCGAGCGACGGCGGCGTCGACCTCGACGGCGGTGTAGGTGCGCCTCGGGGGGGCCATCGGCCGCATCATACGGACGGTCATCGGTGGGCCTGCCGCCCCACCCGACGCGGACCGTCAGTGCCCGCGGCGGCGCGCCAGCCCGAGACCGCCGAGATATCCGGTGAGCACGCCGACGCCGCCGGCAATCGGGTTGGCCTCGGGGCGCGCGAGCGGCATCGCCAACAGGACCAGGGCGATCACCCCGGTTCCCAGCAGATCGCCGTTGTAGTCGTGCCGGCCCCGGCGTGCGAGCAGGTCCGGCACGGCCCACGCGCACAGCAGTGCGAGCGCTCCACCGTTCGCCCCGGCGACGGGGACCTTGGCGTGCGCGAGCACGGCCACGGCGGTACCGCCGATCGCGCCGACGAGGAACAGGGCCGCGACCACGAGCCCGCCATGGCGGCGTTCAAGCAGCCAGCCGAAGATCGCGACCGCGAACAGCGTGGCGAACTGGTAGACCCCGGCGCCGGTCACCGCCGAGGCGCTCGTGAAGAAGAAGTAGGTGAACGGCGCCGTGAACAGCCGCGACCAGTGCGACTGCAGTGGGCCGCTCGCCACCAGGCTGCCGGCCGACAGCCAGCCGGCGCGCGTCGCAATCCAGAACACGCAGGTCGCGACGATGATCGCCGCGGTGACGTAGGGCCCGCTATCGGCACGGATTCCGGGAATCTCGCCCGGACGCAGGCGGCCGAGCGACGGGGCCGGCACCCGCCGCGAGCGGCGCGCCGGCCGGAGCGCCTTGTCGAGCTTGGGCGCCCGCTTCTGCAACCGCGTGCCGCAGTACGGGCACTCGGTCACGTACGGGCTCACCTCGGCTCCACAGTCGGGGTTCTTGCAGACTACGAACAGATCGGCCCGCGACATCCTGTGATGATTCTAGGCACGCGCAGCGGTTTACCCAACCCGCCAGGCGCGGCGGGCGCTACCCTCTGGCAGCGATGAAGATGCGTCAGAGCCTCAACCAGCTCGAGCGGGCGTTCGTCGAGGAGACCGTCCTCGACCGCGATCGGCGCGAGTCGCTGCGTCGCACGGCGGAGCGCCGCGCCGCCAAGCGGCGCTCGGAGCGCGCGATCAGACAGGGCAAGTCACGCTTCATCGTCCTCTCGGTCACGCTCGTGGCGACGGCCGTGATCGTCTCCGTGGTGATGTTCCGCGCGCTGTATCTGATCCTCGAGTAGCGGAGCCTCGAGCGGCGCCGCGGGACGGTCCGCGGACGCCCGGCTACGCGTCGGGGATCGTGCCGTGCTCGCCCGGCGTGGCGTCGGTGGCCAGCATCTCGTCCTCGCGCTCACGCTGGATCGCCGCGTAGACCTCACGGCGATAGACGGGGATGCTCCTCGGCGCCTGGATGCCGATCCGCACCTTGTCGCCCATCACCGAGAGCACGGAAATCTCGATCTCGTCGCCGATCATGATGCTCTGGTTCGACTTCCTCGTCAGGACGAGCACTCGATTCCCTCTCTGGCCGCGGCAGTGGCGCATTATCGGCGCGTCCGCGAAGCAAATGCAAGCGCGGGGCCTGGGCATGCTGGACTTTGCGCTACTCTCGTCGCCTCGCATGGCACGCAAGTCGCTTCGGCCGCACCTAAACCAGATCCGGACCTGGACTCGCCAGGGCCGCACCGACGCCTGGGTCGCCCACCAGCTCGAGGTCACCGTGCAGCAGATCGCGAGCTTCAAGCGGGAGAGCGGGCTGCTTGAGGAAGAGCCCGGCGCCGCCGAGGCCGCCGACCTGGGCGGGGAGATCGATCTTCGCGCCGAGGACGACGCGCTGATCGCCGCCGAGCTCGAGGCCGCGGAAGAGGCGCGCCGCGAGGCGGAGGAGGCCGCCGCCGCCGAGGCGGAGCGGCTCGCGGCAGAGGCCGCCGAGCGCGGCGAGGAGGAGGAAGAGGCGACGGTCCCGAAGCGGCGCGCCCGGCGCGGAGCGCGCAGCCGGCGCAAGGGCTCCGAGGGCCCGCTCGAAGGGACCTTCGACCATGGCGAGGAGGGCTACGGGCTGTGGCTTGACCCGGCCGTCGCCGACGATCCGACCTACGCCGAGTACTGGGCCGGCCACCGCCCGGTCGCCGTGACGATCGAAGAGGACCAGATCGTCATCCGCCGCAGCGAGTGACCCGCCGCGACGGCGCGGCCCGCGCCGCTCACCAGCGGATCGGCCAATCGGATGCGTCGCGCAGATAGCGGTTGAACGCCGCGTCGGCGACCCACTGCTCCCAGGCCACCGGCTCGGTGGGCGCGGCCTCGATCGCGAGCGGCATCGTCCAGGCGTTGGAGTGGTCGTAGAGGTCGGCCAGCTCCTGTGCCGTGAAGCTCGAACCCAGCCGCCGGCGAAGCTCGGCCACGAGCCGCTCGAGCACGCGGTCGAAGGCCCGTCGCCCGTCGGGCGGCAGCTCGCGCAGGCGCCGTTCGCCATCGTGCCACTGCAGGCGGGCGTACTCGAGCACTCAGCGGCCCCCGCCGGACGCTCGTGCTCCGAGCCGACGCGGACGCCTCTGGACCGCCAGGCGCCGGCTAGTTGTTGGGCAGCCCGCTGACCACGTAGGGGTGCTCGCCGGCGCGGACGAGCCCGAGGTTGCGAGCCTCGGTCTCACGGGTGCTCGGGAGCATGAGGGCACGCTCCTCGTCCGCCAGCTGCGCCGCCTTCTGCTGCAACAGCACGACCTGCGCCCGGCGCTCCGCGTTGAGGTGGAGATCGGCGATGAGCGAGCGCACCGGGCTGATCGCCAGGTACAGCAGCACGACCAGCGCGAACAGCATCGCCACGCGGCCGACGCGATCCCAGCGGATCCGTGCCGCGGGCGGATGTGCTCGCGGAAGGGGCTTTGAAGCGGCGGCCACTGCAGACGCATTCGGCGCCGTCGCGCGGCCTCCTGCATCAACGGCGAAAGACCGAGCGCCCGGGGAAGCGGGCTTTTGCGCCGAGCGCCTCCTCGATGCGCAGCAGCTGGTTGTACTTCGCGACCCGGTCGCTGCGCGCGGGTGCTCCGGTCTTGATCTGGCCGGCTCCGGTCGCCACCGCGAGGTCGGCGATCGTCACGTCCTCGGTTTCGCCGGAGCGATGCGATATCACCGTGCCGTAGCCCGCCTCACGTGCCATCGCAATCGCTTCGAGCGTCTCGGTGAGCGTGCCGATCTGGTTGACCTTGATCAGAATCGAGTTGGCGACACCGAGCTCGATTCCGCGCGCCAGACGCTCGGTGTTGGTGACGAACACGTCGTCGCCGACCAGCGACAGGTGCCCGCCGAGGCGCTCGGTCAGGGTCTGCCAGCCGGACCAGTCCTCCTCATCCATGCCGTCCTCGATCAACACGATCGGATAGCGCCCGGCCAGCATCGCCCAGTAGTCGGTCAGCTCGGCCGAGCTGAGGCTGCGCCCCTCGGATGCGAGCACGTAGCTCTCGCCGTCGTGGATCTCGCTGGTGGCCGGGTCCAGCGCGATCGCGACATCCTCACCCGGGCGATAGCCGCTCGCCTCGATCGCCTCGACGAGCAGCTCGAGCGCCGCCTCGTTGGAGGACAGGTTGGGCGCGAAGCCGCCCTCGTCGCCGACCGCCGTGGCCAGCCCGCGCGCGTGCAGCGTGGCCTTGAGCTGGTGATAGACCTCGGTCCCGACCCGCATGCCCTCAGCGAAGCTGTGCGCGCCGCACGGCACGATCATGAACTCCTGGAAGTCCACCGAGTTGTCGGCGTGAGCGCCGCCGTTGAGCACGTTCATCATCGGCACGGGCAGGATGCTCGCGGCGTCGCCGCCGAGGTGGCGCCACAGCGGGAGCCCGCGGGACGCCGCCGTGGCATGCGCCGCCGCGAGCGACACGCCGAGCACGGCATTGGCCCCGAGCCGTGACTTGTTCGCGGTTCCGTCGAGCTCGATCAGGCGCCGATCCAGCGCCGGCTGGTCGGTGCCGTCGCTGCCGATCAGCTCGCGCGCGATCTCCTCGTTGACGTTGGCCACGGCGCGCGTGACGCCCTTGCCACCGTAGGCGGATCCACCGTCGCGCAGCTCGGTCGCCTCGAATTCGCCGGTGGAGGCGCCCGACGGGATGGCGGCGCGGCCGCGGGCGCCGCCGGCGAGCACCAGCTCGACCTCGATCGTCGGGTTGCCGCGGCTGTCGAAGATCTGCCGCGCGCCGAGCTGCTCGATCGCCGTCATCGGGGCACCTCGGCGCCGTCGAGGGCGGTGCGGAAGCGGCTCGTCGCGCGGCGCAACGCGAGCTCGGGATCGAGCTCGAGCGCGCGGCCGCAGCGCACCAGCACGAACAGCAGCTCGCCGAGCGTGTCGAAGCGCTGCTCGGTCGGCGCCGGCTGCGAGAGCAGCGCCAGCGACTCCTGCGCCTGCGCGAACGGAGCCTCGAGCGGCTCGTCGCCGGCGCGACGCTGGACCTTGGCGGCGAGCGACAGTGCGGGCAGGTTCTCGGGCACGTCCGAGAACAAGCCGTCCGCGGCGCGCCCCTCGGTCGTGCGCTTGATCTCATCCCAGTTGCGGCGCACCTCCGCCGCGCCGTCGACGGCGACATCGCCGAACACGTGCGGGTGGCGGCGGATCAGCTTCTCGGAGCAGTGCTCGGCGACCTGCGCGAGATCGCCGGAGCCGCGTTCCTCGAGCAGCAGCGCCAGGAAGTGCACCTGGAAGAGCACGTCGCCCAGCTCGTCGAGGAGCTTTGCGTCATCGCCCGAGTACGCGGCGTCGGCGAGCTCGTAGGCCTCGCCGACGGTGTGCGCGACGATCGAGCGCTCGTCCTGCTCGCGGTCCCACGGGCATTCGCGGCGCAACCGGCGCGTCAGCTCGTCCAGTCGCCCGATCGCGATTGGAGCCGCGGCGGCCACGGTCGCTCAGCCGCTCGTCGCGCCGGTCGCCGCGGTCGACGTCGTGGGCGCGTTCGAACACAACGAGACGACGTACCCGGCGCGGCAGTTGGTGCGCGGCGACCATTTCTTGGTCAGACCGGTCTGGAGCGCGTTCTCGGCCTTGGCGACCTGCTGCTGGGTGATCAGCGAGCGGATCGTCGCGGTGTCCGACGCGAGGCTCGGCACCGAGCTCGGCGTGACGCTGTCGACGGTGAAGACGTAGTAGCCGAAGGCCGTCTTCACCGGGCCGCTGAGGACCCCCTGCTTGGCGGCGAACACCGCGGCGCTGAGCTGGGCGTTCAGCTCGCTCGGCGAGACCCCGACCATCCGGCCGCCGACGGTCTTCGTCGTCGGGTCGATCGAGTACTTCGGCGCAACGGTCGCGTAGCTCGAGCCGCTTGACAGCAGCGACTTGACGGTGGCCGCGGTCGCCTGGCTGGCGGTCTCCACCAGATGCAGGTTGCGCGTGGCCGGCTTCGTCAGCGCGGCGAGATTCTTCTTGTAGTAGGCGGCGATCTGCGCGGCGCTCACCTTGGAGGCCTGCTTCTGCACCTTGACCTCGACCTGCGCGAAGAGCAGCTTGACGTAGAGGTACCACTTCAGGTCGGCGATCGTCTCGCCCGACTTCGCCAGGAAGCTGTTCATCTCGGCGGTGGTCTTGAGCGGCGGGTTCGAGGCGTTGCGCGCCTGCTGGAACGACGAGTCGAGCTTCGCCTGGGTCACCTTGACGCCGCGGTCGGCCGCCTCGCCCTGGATCCAGATCGTCTGGATCAGGAATGGCAGGATCTGATTGACCAGCGCCTGGTAGCTCTGCGCGCACGACGCCTTCAGCGTGGAAGTGGTCGCGGTGGAGCCGGCGGCCTTGCGCTGCTCGGCGACGCACTTCGTGTAGTCCGGCGGAAGCGGCAGCGCCGGCGCGGCGACACCGGTCGAGGCCTGGTTGGTGTCGTTGGCGACGGCGAGCCAGTGGTCGAGCGCCGCCGTGGTGATCGACGCGTCGCCGATCTGCACGACCGCGTTGCCGGGAATGTCGCTGCCGCACGCGCCGAGGACAACGGCGGTGGCGATCGCGGCGCAGAACGCCATGCCGATTCGGAGCCTTCGTGGCAACTCCCCGCGGATGCTAGCGAATCGGGCCGGCCGCCCGCGCAGGCGAGGATCACGCACGGGTACCGGTGGCCGCGAGGATCGCGTCCGCGGCGGCCAGGATGTCCGGGAAGCGCTCCTTGGCATCCTCGGCCACGCGCACCGAGACCTGGGAGCGGCCGGACTCATAGATCGCCTGGGGCAGACGCCCGCGCAGTTCGCGCACACCGGCCGAGTCGAGCTCGATCGGGGCGATCACCAGGCGCCCGGCGCGGACGCTGACTGCACGTGCGCCCGCGGCGCCCAGCTTGATCCGCGCGCGCTGGAGCGCCAGCAGGTGCTCGACCGGCTCCGGCGGCGGACCGAAGCGGTCCTCGAGCTCCTCGCGCAGCGCCTCGATGTCGGCGACGTCACGGGCCCCGGCGATCCGCCGGTGGAGGTCGATCTTGGCCTGCTCGTAGCCGACATAGCCGGCGGGAACGTAGGCGTCGACGTCGACATCCAGGCGGACGGGCTCCCAGTCGTCGTCACGCGGCTCGCCGCTGGCCTCGGCGGCGGCGAGCGCCTCGTCGAGCATCTGCATGTACAGCTCGAAGCCGAGCGCCGCCACGTGGCCCGACTGCTCGTCGCCGAGCAGGTTGCCGGCGCCGCGCAGCTCGAGGTCGCGCATCGCGATCTGGAAGCCCGAGCCGAGCTCGGTGAAGTCCGACAGTGCGGCGAGCCGCTGGGCCCCCTCCGGGGTGAGCGAGGCGGCCGCGTCGTAGAGCATGTAGGCGTAGGCACGCTCGCGGCTGCGCCCCACGCGGCCGCGGATCTGATAGAGCTGGGCGAGCCCGAAATGATCAGCGCGCTCGACGATCAGCGTGTTGGCGGCCGGAATGTCGATCCCCGACTCGATGATCGAGGTGCACACGAGGACGTCGGCGTCGCCGCGCAGGAACGACATCATCCGCGACTCGAGCTCCTGCTCCTCGAGCTGCCCGTGGGCGACCGCGAAGCGGATGTCGGGACACAGGCCGCGCAGGCGCTCGGCCACCTCGTCGATCGTCTCAACGCGGTTGTGCAGGTAGAACGCCTGGCCGCCGCGCTCCCGCTCGCGCTCGAGGGCCTGGCGCACCAGCGTTTCATCGAACTCGCCGACGTAGGTGCGCACGGGCCGGCGTCCTTCGGGCGCGGTCTCGATCACCGAGATGTCGCGCAGGCCGGCGAGCGACATCTGCAGCGAGCGCGGGATCGGCGTGGCCGACATCGCGATCACGTCGACGCGCAGGCGCAGCTGGCGCAGGCGCTCCTTCTGCTTGACGCCGAAGCGCTGCTCCTCGTCGATGATGAGCAGCCCGAGATCCTTCGCGCGGACCTCGCGCGAGAGCACGCGGTGGGTCCCGATCAGGATGTCGAGGCGCCCGTCGCCGAACCGTCCGAGCGTGTCGCGCTGCTCGGCGGCGCTGCGAAAGCGCGAGAGCACGTCGACGGTGAACGGATAGTCGGCGAGCCGCTCGCGGAAGGTGCCGTAGTGCTGCTGGGCGAGGATCGTCGTCGGCGCGAGCAGCAGCACCTGCTTGCCGTCGGCAGCCGCCTTGAAGGCCGCCCGCAGGGCGACCTCGGTCTTGCCGTAGCCGACGTCGCCGCAGATCAGGCGGTCCATCGGCCGCGGCTCCTCCATGTCCGCCTTGACCAGCTCGATGGCATCGCGCTGGTCGGGGGTCTCGGTGTAAGGGAAGCGCTGTTCGAACTCGCGCTGCCATTCACCGTCCTGGGCGAAGGCATGCCCGTCACGTCGCTTGCGCTCCACGTACAGCGACAGGAGCTCGCCGGCGAGCTCCTGGGCGGCGTGGCGCGCGCGTGCCTTGAGCGTGTCCCAGCGCGTGCCACCGAGGCGGGAGAGCGTGGGATGCTCGCCGCCGGCCCCGACGTAGCGGGAGATCTTCGCGAACTGATCGGTCGGGGCGAAGACGCGATCGTCGCCGTGGTACTCGAGATAGAGGTAGTCGCGCGTCACCCCGGCCACGGTGCGCGTTTCAAAGCCGGCGAAGCGTGCGATCCCGTGATCCTCGTGCACGACGAAATCGCCGGCGCGCAGGTCGGCGAATGAGCGCAGCGCCCCACGGCGGCCGACCGCCGGCCGCGCGGGCGCCCGGCGGCGACGGTGAAACAGCAGGTGGTCGGGGATCACGGCCAGCCGCAGCCCCGCGGCGATGAAGCCCTCTCGCAGCGACGCCTGCGCGAAGGTCAGCCGATCCTGCGGCGGGCCATCCTCGAGCCAGTTCGCGCTCAGCCGCGCCAGGTTGTGGGCGGCGCGCTCGCCGTCCCCGCGCCGCGCCCAGGTGACGACGGTCCGGTAGCCCGAGCGCAGGTCGCGCTCGAGCGCCGATTCCGCCTCGCCGAGCGAGCGCGCGACCCCCCCGGCCGCCTGGGCGTGGAACTCGACCGGCGTGCTGCCGGCCAGCGAGTGCAGACGGATCCGGGTGCGCGCGCTCAGCACGGCCTCGATCTCCTCCGGCGCCACGTAGAGGTGGTGGGCCTCGGCGTCATGGAACGCGGCGCAGACGTCCGCCCAGTGGTCGCGGAGCGTCGGGCCGATCTCGTCGCTCGCCGCGACGATGACCGCCGGGTCATCGCCGACGAGCTCGAGCAGCGGCCGAAACCGCTCGAGCGGCAGCAGCTCCGCGATGTCCGGACGCTCGCCCTCGAGCCAGGTCCCGCGGTGCTCCAGCGCCAGCTCGGCGGCCGGCGCCACCTCGATCCGCTCGATCGACTCGAGCGAGCGCTGCGTGAAGGTCGAGAAGGTCCGCAGCGATTCGATTTCGACGTCGAACATCTCGACGCGCACCGCGCGCTCGGCGGTCGCCGCGAACAGGTCGAGCAGTCCGCCGCGCAACGCAAACTGGCCGCGGTCCTCGACCTGGGAGACCCGCTCGTAGCCCATCTCGACCAGGGTCTGCGCGCACTCGTCGAGGTCGAGCAGCTCGCCGACGGCCAGCTCGAAGGAGTGCGGGCGCAGCGCCGGGTCGGGAACCTTCTCCGAGAGCGCAGGCGCCGAGACGACGAGCACCGGCGCGCCGCCGGCGCCCGCCGAGGGAGCGGCGGCCGCCAGGGCGTCGAGCGCGGCGATCCGCAGGCCGACGAGGTGCGGCGGCGGGGCGAGGTGCGATTCGTAGGTCACGCCGCGTGAGGGGTAGAAGCAGACGCGCCGCGGCGCGAGCCAGGCCGAGAGATCCGCCGCGAGCTCGCCGGCCGCACGGTCGTCGGCGGCCACGACGACCGCCGGACGCTCTTCGGCGTGCGCGAGCAGGGCGGCGATCAGGAATGGACGCAGCGCCGAAGAGCAGAACGCCTCGCCGCCGTCGCGTGCCAGCGCCAGCCCGTCCTCGCTCTCGGCAAGGTGATCGAGCAGCGGTGCGAGCATCCTCACCCCGCCGCGACGAGCGCGGCGACAGCGTCGCTCGCGCGGTCGACCAGCGCTGCGACCTCGTCCGCCGGCTCGCGGAAACGCCCCAGGACATAGGAGGCGACGATCTCCGGGTCGGTCGAGTCCGGTCGCCCGACCCCCACCCGAACGCGCGCGAAGTCGCTGCCACCGAGCTCGCGCTTGAGCGACTTGAGCCCGTTGTGCCCCGCCAGGCCGCCGCCGACGCGAGTGCGGACCTCGCCGAACGGCAGGTCGATCTCGTCGTGGATCACGAGCACCCGCTCAAGCGGCAGGCGGTAGGCGCCGCGGGCCGGACCGACACTGCGTCCGGCGTCGTTCATCAGCGTCAGCGGCTCGAGCAGCGCCACCCGCGGTCCCCCGTCCCCGGCTCGCCCTTCGCGCAGCCTTCCCCGGTAGCGCTCGCGCGGCTGCGGGAGCCCCCAGCGTTCGGCGAGCTCCGCCGCCACCGCGAAGCCGATGTTGTGCCGCGTGCCCTGGTACTCGCGACCCGGGTTGCCAAGCCCGACGACGAGCCAGTCGATCGACGGACCGCGCGAGAGCCGCAGGAGCTACTCGCGCTCGTCGCCCGGCACCGCGTCGGCCGGCTGCTCCGCGTCGGAGTCCGCGGCGCCGGCGCCGCCGGCCTCCGATTCGCCGACCAGCTCGGTCTCCTGCTCGATCTCCTGCTCCTCATCCTCGAGACGCAGCCGTGGCGGGGTCAGCGTCGCGACCACGATCTCGTCCAGATCGCCGAGCAACACCACGCCCTCGGGCGCGCTCAGCGCAGACAGCAGCAGGGTCTCGCCGATCGACATCGCCGAGACGTCATGGCTGATCGACTCGGGGATCGCCGTGGGCAGCGCCTCGACCAAGACGGTATGGGTCACGTGCTCGAGCACGCCGCCGTCGCGGACGCCCGGTGAGTCCTCCCCGCCGAGCAACTCGACGGCGACGGTCGCCTGGATCGGCTGGTCTAGCCGCACGCGGACCAGATCGACGTGCATCGTGTCGCCGCGCACCGGGTGGCGCTGGGCCTCCTTGAGCACCGCCGGCGTCGGCCGCCCGCCGTCGAACGCCACCTCGAGCACGGCGCCGTGCGCCGACAGCGCGGTGCGCAGCGCGCGAGCCTCGACCGCGAAGCTCACCGGCTCACCGCTCCCACCGTAGAGCACGCCCGGGACGAGTCCGTCGTGGCGCAGCCGCCGGGCCACGCGCGAGCCGCCGGCCGTGCGGCTTGAGACATCGAGTCGGGTCAGCGCGGTGCGTTCCATGAGCGCCCGGGATCGTAGCGGACTCACCTCGGGGGACCGACCCGAGCGCGACGGCCGGGCACCGCGCGAGCCCTCCCGAGCGCGAGACCGTGTGACCGATCAGGGCGCGGACCCGCGTGGCGCGTAGCGGTGGTGGACGAGGAAGGCGTTGCCCTCCGGATCCTCGAACAAGGCCATCCGGCAGACGCCGGAGTCAAGGGCGTGGGTGAAGGAGACTCCGCGCGACTCGAGTTCGGCGCGCGCCGCCTCGATGTCCTCGACGTGCAGCGCGATCGGAAACCGGTGGGGTGGAACTCGCGGCCGATCGCCCCGGCGTCGATCACCTGCAGCGTGAGGCTGCCGGTCTCGAACTCGCCTCCGGGCACTCGTTCGTACTCGGCGGAGCAGTGCAGGCCCAGCACGCTGCCGTAGAAGGCAGCCGCGGCTGGATAGTCCCGGGTGGGCACCGAGATGAAGTCGACGCCGCTGACGACGGATGTCGGGTTGGTCACGGATGGCTCCTCGGTCGTGTTCGCGGCCGGGCGCTACCCGACCTGACTCGTGGCTTGATAGGCCTGCTGCACAACGGCCCATGCCGGCTTGGCGGCGCCGCTGAAGTCGAGCAGCCCCTTGTGGAAGAGCGGCGGCGAAGGGTAGGGGTTGCCGCCCGTCCAACCGGGCCGCACGAGGAAGTCCTCGAGCGCCCAGTAGATCGCTCCGCTGAGCCACGGCGTGGCCGCGAACTCGGCGAGCTGCGCGCTGACGAACCCGCTCTGGAACTCGTAGGTGCCACGCTCGTCGACGGGCCCCGAGCGGTTGGCCTCGGCGCCGAACTCGCTGACCAGGATCGCCTGCTTGCCGTAGCAGGCATGCTCCTGGGCGAGGTAGTCGGCGAGCACGCTGACGTCGGCGATCTGGCCCGAGGGCCCCGGATACCAGCCGAAGTAGTCGTTGATCCCGAGCACCTGCAGCGGCGCGTAACCAGGCTGGCAGCCGATCGACGGGTAGCCCTGGTAGGCCAGGCCGACCGGCCGCGTCGGGTCAAGCAGCCGCGCGGCGCTGACCGCTGCCGCGATGTACGCGGTCTGCGCGGGAGTGACCACCGGCTGGAGCTCGTTGGCGATCGACCAGACGACGATCGACGGGTGGTTGCCGTTCTCGAGGATGTTCTCGCGCAGCATGGCCAGCGCCGCGGGGGTCGCCGCACGCAGCTTCGTGTCGTTGACCTGGTAGACCGGGATCTCCGACCAGAGCATGATCCCCAGCTGGTCGGCGAGCTGCTCCTCGTACGCCGACAACGGGTACTGGGATCGGATCATCGTCGCGCCGAGCGCCTTGGCGGCGGTGATCAGCGTGCGCTGCTGCGCCGGGCTGAGCGCCGAGCCGGCGTTCGCGGAGTCCTCGACCAGCCCGACGCCGCGGACCGCCAGCGGCCGGTAGTTGAGATAGAGGCGCCCGCCGATCACGCTCACCGCGCGGATGCCACTCTCGAGCACGTAGTGCGCGAGCGGAACGAGCGACGTCCGCGAGGCCGCGGCGCCGGCGCTCGCGTCGAGGCTCACCTGGTACAGATGCGGCGCGCTCGGCTGCCACAGCAGCGGGCGGCGGACGCGCAGCTGGCCGACGAACGTGGCGCTCGCGCCGGGCGCGATGGTGTGCTCCCCCAGGCTGGCGCTGATGGCGCCATAGCGTGTGCGGAGCGCGACGCGCTCGGCACGCGAGGCGTAGTTGTGCATCACGACCGAGTAGGAGATGCGGGCGCTGCAGCTCGCGCAGGCAAGCTGCGGAAGCACCTGGACGCTCGCGAAGTCGATCTGCTCGACGCGGCGCAGGTAGACCTCGCGCAGCAGGCCGCCATAGTTCCACCAGCCGCCGACGATTCCCTTCGGCCCCGGCCGGCTGAGCGGCGGCAGGTCCGTCTCGGTGTGCGTGTCGCTGACGCGCAGCACGAGCCGGTTGACGGCCGAGCGGTGCAGATCGGAGGCGGGCAGCACGACCTCGAAGGCCAGGAACGCGCCGGTGTGCACGCCCAGGCGGTGCCCGTTCAACCAGATCGTGACGCGGTTGTTGACCGACTCGAACCGGACGATCCAGGTGTCCGCCGGCGAGCTCGAGGGAAGCACGAAGTCCTTGCGATACCAGCCCACCGTCGGCGCGTAGCTGGCCGCGGTCTGCTCGCCCGCGTTCCACGCGTTGGGCACCTCGACCGCGGTCCAGCCGCTGGTGGAACGCGAGTCCTGGAAGCGCTCGCTCGCGCCGACCCCGCGGTCGAAGCGAAACAGCCATCGCCCGCCGAGGAGGTAGCGACCGCCGGGGCCGGCCGTGTAGAGGGCGCCGGGCGTCGGCGTCTGGCTCGCGGCAGCGCTCGCCGTGGCGGTACCGCTCGCCGTGGCGGTCCCGCCGTCCGCCGGCGCCAGCAGCACGAGCAGCGCCAGCAGCCCGAGGGCGCCCGCTGCGAACCGTCGTGCCGCCGGACTGGCCGCCGTGCGCCTACGCGCCGCGGTCAGCAATCAGCGGTGTCCGGGATCGGGACGCTCACGGCAAGGAGCCTAATCACGAGCCCGGAGAGAACATTGCCGCTGCGCTGGACCCGCACGCACTGCACGACGGGAAACCTGTTGCTGGTCGCCTTCCAGGCGATGCGGGTCTCGCCGACCGCGCTGGTCAGCGAATAGGCGGTCTTCGACTGGTCGGCGAGGATCAGCACGGTGCCGGGGCGCTTCAGCCGGCGGGCGATCACCACGACGTTCGCGCGGCAGTGGCGATCGCACCCGTGCAGCTGCGCCAACATCGCCCGGGCGTCGCCGCGGGCCTCAGCCTGCAGCAGCGTGACGATGTCGTCGCGTTCGATGTTCTCGAGCGACAGCCAACGCGCGAGCAGCGCGCTGAGCAGCACGAACACGATCAGGCCGCAGGCGATCAGCAGCTTCCCCTTGCGGGTGCGGATCATCCGAGCTCCGCCAGACGCGCTGCGAGCGCGTCCTCGAACGCGCCGAAGTCGCCGCTGAGCAAGAGGTCCAGCGGTCGCGCCATGGGCGGGCCGGCGCGCACCCAGCGCGCCAGCACGTCGTCGCCGAGTCGCTCCGCCGCCTCCGCGGTGAGCGCCTGGAGGATCCCGACCTCCGGCCGATGCTCGACCTGGCCGGCGATCGCGCCGAGCGCGTCCAGCTCGAAGATCGCGAGCGTCTCCTCGTCGCTCAGCGCCAGGCGCTCCACCACGCCGCTAAGCGGCCCGCTCAACACCCCTCGCGCAGGCCCACGGCGGCGACAGCCTCAGAACAGCTGATTCTCGCCGCCGAACACCTCGCTCACCGATCCGTCGGTGAAGATCCGCCGGATCGAGTCCGTCAGAAGCTCGGCGCAGGGCAGCACGACGACGTTGTCAGGCGCGCCCGGGGCCGTCGGGATCGTGTCGGTCACGACGATCCGCTCGAACGGCGCGCTCGCCAGATTCTCGTAGGCCTGACCGGAGAAGACGCCGTGCGTGGCCGCCGCGTAGACCCGGGCCGCGCCCTGCTCGATCAGCGTCTGCGCGGCGGCGCACAGCGTCCCCGCGGTGTCGATGATGTCGTCGATGATGACCGCTGTCTTGCCGGCGACCTCGCCGATCACATAGCCGATCTCGGCCACCTGCTGGGCGGGCCGTTCCTTCGTCAGCACGGCGAGGTCGGCGCCGATCTTCTCGGCGAACTTCTGCGCGAGCTTCGCGCGTCCGACGTCGGGGGCCACCACGACGATGTCCGAGAGGTGCAGGTCGACGAAGTGCTGGGCCAGGATGAAGCGGGCGGTCATGTGGTCCAGGGGCTTGCTGAAGAACCCCTGGACCTGGCCGGCGTGGAGATCCATCGTCAGGACACGGTCGGCGCCCGCGGCCTCGAGCACGCGAGCCACCAGCCGCGCGCTGATCGGCTCGCGTGGCGCGGATTTCTTGTCCTGGCGCGAGTAGCCGAACCACGGCACCACGGCGATCACGCGATGGGCGGAGGCGCCGACGGCCGCGTCGATCATCACCAGCAGCTCCATCAGGGCGTCGTTGGCGGTCAGCCCGGTTTGCGCGTTGCTGCACGTCGACTGGACGATGAACACGTCGGCGCCGCGAATCGACTCCTGATAGCGGCAGTACACCTCGCCGTTGGAGAACGTCTTCAGCGTCGTCGGCCCCAACTCGACCCCGAGCTTGCTGGCGATGTTGGCCGCCAGTTGCGGCGTCGCGCGGCCGGTGAACAGCATCAGCCGCTTGTCGTAGTCGATCGGGAGACTGGTGATGGCCGGCTGCGGCTCAGTCACGCTCATCACCGCGGGAGTTTAGTAAAGCAACCGGCGCTCGGCCTGCACGCGCGCGCCGCCGGCACGGACGCCTCACGGCTGGCCGCGCCGTTCCGAATAGCGCTCGACGTTGCGCTGGCGAGACCGGGCGATGGCGAGCGCTCCGGGGGGCACGTCCACGGTGACGACCGTTCCGGCGGCGGTCCAGGCGTCGTCGCCGACGGTCACCGGCGCGACGAACGCGGTGTCGACGCCGCCGTGCACGCGAGCGCCAATGGTCGTTCGGTGCTTGCTCGAGCCGTCGTAGTTGGCGGTGATCGAACCGGCCCCCAGGTTCGAGCTCTCGCCGATGTCGGCATCGCCGACGTAGGAGAGGTGCGGGACCTTCGAGCCGACGCCGATGTCGGAGTTCTTGACCTCGACGAACGTGCCGACCTTCGAGCGCTCGCGCAGCAGCGCATCGGGACGCAGGTAGGCGAACGGCCCGACGCTCGCCCCTTCACGGACCTCGCAGCGGACGAGGTGCGAATGCACGATGCTCACGCCGTCGCCGATCAGCGCGTCGATCAGCGTGCTGTGCGGTCCCACGGTCGCTCCCCGCCCGATCCGCGTGGAGCCGCGGAGCTGCGTGCACGGCTCGATCACCGTGTCCTCGCCGATCGCGACCGCGACGTCGATGCTCGTGGTCGCGGGCGCCACGATCGTCACGCCGGCCAGCATGTGACGCTCCTGGATGCGGCGCTGCGCCTCCTCGCGCACGGCGGCGAGGCCGACGCGATCGTTGACACCGAGGACGATCGCCGGGTCGCTCGCGGCAAACGTCGCGATCGGCGCACCGCGCGCGCGCAGGATCTCGAGCACGTCCGGCAGATACCGCTCACCCTGCGCATTCTCGGTCCCGACGTGCTCGAGGGCCTCGAGCAGCGCGCCGCCGTCGAAGGCGTAGATCCCGGTGTTGACCTCGGTGATCGCCAGCTCGTCAGCGCTGGCATCGCCGGCGACCTTGGTCTCGACGACCCGTACGAACTCGTTCGCGGCGCCGCGGACGACCCGCCCGTAGCCGGCGGGATCGGCGAGCACCGCGGTGACCATCGTCGCCACGGCGTCCGCTGCGCGGTGGTGATCGGCCAGCTCGCGCAGCAGCTCGGCCTCGACCAGCGGGACGTCGCCCGCGAGCACGATCACCACGTCGTCGCCGTCGATCAGGCCGGCCGCCGCGGCCACGGCGTCGGCGGTCCCCAGCGGTTCCTGCTGCACGGCGAGCTCGACGCCCCCGTCGAGCAGGCCGGACAGCCCGTCGTCGGGACCGACGACCACCACCACTCGCCCCGCGCCGGCTGCCTGCGCCGCCTCCACCGGCCATGCGAGCAGCGGCCGACCGCACAGCTCATGCGCGAGCTTGGGCGTCGCCGAGCGCATCCGCGTGCCGCGGCCGGCGGCGAGAATCACAACCGTGGAGGCGGACATCTCCTTGAGCCTAACTACACTTGCGGCGGTACCTCTTGGGGGGTCGTCTAACCGGTAAGACATCGGCCTTTGGAGCCGGTTATCGGGGTTCGAGTCCCTGCCCCCCAGTGCCCGCAGTCCGGCCGGGATCGCCCGCGGGCCGCCCGGAGCCTCAGCGCCGCGGCACGCGACCGGCGGCGCGGCCCGGCTCGCTCGCCGGCCCAGCCGAGCCGCTCATCCCGAGCACCCGCATCGCCTTCAGCCCGAGGCTCAGCTTCTCGCGCCCGTCGCTGGAGCCGACGTCGAGGCCGCACAGCTCGCGCACGCGCTCGAGGCGGTAGCGGATCGTGTGGCGGTGGGTGAACAGGCGCTGCGCGGTTCCGGCGACGTTGCCGTCGGCCTCCAGGAACGCCTCGACGGTGGCGACCAGGTCGGTGGCGTACTGCTCATCGTAGGCCACCAGCGGCTCAACCGTCTCGGCATAGAAACGCTGCAGCTCCGCCGGGTTCTCGCTCATCGCGCTCAGCAGCAGCCGGTAGGCGCCGGTCTCTTCGAAGGCCAGCACGCGGTGCTCGTGATCGCCCTCGGCGACGTTCGCCGCGAGCAGCGCCTCGTCCGCCGCGCGGGCGAGCTCGAGCGGGTCCGCGACGGGCCGGCTGCGCCCGACGACGAAGACGAACCCGCCCATCCCGGCCTCGAGGTCGCGCAGCACCCCGTCGGCGGCGCGGCGCGCGGCCGCCTCGTCGGCCCCGGCCAGCAACACGATCACCTCGGCGCCGGCGCCCAGGTCGCGCTCCGAGAGCACGGCGACGGCACTCGGTACGGCGGCGCGCGCGGCGCGCGCGGCGATGGCGCGCAGCCGGGCTCGCCAGCCCTCCTGCGCGGGCGCCTGCGGGTGCGCGTGGGCGACGAGCACCGAGGCCCCCCGCTCCAGTTCGCGCAGCCCGACCTCGCGGGCCGCCGCCAGCACCTCGTCGCGCTCGCCGAGCTCGCGCGCGAGCAGGGCCGCGACGAACACGGCGGCGGCCTCCTCGGAGGCCAGCTCGGGTGCCCTGACCCGCTCGACCTCGGATGCGATCAGCGTGCTCATGAGCCGCAGCAGCCCGGGACTCATCGCGCTGCGCGCGCGAACGCGCAGCCAGCCGACCTCGGCGTCCGCGACCCGCAGCTCGATGGCCTCGACGCCGTCGGACTCGCCGAGCAGCGACTGCTCGTCGGCCGGCGAGCGGGCGGCGACCGCGAGGGCCTGGCCACCGCGGTCGAGCACCACGACACTCGCATCCAGGGCGCGCGCAGCGGCGCGCACGACGGTCGGCAATCCCGCACCCGACTGGACGGCCGCGGTGATCTCGTCGAGGGCGGCGAGGTCCAGCGCGCCCGTCATCGACGGATCGCTATCCGTAACGTCCCCAGACCCAGACCACGGCGCCGGCCCCGAGCAGACCGATGCCGAGCATCGCCGCGAGCACGTAGAACGACAGCACCGCCGCGACGAGCCGCTGCCAGGTCCGCGTATAGGCGCCGACGGCCGGCACCAGGATCAGGCTGACGAACGCAGCCGTCGCCGCAAGCCCGCAGACGCCGGCGACAAGATAGGTGATGTCGAGCCTGCTCACGGGTTCGGGAGATTGTCGCTTAACCGCCGTACCGACAACAAGCCCGCGCTCAAGCCGGCGCGCCGAACGCCCTCGGGTACGGGCGGGCCGCGCACGCCTCGACCCCGCCGGCGACGAGTGTGGCGGCGGCGCGCGAGGCCTCGAGCGGGTCGTCGAACAGCCCGATCACGGTCGGGCCCGAGCCGCAGACCAGCGCCTCGCGCGCCCCGACGGCACGCGCATGTTCGAGCGCCGTGGCGATCGATGGCTCGAGCGACCGCGAAGCCGCCTCGAGGTCGTTGACCCCGACGCCGGCGAGCGGGTCGAGCGCCGCGAGCCGGTGCTCGCTGCGCGGGAGACCCAGCCGGTCGGCCTCGCGATACACCGCCGCGGTCGCGAGCATCGCCCGCGAGGGCAGCACCAGCACCCCGAACGCCGCCGGGTCGGGAAGCGGCTCCACGCTCTCACCGCCGCCGCGGACGAGCACCCGCCCGGGCCACAGCTGGCCGGCCACATCCGAGCCGAGCGCGCCGGCCAGCTCATGCAGCAGCGGCGCGTCGCCGAGCCCCGAGCGCCGCGCCAGCAGGCGCAGCGCGGCGGCCGCGTCAGCCGAGCCGCCGCCCATGCCGGCCGCGACCGGAATCCGCTTGACGATCTCGATCCGCTGGCCCGGCCCGTCCCAGCCGGTCGCCGCGCGAAACGCCTCCAGCGCACCGGCGGCCAGATTGGGACCGGCGATCGCCGCGCACACCACCTCGTCGCGCTCGCCGTCGGCCAGCTCCAGCTCATCGCAGAGCGTGATCGACTGCATCACGCTGAGCAGCTCGTGGCGGCCGTCGGCGCGCAGCGGTCCGAGATACAGGTTGAGGTTGATCTTGGCCGGCGCGAGTTCCCTCACAGCGCCGCCCACAACGCCGCCAGCTGCGGGGGAGCGAGCCGCTCGGCCCGTTCGTCGGGCGAGCAGCCGATGGCAACCAGCGCAGCCCGCACCCGCTCACGGTCAGCGCCGATGCTGAGCGCCAGCGACCGCGCCAGCGCCTTGCGCCGGTGCGCGAACGCTCCCTGGACGAAGCGCCGCAGCTCGGGCGGCGGAGCCGGCGCGTGCCGGGTCATCCCGATCAGCGCCGAATCGACGTTCGGCACCGGGACGAACACCGTCCGCGCGACCGGACGCACCACGCGCACCTCGCAGGCGAGCTGGCAGAGCACGCTCGGCACCCCGTAGGTGCGGCTCCCGGGCGCGGCCGCCAACCGTGCCCCGACGTCGCGCTGCACCATCGCCGTCCAGCGGGTCATCGAGCCGAGCTCCTCGACCGTCCGCAGGATCGCAGCGGCCGCGATCCCGTAGGGCAGGTTCGCGATCAGCTTGTTCGGTCGCGGCCGAAGGGCGCCGAGGTCGACCGCCATGGCGTCCGCCATGTGCAGCGTGGCGTTGGTGAACGGATCGAGCGCGTCACGCAGCGCCGGCTCCAGGCGGCGATCGATCTCGATCACATGCACGTGGGCGACCCGCGCCGCGAGGTACTCCGAGAGCACCCCCAGCCCGCCGCCGATCTCCAGCACCACGTCGCTCTCGGCGAGCTCCCCGGCGCGCGCGATCACGCCAAGGATGTTCGAGTCGACGAGGAAGTTCTGCCCGAGGTCGCGGCGCGGGCGCACGTCGAACTGGGCGAGCCGGCGCAGGCTTGGCTGGGTGACGGTGTTCACCACCCGAACAGCTCGGCGGCGTTGTGCTCGAGCGTCGCCTCGAGCTCGGCCTCCTCGACGCCGCGCAGCGCTGCCAGGAACCGCGCCGTCTCGACGACGGCGGCCGGCTCGTTCGGCTTGCCCCGCCGCGACTGCGGAGCGAGGTACGGGGCGTCGGTCTCGACGAGCAGCCGCTGCGCCGGGACGACCGCCGCGGCGGCGGCCAGCTCGGCGGCCTTGGGATAGGTGACGTTGCCGGCGAACGAGATCCACCAGCCGGCTTCGATGCAGGCGTCGACGTGCTCGGGCATCGAGAAGCAGTGCAGGATCACCGCGAGGCCGTCGGCGCGCCGGCGCAGCAGCGAGATCGTGTCCTCGGCGGCGGCCCGCGTGTGGATCACCAGCGGCTTGCGGGTTTCGCGGGCGAGCTCGATCTGCGCCTCGAAGGCGATGCGCTGGAGCTCGCGCGGCGCGCGGTCGCGGTAGTAGTCGAGCCCGGTTTCGCCGATCGCCACGCAGCGCGGGTGGGCCGCGAGCTCATGCAGCAGCGCCTCGTCGAGCAGCTGCGCGCTGTTGGGATGACAGCCGATCGCGGCATACACCGACGGGAAGCGATCTGCCGCGCGCAGCGCCGCTCGCGCGCTCTCCGGGTCGGTGCCGACGGTCAGCATCCGCACCACGCCGGCCGCCGTCGCGCCCGCCACCAGCTCGGCGTCCGGCGGCTCGCAGGCATCGAGGTGGGTGTGCGAGTCGATCAAGCGGCCGCGGGTGAACCCTTCGGGAAAAGGGGCGCGAGCGCCGATACGCGAGTCCCCCAACCCTGCGCGGCGAACGCTCGCGTGGTCCTCTCGCCACAGTCGAGCGCGTCCAGCAGCTTCGCGGTCTTCGAGGGCATGTAGGGCAGCAGCGCCACGGTGACAACCCGCAGACCCTCGGCCAGCGAGGCCAGCACCGCGGCCAGCTCGTCCGCGCGGGCGGCGTCTTTCGCGAGCGCCCATGGAGCGTTCTCCTCGACGTAGCGGTTCAGCCGCCGCACGTGCTGCCAGATCTCCTCCAGCGCCGCCGACAACTCGGCGCGCGACAGCAGATCGTCGAGGCGCTCGAACAGCGGGGAGAACTCGGCGCGCAGCGCCGCGTCGGTCTCGACGGCGGGGACGATGCCGTCGCTGTAGCGCTCGAGCATGTTCAGCGTGCGACTCGCGAGGTTGCCGTACTCATTGGCCAACTCGGCGTCGTAGCGAGCCTGAAAGCCCTCCTGCGAGACGGCGCCGTCCTGCCCGAAGGTGACCTCGCGGAACAGGTAGTGGCGCAGCGCATCGGCGCCGTGGGACTCGATGATCGCGAACGGGTCGAGCACGTTGCCGCGCGACTTGGACATCTTCGCGTCGTCGGGGCCGAGCAGGAAGCCGTGCACGAACAGCTGGCGCGGCGGCTCGAGCCCGCCGGCCATCAGCAGCGCCGGCCAGTAGACGGCGTGGAACTTCGAGATGTCCTTGCCGATGATCTGCAGCTGCGCCGGCCAGAGGCGCTCGAGCGACTCGCCGGGGCGCGCATAGCCGAGCGCGGTGACGTAGTTGAGCAGCGCGTCGAACCAGACGTAGAACACGTGGCCCGGCTCCCACGGCACGGTCACGCCCCACGACAGCGCCGCGCGCGAGAGCGAGATGTCGACGAGTCCCTGCGCCACGAAGCTGCGCGTCTCGTTGAACGCGTGGGCCGGCATGACGAAGTCGGGGCGTTCAGCGTAGAGCCGCTCGAGCGGCTCCTGGAACGCGGACAGGCGGAAGAACCACGTCTCCTCGCGTTCGCGGGTCAGCTCGATCAGGTGAATCGGGCAGCGGTTGCCCTCCGCGATCTCGGTGGCGGTCTTGAAGTCCGCGCACTGCGGGCAGTACCAGCCCTCGTAGAAGCCCTCGTACACGTATCCGTTGTCGTGAACGCGCTGGAGGAACTCCTGCACGAGCCGCTTGTGCTCGGGGTCGGTCGTGCGGATGAAGAAGTCGTTGGACAGCTCGAGCATCCCGGTCAGCGCGCGAAAGCGCTCGGCATTGCGGTCGACGAGCTCCTGCGGCGACACGCCCTCGGCCGCGGCCGCGACGGTCACCGGCTCGCCGTGCTCGTCGGTGCCGGTGAGAAAGAACGTCTCCTCGCCGCGCGCCCGGTGGTGGCGCGCGAGGACGTCGGCGGCGATCGACGTGTACGCATGGCCCAGGTGTGGCGCCGCGTTGACGTAGTAGATCGGTGTCGTGATGTAGAAGGACATCGCCGAGAAGAGGCTACGACAGCGCGAGGTTGGGTGGTTCTGCTTCCGGCCCGGCGCCACCCGCGAGCGCGGCGGGCGGTCAGGTCGAGGGCTCGCCCGAGCTCTCGGTCAGCGCCCGATACAGCCGGTTCGCCGGGACGCCCGTCAGCTCCGAGAGGGCCTTTGCCGCTGGACGTGGCCGCGCGCCGGCCTCGACGAGCGCGCGCAGGGCGGTGAGCGCTCGATCATGGGTATCGGGTTGCGCGCCGGGCGCCGCGGCGGCGACGACGAGGACGACTTCGCCGCGCGGCGCTTCACGCTCGTAGTGGGCTCCGATCTCGGCGGCGGTCCCGCGGCGCACCTCCTCGTGCAGCTTGGTCAGCTCCCGGCAGACCGCGACCGGCCGGCCGGGATCCTTGCCGGCGAGCAGCGCGAGCGTCGCCACCAGGCGCTGCGGGGACTCGAACGCGACCAGCGTTTCCGGCGTGCCGAGCAGCAGGCGCTCGAGCTCGGCCTTCTTGCGCGGCAGGAAGCCGACGAAGCGCCAGCGGTCGGCCGGCAGCCCCGAGGCGACGAGCGCCGCGAGCGCGGAGCTCGGGCCGGGCAGCACCTCGACCGAGAGCCCGGCGGCGATGCACGCCTGGACCAGGATGAAGCCCGGGTCCGAGACCAGCGGCATGCCGGCATCGGAGACCAGTGCGACGACCGCGCCCGATCGCATCCGCGCAACCAGTTCGGCGGCGCGCTCGCGCTCGTTGTGCTCGTGATAGCTGACGAGCGCCCCGGTGACGCCGTAGCGGTCGAGCAGCTTGCGCGTGTGGCGGGTGTCCTCGCAGGCGACCAGGTCGGCGGCGCGCAAGGCCGCGAGGACGCGCAGCGTGACGTCTTCGAGGTTGCCGATCGGGGTCGGGCAGACGACGAGCCGGCCGCTCATGCCGCCACCCTCCGCCCGATCGACTCGCGGGCGAACAGCGCCGCGCCGAGCATGCCGGCGTCGGCGCCGAAGCGCGCGGCGCGGACGGCGACGTGCGCCGCCGGGAAGGCGAGGGCGCGGCGCGCGAGCACACGGCGGGCGGGCTCGAGGATGAGCTCGCCGGCGCCGGACACACCGCCGCCGATCACGACGACATCGGGGTTGAAGATGTTGACCAGCGAGACCAGCCCGATCCCCAGCCACTCGCCGACCGCCGTGAGCAGCGCCAAGGCGGCCGCGTCGCCGTCGCGCGCCAGTTCGCTGACCAGCGGACCGCCGATCTCGTGCCCGGCGGCGAACGCTCGTCCGAGGGCTCCGGCGGGATCGGCCGTCGCCGCGGCGCGGGCGTCGCGCGCGAGCGCGCTGCCGGAGATCAGCGCCTCGAGACACCCGTGGCTCGGGCAGCCGGGCCCGCACGCGGGCCCGTCCGGCTCGACGATCATGTGACCGAGCTCGCCGGCCGCTCCCTGGGCGCCGCGAAAGAGCTCCCCGGCGATCATGATCGCGCCTCCGACGCCGGTGCCGAGCGTCAGCATCAGCGCCATCCGGCCGCCTCGGGCGGCGCCGTGGCGATGCTCGGCGAGCAGCGCGAGGTTGGCGTCGTTGTCAACGAAGATCGGCAACCCGATCCGCTCGGCCATCACCTCGGCGAATGCCAGTCCGGCGATCGGCAGATGGACCGACGAGGCGGCGACCGAGTGCTCGTCGTCGATCAGGCAGGGGATGCCGAAGCCGACGGCGTCGACCTCTTCTGCGAGCGCGCCGCGAACCTCGGCGACCGCACCGACGATCGTCTCGAGCAGCGCCGCGAGGTCGAGCCCGACGACGGCGCGGCGCGCCCGATGGTGCACCACGAGGCCTGCGTCGATCGCGCCGGCGACGAGGTTGGTGCCACCCAGATCGACGCCGATGACGCATTCTCTCGGCACCTGCGCCACTATAGACGGCGCTCTCATGGCCGACGTTCCCGACCCAGAGCCCCCGCGCTACGAGCGCTACCGTGCTTCACTGCGGCGGCCCTGGAGACGGCGTCTCGATGCGCAGGCGGGCCTTGAACAGCTGCGCGCGCTGCGCACGGAGACCGTCGCCGCGACCGGCGGCCTCGGGCGCCTGCGACGGCGCCGGCGGCGCCCGCGACGCCCGCGCTGGCTGCGCATCCTGCGCTGGACGGTCGGCGTGCTGGCAGGCTGGATCGGCCTGTCGGTGATCCTCTTCGTGGTCAGCGGCGCGACGGCACAGGGCGTGCCGGCGTCGGTGTCCGCGACGCTCGACGGCGGCGGGCTGCCGCTGCTCTCGGCGACCAACATCCTCGTGCTGGGGTCCGATGCGCGACCGGTCGGGACGAAGGAGCCGGGGGCCAATGTCGGCGGACCGAGCCGCTCGGACGTGATGATGCTGGTCCGCACCGGCGGCGGGCACTCGGCGCGGCTGTCGATCCCCCGTGACACGCTGGTCGACATCCCCGGGCACGGCACGGCCAAGATCAATGCGGCGTATGCCCTCGGCGGGCCGGCGCTGGCGATCAGGACGGTGCGGTCCTTCCTCGGAATCAAGATCAACCATGTCGTGCTGATCAACTTCACCAACTTCCCCAAGCTGGTGGACGCGATGGGCGGCGTCGATTACACCGGCAGTTGCGTGGTCTCGTTCATCAGCGGCGGGTTTCGCAACGGCGGCTTCACGCTGCGGCTGCAGTCGGGCACCCACCACCTCGACGGGGCGCAGGCGCTGGCGCTCGCGCGCACCCGCGAGAACCGCTGCAACCCGCGCGAGAACGACCTGACGCGCGAGCTGCGCCAGCAGAAGCTGCTGCTCGACATGAAGAGCCAGATGCTCTCGCTGGCCGGCCTCATCCGCCTGCCGTGGATCGCCTGGGCGCTGCCGCAGACGATCGAGAGCGACATGAGCGGCCTGACGCTGGCCGGCGTGCTCGCCTCGCTCGAGCTGGGCGGCAACGCCCATAGCGCGCTGCTCACGCCGACCGGCAGCGCGGTGCTCCCCGACGGAGAGCAGGTCCTGACGATCACGCCGGCCGCCAAGCAGGCCGACGTCGCCCGCTTCCTGCGCTCGTAGCGGCTGGCGCTCGCCGGACGCCGCCGGCACGGGCGCGGCTAGTCGGACGAGCGCTTCGGCTTGACCTTGTCCGTCGAGGCCTTGGAGTCGCTGGTCGCGGCCCCGTCGCTCTTGGGCGGCGTCGTGTCCGTCGAGCTGGTCTTGGTCGACTCGGAGGAGCCGGATTCCGACGAGCTCTTCTGCTCACGCTGGCGTTTCTTGGTGCCGTAGTCGGTGTTGTAGAAGCCGCTGCCCTTGAAGTGGACCGCCGGGGAGTGCATCACACGCTCCACCGGGCGGCCGCAGACCTGACACTTCTTCAGCGGAGCGTCATTCATGCGCTGGGTGACCTCGAAGGTGTGTCCCTTCGTACAGCGGTACTCATAAGTCGGCATGGAGCCGGTGAGTATAGGCTCCTTGCCAGCGCCAACGACTAGCATCCGCGGCGAGTGGAAGACGTGGTCACGATGGAGAAGATCGTCTCGCTGTGCAAGCGGCGCGGCTTTGTCTTCCCGAGCTCAGAGATCTACGGCGGCGTCGGTTCGACGTACGACTACGGGCATTACGGCGTCCTGCTGAAGACGAACGTGAAGGCCGAGTGGTGGCGTTCGATGCTCCAGGAGCGCGACGACATCGTCGCCCTGGACTCGGCGATCCTCCAGCACCCGCGAACCTGGGAGGCCTCGGGCCACCTCGCGAACTTCACCGATCCGCTCGTCGACTGCCGTGCCTGCAAGCAGCGCTTTCGTGCCGACCACCTCGAGCAGCTCGCCTGCGGCCGCAAGCCCTCGATGCATCCCGGGGAGTTCCGCGACTGCGATCTCACGGCGGCCCGCGACTTCAACCTGATGTTCGAAACGACGGTCGGCCCGGTCAAGGAAACCGGGTCGACGATCTACCTGCGACCGGAGACCGCGCAGGGGATCTTCGTCAACTTCAAGACCGTGGCGCAGTTTGCCCGCAAGAAGCCGCCGTTCGGGATCGCCCAGGTCGGCAAGTCGTTCCGCAACGAGATCACGCCGGGGAACTTCATCTTTCGTACCCGCGAGTTCGAGCAGATGGAGATGGAGTACTTCGTGCCGCCGGACGATGCGGCGCAGTGGTTCGAGTACTGGACCGCGGCGCGGCGCGACTGGTATCTCGACCTCGGCGTCCGCGCGGATCATCTGCGACTGCGCGCCCACGAGCCCGACGAGCTGTCGCACTACTCGTCGCAGACCAGCGACATCGAGTACCTCTTTCCGATCGGCTGGTCCGAGCTCGAGGGGGTCGCCAACCGCGGCGACTTCGACCTGCGCCGGCACGCCGAGTACTCCGGCGAAGCGCTCGAGTACTTCGACCAGCAGAGCGGCGAGCGCTACGTGCCCTACGTGATCGAGCCCGCGGCCGGTGCCGATCGGGCCACGCTGGCCTTCCTGGTCGACGCCTACGACGAGGAGGACCTCGACGGCGAGACGCGGACCGTGCTGCGTCTGCATCCCCGCCTCGCACCGGTCAAGGTGGCGGTCCTGCCGCTGCTGCGCAAGGACGGCCAGCCGGAGCTCGCGCGAGAGGTCCATCAGGCGCTGCGCGGCGTGCTGCACTCGGAGTACGACGACGGCGGCTCGATCGGCCGCCGTTACCGTCGTCAGGACGAGATCGGTACGCCGTGGTGCGTCACGATCGACCATGAGAGCGTCGAGAACCGCACGGTGACCGTGCGCGACCGCGACTCGCTCTCGCAGGAACGGGTGGCCCTGGACGAACTCGCCGCGGAGCTGCGGCGACGGCTCGCGGAGCCCTGGCGCTCGCCCAAGACCCTGGGGTAGGACCCGGGCTACTCCCAGCGCGGAGGCTCGGGCGCGCTGCCGCCCGAACGGTTGCGCCGCCGCGGCACCCACCAGCCGCTGCGCCGCGTTGTGCTCTCGCCCGGCGCGGCCTCGCCGATCGCGGGCTCGCCGGCTTCGGCTGCCGGTTCGGCGGCGGGCGGGATCTCCTCCGACGGTGCCATCGACTCGGCGGGCGGCTGCTCGGGCTGCTCGGGCTGCTCGGCCGGCGGCTCCGGCTCGGCGGCCAATTCCGCCTCCGCGGCCAATTCCGCCTCCGCGACCGGTTCCGGCTCGGCGGCCAATTCCGGCTCCCCGGCCACTTCCGGCTCCTGCGCCACGTCCGCTTCGTGTGTCTCGACAGCCGCCGCCGATTCCGGCTCGGTCGTCTCGACCGGCGGGGCGACGGCGCCCTCGACACTCGCGGACGGGGCTGACTCCTCGCCGTCCGCGGCCGCGCGAGCAGCGCCGGTGCCGCGGTCGAGCGGATCGTCGAAGACGGGATTGAGCTGGCGCACGTCCGAGGCCAGCAGCGGCGTGTCATACACCGGGTACTCGTAGGGCGGAGCCTGGTAGGAGCCGGTCTCGACCGGCGGCGCCTCGTAGGACGGAGCCTCGACGGGCGGCGCCTCGTTCGACGGTGGCGCGTAGGACGGCGGCTCGACGGACGGCGCCTCGTAGGACGACCCGGCTGAGCCGTACGACGGCGCCTCGGCGGGCTCGGGCGGCCACGCGGCGCCGGACGGAGCGCGATATCCCCCGGCCAGGGCGTCGTAGGTCGGGGCGAGCGGCTCGTCATCGAGAGCCGGAGCGTCGTGCTCGGCCGCCGGAGCCTGCTCCATCGCGGCCGGGGCCTCGTAGGTCGGGGCCGGCCAGTCGTCGGCCGACGGCCGGGCCACCTCAGCGGCGCTGTCGCCGGCCGCGGCGGGAGCCTCGTCGTCCGCAGCCGGAGCTTCCCAGGCCGGCGCTTCGTCGGGGGAGTCGGAGCCGTACGCAGGCGCATCGTGGGCCGCGGCCGGCGCATCGTCAGCCGAAGCGGGAGCGCCATAGCCGTAGGACGGCGGCTCGTCGGTCGCCGCCGTGGCGTCGTAGTCGGCGGGCGCGGATTCGTAGGCCTGCGCAGGAGCGTCGTCGGCGCCCGCGGCCGCGCCGTAGGCCGAAGCCTCGGTGTCGAGGCCGCGCGCCGACGGGTCCTCGTCGGCGCCCGCGCCGGCGCCGTATCGCGCCTCGTCAGCTGCCGCAGGCGCGTCGCTCTCGACCGACACCGGCGGACCGGTTTCACCATCCGGCGTGGGTATCGACCACAGCTCGTCGTCCGGCGACTCCGCCTCAGCGGTCTCCTCCTCGGCCGCGCCGGGCCGGAACATGCCCGTCCCCTCGGGTCCGATCCCGGGCGCGACCGGCTCGGTCACCGAGTCGTAGTCGAACTGCTCCTCCGGACCGAACAGCGCATCCAGCAGCCGGCTCCGCAGATCATCCTTCGCCACCAGCGCGACGACACCGCCGAGCGCGAGCACCTTCACGACGCGCGCCGCGCGCCGGTGCCTGTGCTGCTGCTCCCCGACGGCCGACTCGGGCTCGCGAGCGCGCGCCGGCGACTCCTCCGAAGCCTGGATTCTCCGCGTCATTGCAGGCACTATAGCCCCCCGGACGGCTGCCGAGGCCTCGCTGCCGGACGGCAACTCGACCGTGCGCCGCATCCCCGCGTGGGAGCGAAACCGGGGCGCCCGCCGCGCCGAGCGCCAACCGCCAGACCCGCGCCCCGCGACGGGCCCGGCCCGGTCGCCGGCGTCGGTCCGCGAGGCCCGGTGGCTACAGGGCGACGGGGGGCCCGCACGCGACCGCCGCGCAGCGTGCGCCCGCCGCGGCTCGCGCACAACGGAGCCCGGGACGCACCCGGCAACCGGCCCTCAGCGAGCGGCGCGGGGTCAGATCTCGTAGATCTCGCCCTCGCCCGCGAGCTCGATCATTCGGCCAAATGCCGTCTCCGCCTGCCCGCGGAGCTGCGCGGGATCGAGCTGGTCGGAGAAGTGCGTGAGCACCAGCCGGCCGACGTCGGCGCGGCGCCCGATCGCGCCGGCCTGCGCCGCGGTGAGGTGGCCCGCCGGCTCATCGGGCCCGGCTTCGAGCAGCGTCGCTTCGATCAGCAAAAGCGCCGCCCCGCGGGCGAACTCCACGAGCTCGTCGTTGGGGCCGCAGTCCGCGCTGAAGATCAGCCGGTCGCGCTCGCCGTCGACGGTCAGCTCGAGCGCATGGCTCGCAACGTAATGCGGGACGCTCTGGAAGCGGACCCGGATACCGTCGAGCTCGAGCCCGCGATCCGGGTCGTATTCCCGCAGCTCGAAGGCGTCCTCGATCAGCGTGTCGCTGGCCCACGCCCCGCACAGGCGGCGCAGCGCGAGTCGTGCGCCCGGGGGCGCGTGCAACCGCGGTCGATCGGGACGCAGGGACGGCCCGTACCTCAGGGCGTAGGCGAACGGGACGAGGTCGAGCAGATGATCGGCATGCAGGTGGGAGACGAGCACCGCGTCGATGCGTTCATACGCGGCGTAGCGGCGGAGCTTGGCGAAGACGCCGTTGCCGCAGTCGATCAGCAACCGCAGGCCGGCGGCCTCGACCAGATAGCCGCTGCAGGCACCGTCGCGGTCCTGCCACGACGGGCTCTTGCCGAGGATCGTCAGACGCAGCGACACAGGCTCGACGGTACCGCTACGCGTGCAGCGCGGCCTGCTCCTGGGCGGTCGGGAACGCCCAGGCCGCGCGCGTCCGCCGATCGGTGCGAAAGACGAAGCGCAGCTGCTGAGGCGGGCGCAGGCCCTCCGGATGATCGGGGCGGAACGTCGCGCAGGGCTCCGGCTCGGGCAGCGCACAGAGCAGGTTGCGCCGGAAGAAGCAATCCTCACAAGTCGGTGTTCGTGCGGCGCTGCGACCCACGGCGATCTGTCCTTTCCAACCCTCGAAGCGCGACCGCCCGGATCAAAGCAAGCGACGGCGATCGCCACAGCGGGCCTTCTCGCAATACCCGCGAAAAACGTCCCCCCCGCCATGAATTGCCTGCAAATCACCATATTTATTTCGATACGGACGTAAGCTTACAATATAAGTAAAATCAATCCTCGCAGTTTGCGACGGCCGCTCTGGACACCCGCCGCACGGTGCGCTACAAACGCTGTCCGCAACGCCCGCGCCTCTACAGTGCCTGGATGCGAATCCTCATCACAGGCCCGAGCGGCGCCGTCGGCGAGGCCCTCGCTCGCTCGCTGAGCGGCGGCAGCGAGCATGAGCTGCGCGCGCTCGCCCGCGAACCCGCGCGGGTCGCCGGCGAGCTGCCCGTCGAGCTGATCCGCGGCGACGCGCTGACCGGCGAGGGCCTCGAGCGCGCGCTCGACGGCGTGGAGGTCGCCTACTACCTGATCCACTCGATGGAGCCCGCTGCGCTCCCGGGCTTCGCGGAACGCGATCGCGTCGCCGCCCAGCGCTTTGCCGCGGCGGCCTCAGCCGCCGGCGTGCGACGGATCGTCTACCTCGGCGGGCTGCGCTCGGGTCAAGCGGCCGTCGCGTCCGCTCACCTGGTGAGCCGTGGCGAGGTCGAGCGGATCCTGCTCGACGCCGTACCCGACAGCGTCGCCCTGCGAGCCTCGCTGGTGATCGGCGCGCGGTCGCGTTCGTTTCGCGCGCTCGTCCGGCTGATCGAGCGCCTGCCGGTGGTTCCGCTGCCGCCATGGCGGCGCTACCGGACCCAGCCGATCGACGAGCGTGACGCGATCGCCTACCTGACCGCCGCGGCCGCCGCGGCCGGCGTCGGCGGCAGTGCATTCGACATCGGCGGCCCGGAGGTGCTCTCCTACGGCGTGATGATCGAGCGGATCACCGCGCTCCTGATGCTGGCCCGCCCGACGGTGCGCGTGCCGGACGGGCCGGGAGGGATCATCAGCGCGCTCGCCGCACGCGTGAGCGGAGTGCCGCGCGAGCTGCTCGGGCCGCTGATGGGAAGCCTGGGCGGGGATCTGCTCGCCGACGATGCGCCGGCCCGGGCTGCCTTCGCGGTGCCGCTGCACGGCTTCGACGCCGCCGTGGAGCACGCCCTGCGCGACTGGGAAGCGCTCGAACCGCTGCGCGGGCGATGAGCGCCGTTCGCAGCTCAGTGGTCATCGCGGCGCCGGCGGCGACGGTCTGGGCTGTCGTGATGGATCCCCAGCGGTTCGCCGAGTGGGTGACGATCCACCGTGAGGTGCGAGCGGTCTCACCCGGTCCGCCGCGCGAAGGCGCGCGCATGGAGCAGATCCTGCACCTGCGCGGCGCGGACATCCGCGTGCGGTGGCTGCTGGTCGAGTGCAACCCGCCGTGGCACGCGCGTTGGGAGGGCCGCGGCCCGGCGCGCTCGCAGGCGCATATCGACTACCGGCTGACGGCGACCGCGGAGGGCACCCGCTTCGATTACCAGAACGAGCTGCGGGCTCCGCTCGGCGCGGTCGGAGCGTTCGCCAGTCGCGCTGTGATCGGTGCCATCGCACAACGCGAGGCGGACCGGTCGCTCGCCGCGCTGCGCCAGCTGATCGAGCATTCACCGGCGTGAGCGCGACGCGGAGGCGCGCGCGTCGATACTGTCCGCCGATGCGCCGGGCCCAAGCATTGCTCCTCCCGTTCGCACTCTTTGGCCTGCTGACGCTCACGCCACCGGCGTTCGCCGCCGCATCGGTGCCGACCGAGAGCTACGCGACGCTGCTGCACCAGCTCGCGGCGAAGAAGGGTGATCCACAGAGTGTCATCGCCGCAACCGTCGATAAGAGAAAGCACCACATCCGCGTCACCCTCGCCAACAACACGCGACCGCTCGTCTCCTATCCGCCGGCGCAGGACAAGTTCCTGATCGACACGCTGCTGCGTCACCACATCAAACCGAAGTACACCGACACGAAGAAGGCGGTGCACCACGTACTGCGCTACATCGCGGCGGGCGTCGTCGCCGTCCTGCTGCTGATCGGCGCCGGCGTGTGGCTCTACACTCGCGGTCGCCCGCAGGGGCCGAGCCCGGCCGACGGTCAATCGCAGTAGCTGCGACTGTCGCAAGTTCGCGCTCACGACAAACCACCTCGGCATCTCAGCTGTCATTATGTGTTGATCGCAATCTGCTGCACGTCAACGACCGACGCGAACTGAGAGGGAATATCTGTGAGTGACTTTCTACAGGCGAAGCGCGGAGAGATCGCCGCCCGACTGCGCGAGCTCGAGCCGCTCGTCGACGAGTACCGCCAGCTCGAGGCGGCGGCCGCGGCGCTCGCCGGGCTTCCCGGCGCGACCACGCGCGCCCCGGCGCGCGCGCCGCGGCGCGGGCGCACCCCGGCGCGCCCAGCACGGACGCGCAAGGCCACCAGCGCCGGCCGGCGCGGCCGACCGCGCGGCTCCGGCACGCGCGCGCTCCAGACCCTCGAGCTCGTGAAGGCCAAGCCCGGCATCACGATCCCCGAGATCGCGACGCAGATGGGCATCAAGCAGAACTACCTCTACCGGGTCCTCCCCGGTCTCGAGAAGGACGGCAAGGTCGTCAAGCGCGACCGCGGCTGGCACGCCAAGGGCTGACCCGCGGCGCGGCGGGCGGCGGCGAGCGCGAGCTCTGCGGCCGCCCGTCCGCCATTCGCCTGCCGTTACGGAAGCAGCCCGAGCTCGCGCACCGCGTCGCGCTCGTCGACGAGCTCGGCGGCGCTGGCATCGATGCGCGCCCGGGAGAACTCGCCGATCTCGAGGTTCTCGACGATCGAGTAGGCACCATCGGCGGTGCGTACCGGAACGCCGCAGATGATCCCCTCGGGAAGGCCGTAGGAACCGTCCGAGGGCACCGCCATCGAGACCCATTCGCCGGCCGCGGTCCCGCGCACCCAGTCGCGGAGGTGATCGATCGCGGCGTTGGCCGCCGACGCGGCGCTCGACGAGCCACGCGCCTCGATGATCGCCGCGCCGCGCTTCTGCACGGTGGGAATGAAGTCGCTCTCGATCCAGGCCTGGTCGGAGACGACCTCGGCGGCGTTGCGACCGGCGACCTTCGCGTTGAAGATGTCGGGGTACTGGCTGGCCGAGTGGTTGCCCCAGATCGTCATGTTCGTCACCTCGGCGACGCCGACGCCGGCCTTGGCCGCCAGCTGGCTGCGGGCGCGGTTGTGATCGAGTCGCATCATCGCGGTGAAGCGCTCGCGCGGAACATCCGCGGCGTGTGACATCGCGATCAGCGCGTTGGTGTTCGCCGGGTTGCCGACGATGAGCACCTTCACGTCGCTCGCCGCGTGGTCGTTGATCGCCCGGCCCTGCGGCGCGAAGATGCCGCCGTTGGCCTCGAGCAGATCGGAGCGCTCCATGCCCGGCCCGCGCGGGCGGGCCCCGACGAGCAGCGCCACGTTGACGCCGTCGAAGGCGACCTTCGGATCGTCGGTGATCTCGATCCCCGAGAGCAGCGGGAAGGCGCAGTCGTCGAGCTCCATCGCCGTCCCCTCGGCGGACTTGACGGCCGCCGGGATCTCGAGCAGGCGCAGCGCCACCGGCACGTCGGCGCCGAGCATCGCTCCGCTCGCGATGCGAAAGAGCAGCGCGTAGCCGATCTGGCCGGCCGCGCCGGTCACCGCGACTCGGACCGGGGCGCTCACGCGCCCATCTCCTCGATCACGGCGTCGGCGAACTCCGCCGTGCCGACCGCCGTCGGGTCGTCACGGTGGGGCTTGAGGTCGTAGGTGACCTTCTCGCCCTTGCGAATGACCTCCGCGATCGCCCGCTCCATCCGCGCCGCGGCGTCCTGCTCGCCGAGGTGCTCGAGCATGTACACGCCCGAGAGCATCAGCGCGGTCGGGTTGACCTTGTTCAAGCCCTTGTACTTCGGCGCCGAGCCGTGGGTCGCCTCGAACACCGCGGCGTGGGTGCCGATGTTCGCGCCACCGGCGAAGCCCAGCCCGCCGACCATCCCGGCGCCGAGGTCGGAGACGATGTCCCCGAACAGGTTCGGCAGCACCAGGACGTCGTACTCCTCGGGCCGCGAGACGAGCTGGTTGCACAGGTTGTCAACGATGCGGTCCTCGAACTCGATCTCCGGATGGCGCGCGGCGACCTCGCGCGCCACCTCGAGGAACAGGCCGTCGGAGAACTTCATGATGTTGGCCTTGTGCACGGCGGTCACCTTGCGCCGGCCGGTGCGCTTGGTGTAGTCGAACGCGTACTCGACGATCCGCTCGGTGCCGAACACCGAGATCGGCCTGATCGAGATCCCGGAGTCCTCGCGCACCACCGAGCCCAGCTCGGCGAGGAGCTCGCGCAAGCGGGCGTTCTCGGGCGTGCCGCGCTCGAACTCGATGCCGGCGTAGAGGTCCTCGGTGTTTTCGCGGACGATCACGATGTCGGTCTCGGGAAAACGCGTGCGCACGCCCGCGTAGGCCTTGCACGGCCGCACGCAGGCGTACAGGTCGAGCTCCTTGCGCAGCAGGACGTTGACCGAGCGGAAGCCCGACCCGATGGGCGTCGTCGTCGGGCCCTTGATGCCGACCGCGGTGCGCTTGAGCGAGTCGAGCGTCGCCGACGGGAACGGGTTGCCGGAGCGCTCGTATTCGTCGATCCCTGCCTGCTGCACGTCCCAATCGAATGCGACACCGGTCGCCTCCAGCACCCGTCGGGTGGCCTCCGCGAGCTCTGGTCCGGTCCCGTCTCCGGGGATGAACGTCACTTCGTAGGCCACAGGCTTCCTTTCGCTGGCACGGGGTCTCGTGGGCGATGCTATCGCTCCTCACCGTAGGATTGAGCTGTGCAGAGTTCTGGCTCGATCAGGCTCGGGCAGCTGTTTGGCATCCGAATCGGCGTCAGCCGGTGGTCGCTGCTCGTGCTGTTTTTCGTCATTTACGCGCTGAACGGCTACTTCTCCGGGATCCTGCCGAACCGCACGCAGGCGTTCATCGTCGCGGCCCTCGGCGCGCTGCTGTTCTTCGCCACCGTCGTCGCCCACGAACTCGGCCACGCGCTCGTCGCGCGCCATCAGGGGATGGTCATCGAGGGCGTCGACCTGTGGGCGCTGGGCGGCTTCACGCGCACGCGCGGCGAGCCCCAGACACCCGGCGCGGAATTCCGGCTGTCCGCCGCGGGACCCGCCGTCAACGCGCTGATCATCGCGATCTGCGTCCTCGCCGGCCTCGCCTTCGGGAGCTTTCGCCACTTCCTCGACGTCGCGCTGCTCGAGTCCGGGCTGCACGCCGCCGCGCCGCTGGTGCTGCTCGGCTGGCTCGCTCTGATCAACGTCGTGCTGCTCGTCTTCAACCTGTTCCCGGCGTTCCCGCTCGACGGCGGCCGGATCGCCCGCGCGATCGTCTGGCGGATCACCGGCGACCCCAACCGCGCCACCCGTGCGTGCGCCCGCTTCGGGCAGCTGTTCGGCGTGCTGGTGATGGCCGGCGGGGTCGCGCTGATCGCCGGCGGCAGCGGCGACCTCACCAGCGGCCTGTGGTTCGTGCTGATCGGGCTGTTCCTGACACAGGCCGCCCGCCAGGCCTCGATGCAGGCGTCGGTCGGCGCGCTGATCCGCGACGTCACCGTCGCCGACATCATGGACCGTGAGCCGATCACCGTCCCCTCCCAGACCACGCTGCTCGAAGCGGAGGAACGCTACTTCCAGCACGAGGCCGCACCATGGCTGGCGGTGACCGACGACGACGGCCGCTACCGCGGGCTGTTGCTGCATGAGCGGCTCGAGCACGAACTGCGCGACGGTCGCCCGGCGCTCACGGCGGGCGAGATAAGCGTCGACTCGCCGCCCTGGCGGATCGACGCCTCGGCGACGCTCGAGGCCGCCCTGCGCTCCGATGGCCTGCGCCGGCTCGGCGCGATCGTCGCCGTGGATTCCGACGGCATTCTCCGCGGCGTGCTCACCCTGCCCAGCATTCGCCGGGCGATGAATCCGTCGGCCGCCCTATAGAGTCCGCGCGGCAAGCCCACCCCCAGACGAGCCCACGGATTCCATGCCTGAACACGACGTACTGATCATCGGCGCCGGTCTCGCCGGCCAGCGCGCTGCCCTGGCCGCCGCGCGCGAGGGCGTCTCGGTGGCGATCATGAGCAAGGTCCACCCCGTGCGCTCGCATTCGGTGGCGGCCGCCGGCGGCATCAACGCCGCGATCAGCCCAGCCGACGACTGGCGCTCGCACGCCTACGACACGGTCAAGGGATCGGACTATCTCGGCGATCAGGACGCGATCGAGGCGATGTGCCGGGAGGCGCCGGGCGAGGTGATGCACCTCGAGCACATTGGCGTCACCTTCCACCGCAACGCGACCGGCGAGCTCGACCTGCGCCCGTTCGGCGGCGCGTCGATGAACCGCACCGCCTACGTCGCCGACATCACCGGCCAGGCGATGCTCCACGTCCTCTACGAGCAACTGATGAAGCACTCCTCGACCGTCGAACGCCTCGAGGAGTGGTTCACGACCTCGCTGATCCTCGACGACGACGGCGCGTGCGTCGGGGCCGTCGCGCGCGATGTGCACAGCGGCCGCATGGAGACGTTCACCGCCAAGAACGTGATCGTGGCCACCGGGGGCTGCGGGCAGGCGTACATACCGACGACCAACGGGCTGATCGTGACCGGCGACGGCATGGCGCTCGCGCTGCGCGCGGGCGCACCGTTGATGGACATGGAGATGGTCCAGTACCACCCGACGTGCCTGGTCGATCACGGCTTCCTGATCACCGAGGGCGCCCGCGGCGAAGGCGCGCAGCTGCTCAACGCCGACGGCGAGCGCTTCATGGGGAAATACGCGCCGAACAAGCTCGAGCTGGCCTCGCGCGACGTCGTCTCACGCGCCGAGCAAACCGAGATCAACGAGGGCCGCGGCGTCGGCCCGGGCAAGGCCGGGGTCTATCTCGACATCACCGTGGTCCCGCGCAAGCGCACGCTGGAGGCGCTGCGCGAGATCGTGAACATCGGCCGCGACTTCGCCGGGGTCGACATCACCCGCGAGCCGATCGTCATCCGGCCCGGGCAGCACTACATCATGGGTGGCGTCAAGACCGACATCGACGGCTGCACGCCGATCGCCGGTCTGTATGCCGCCGGTGAGGCAGCGTGCGTCTCGGTCCACGGCGGCAACCGTCTCGGCGCCAACTCGCTGCTCGACACGCTGATCTTCGGACGCCGCGCGGGCGAACACGCCGCGGCTCGCGCCAAGCAGATGGCGATGCCGCGCGTCTCTGGCGAGCGGCAGCGCGAGGACACGGCGATGATCGCCGCGATCATCGCCCGCGATCGCGGTGGCCGGCGGATCTCGGAGATCAAACAGGAGCTTGGCGAGACGATGAACCGTCACTGCGCGGTGTTCCGCGACGAGACCGGGCTTCAGCAGGCGCACGAGATCGTCGGACGGCTCAAGGAGCAGGCGCGCCACGCCTACGTCGACGATCGCGGAACGGTCTTCAACCAGGACGTGCTCGGAGCGATCGAGCTCGGCTACATGCTCGACTGCGCGGAGGCCATCGTCATCGCGGCCCTCGAGCGCAAGGAGTCGCGCGGCGCCCAGTTCCGCACCGACTATCCGGAGCGCAACGACGCCGACTGGCTCAAGCACATCGACATCAGCTGGAACGGCGACGAGGTGCCGAAGGTGTCCTACTCGCCGGTCACGATCACCCAGTGGCAGCCCGAGGAGCGCAAGTACTAGTGGGCCGTCCCGAAACGTTCCACCGTAAACGTCGGCGTCCGGACGCCGCCTGGGCGGCGTCCTCGGTCGCGGCAAGGCAGCCAGCCTTGCCCGCTCCCTGCGTCCTTCCCAGACGACGCCAGCCACTCGACGTTTCCGGCACACCGTTCCGAGACGGCCCACAAGTGGGCCCCCAGGAGGACGACCGATGAGCGAGTTCACGCTTCGCCTGCGCCGCTACGACCCCGAGTCGGGCGAGCCGCCCTATTGGGACGAGCACACCATCGAGCTCGAGCCGCACCGCTCGGTGCTCGAAGCGATCCTGCAGGCCAAGGGGCGCGTCGACGGTTCGATCGGGATCCGCTGCTCCTGCCGCTCCGCGATCTGCGGCTCATGCGGCGTGCGCATCAACGGCCAGCCCGGGCTCGCCTGCCACACCCATCTCGACGAGGCCCTCGAGCGCTCGAAGGACGGCAGGATCGAGGTCGAGCCGATGGGCAACATGCCGGTGATCAAGGACCTGATCGTCGACATGGACGCCGTCCACTGGAAGAAGATCCAGTCGGTCACGCCGTGGCTCTTGGCCCGCGAGCCGGTGCCCGAGCGCGAGTACCTGGTCGACCGCGAGGCGATGGTCGACGTGACGCAGTCGATGGCCTGCATCCAGTGCGGCGCCTGCGTCTCCGACTGCCTGGCGATGGAGGTCGACCCCGACTTCACCGGCCCGGCCGCGCTGGCCAAGGCCTACCGCTTCGTCGGCGACCCGCGCGACGCCGAGCACAAAGAGCGGCTCGCCTCGCTCGCCGAGGACGAGCACGGCCTGTACACCTGCACGCACTGCTTCAAATGCGTCGATGCCTGCCCGAAGGGCGTCAACCCGATGGGCCAGATCATGCGCCTGCGCCGGATCGCCGGCTCCGATCACCACATCGAGGACCGCAACAACGGCTACCGCCACGAGCACGCCTTCGTCAACAACATCCGCCGCAACGGCCTGCTGCACGAGGCCGACCTGCTGCCGGACTCCTACGGCGGCAAGTTCAATCCGCGCGCCGTGCCCGAGCTGATCGCCTCGCTGCCGGTCGCCCTGCGCGGCATGCTGCGCGGCAAGATCACCCCCACCAAGGCGCTGCTGCACCCGCACAAGGCCTCCAAGGAGCTGCGCGGCATGTTCGACAAGATCGAGAGCAAGCCGGAGCGCTACGAGCTGAACCTCTACGTCAGCGGCACCGACGAGGACGACGAGCCGGCGGCGGCCGGCGCCGAGGCACCGGCATGAAGGTCGCCTACTGGCCCGGCTGCGTGAGCCGCGGATTCACGCCGGAGCTGCACGGGGCGATGGCGGCCGTCGCGCCGCTGCTCGACATCGAGCTGCTCGAGCTCGACCGCGCCAACTGCTGCGGAGCCGGCGTGATCGCCGAGCACAACCAAGAGCTCGCCGACACGCTGAACGCCCGCACGTTCGCGATGGCCCAGCAGACCGAGGGCGAGCTGATGATGAACATCTGCTCGACCTGCCAGGGGGCGCAGACCGAGTGCCAGGAGCGTCTCGACGCCAGCGCGACCTACCGCACGCTGATCAACGGAACGCTGTCCTCCGACGGCCTGCGCTACGAGCCGGGGATCACCAACAAGAACTTCCTCTGGCTGCTGGTCGAGGAGATCGGCCTCGACACCCTGCGCCGGAAGGTCACGCGTCCGTTGACCAACCTGCGGGTCGGACCGTTCTACGGCTGCTACATCGTGCGCCCGGCGGAGCGCCTCGGCATCGACCACGAGCACCCGCGCCATCGCTACCTCGAGCAGGTGATCGACACGCTCGGCGGCACCGTGATCGACTACGCCGGGTCGCACAAGTGCTGCGGCTTCCCGATCATCACGATGAACAAGACGGCCTCGCTGCGGCAGGCCGGGCGCCACCTCGGCGACGCGGTCGACGCGGAGGCGGACTGCGTCGTGACGCCGTGCCCGCTCTGTCACCTCAACCTCGACCTGCAACAGCCGATCGCCGAGGCGGTCGTCGGGCGCGAGCTGAAGATGCCGGTGCTGCACCTGCCCCAGCTCGTCGGCCTCGCGCTCGGCCTGTCACCCAAGCAGCTCGGTTTCGGGCGTCACATCGTCAAGCCGACGTCGGTCATCGACTGGAGCGAGAGCGTGATCGCCGGAGCGGCGGCCTAGGCCGTCGCGGTCGCCCGGGGGCCCGCGAGGAGCCCGCGCTCGACGAGCAGCTCGGCGATCTGCACGGCGTTCAGCGCGGCGCCCTTGAGCAGGTTGTCGCCGACCACGAAGAGGTTCAGCGCGTGGGGATCGGCGAGGTCGGGGCGGATCCGCCCGACCGCCACCTCGTCGCGGCCCGCGTAGCGCACCGGCGTCGGCAGCTCATCGAGGACGATGCCCGGGAACGCCTCGAGCGCCGCGCGGGCGGCGGCGCGATCGGGCGGGCGCTCGAAGCTGGCGCGGAGCTCGACGCAGTGGCCGACCATCACCGGCACGCGCACGCAGGTCGGGCTGACCCGCAGGTCGGGCAGCTCGAGGATCTTGCGCGACTCGTTGACGAGCTTGAGCTCCTCGTCGCTGTAGCCGTCGCCGGCCTCCGAGCCGAGCCACGGGACGATGTTGTAGGCCAGCGGCGCCGCGTGGATCGAATGCTCGATCGCGGCGATCGCGGCCGCGCCGTCGCCGACCAGGCGCTCGCGATCGGCGTGCAGCACCGGCACCTGCGCGGCCAGCTCGTCCATGCCCTTCTGGCCGGCGCCGCCGGCGGCCTGGAAGCTCGTCGCGACGATCTCGCGCAGGCCGAAGGCGTCGTGCAGCGCCTTGAGCGGCAGCATGATGATCATCGTCGTGCAGTTCGGGTTGGCGACGATTCCCCGCTCGATGCCGGCGAGCGCCGCCGGGTTGACCTCGCTGACCACGAGCGGCACCCGCGGGTCCATCCGCCAGGCGCTCGAGTTGTCGACGACGATCGCGCCGGCCGTCGCGAAGCGCGGCGCCCACTCGCGCGAGGTGCCGCCGCCGGCCGAGAACAGCGCCACGTCGAAGCCGGCGATCGTGTCGTCCTCGAGCGCCACGACCGTCCCGACGCCGGGCAGCTCGCGCCCGGCCGAGCGCGCCGAGGCGAACGGCACGATCTCGCTCGCCGCGAAGCGCCGCGCCGCGAGGACCTCGAGCATGATCTGGCCAACGGCACCGGTAGCGCCGACCACGGCCACCCGCGGACCGGCGCTCATCGCGGGTCCTCGAACGGGTCTTCGGCCTTGATCGTGTCGGCGCCGGCGAGCTTGAACGCCGAATGCAGTCCGCGCACCGCGTCGGGCACGCGGTCGCCGGCGATCACGCAGGAGATCTTGATCGGCGAGGTCGAGATCATCTCGATGTTGATGCCGGCGTCGCCGAGCACCGTGAACACGGTGGCCGCCACGCCCGGGTGGCTGCGCATCCCGGCGCCGACGATCGACACCTTGCCCATCGACTCCTCCGCCGCGACGTGCTCGATGCCCAGCTCACCGACGATCGCGTCGAGCGTCTCGCGCGCGATCCGCCCGTCCTCGCGCGGAACGGTGAACGACATGTCGGCGCGGCGGGCGCCCGCCCCGAGCAGCGGCTCGTTCTGGATGATCATGTCGACGTTCACGTTGGCGTCGGCGAGCGCACGGAAGATGCGTCCGGCGATGCCCGGCTGATCGGGCACGCCGAGCAGGGTGATCCGCGTCTCGGCGGTCGAGTGGGTGACGGCGGTGACGAGTGGATGCTCCATGGTCTCCTGCTCCGAGACGACAACCGTACCGGGTCCGTCCTCGAAGCTCGAACGGCAGTGGATCCGCACTCCGTGGTTGCGCGCGTACTCGACCGCGCGCAGCTGCAGCACGCCGGCTCCCGACGCCGACATCTCGAGCATCTCCTCGAACGAGAGCACGGGCAGCTTGCGGGCGTCGGGCACGATCCGCGGGTCGGCGCTGTACACGCCGGCGACGTCGGTGTAGATCTCGCAGACCTCGGCGCCGAGCGCGGCCGCCACCGCGACCGCCGTGGTGTCCGAGCCGCCGCGTCCGAGCGTCGTCACGTCGTGGCTCGTCGAGACCCCCTGGAAGCCGGCGACCAGGACGATCTTCTCCGCGTCGAGCGCCGCCGCGATGCGGTCGGCGCGGACGTCGATGATCCGCGCCTTGGTGTGCGAGGTGTCGGTCACGATCCCGGCCTGCGATCCGGTCAGCGACAGCGCCTCGTGGCCGAGGTCGTTGATCGCCATCGCGCACAGTGCGCAGGAGATCCGCTCGCCGGTCGAGAGCAGCATGTCCAGCTCGCGCGGGTCGGGCACGGGCGAGACCTCCTCGGCCATCGCGATCAGCTCGTCGGTGGTCTTGCCGCGCGCGGACAGCACGGCGACGACGCGGTACCCGGCCTCGCGCCGGGCGACGATCCGCCGCGCGGCGTGCTTGATCCGCTCCGCGTCGGCGACCGAGGTGCCGCCGAACTTCATCACGATGATGCTCATGGGCGCTTGAGGATACGCGGCGGGGTATCGGTGGGATCGGTGCATGCACCGATCACCGGGGTCGGTGCATGCACCGACCCCCGGGTGGGTGCATGCACCCACCCGGACAGCCCGTCACACGGCGCGCCGGCCGGCGAACGCCCGGCCGAGGGTCACCTCGTCGGCGTACTCCAGGTCGGAGCCCACCGGCAATCCGCTGGCCAGCCGCGTCACCGTGAGGGCCGGAGCGCGCTCGCGCAGGCCGTCGGCGATGTGCAGCGCGGTCGCCTCCCCGGTCGTCGTCGGGTTGGTCGCCAGCACGACCTCGCGGATCGCCGGGTCCGGCGCCTGCACGCGGCGGTACAGCTCGGCGATCCGCAGATCGTCCGGATCGACGCCGTCGATCGGCGAGAGCGCTCCGCCGAGCACGTGGTAGCGCCCGCGGTACTCGTGGGTGCGCTCGAGCGGGATCACGTCGGAGGGCTCCTCGACGACGCAGATCAGCGCGAGATCGCGCCGCTCGTCCTCGCAGATTCGGCAGCGCGGGCCCTCGGCGAGGTTGAAGCAGATCTCGCACTGCCCGATCAGCTCCTTGACGTCGCGGATCGCCGTGGCCAGCGCGGCGGCGTCGTCATCGGTGCTGCGCAGGATGTGGAAGGCCAGCCGCTGCGCGGTGCGGTTGCCGATCCCGGGCAGCTTGGAGAGCTCGGTGACGAGCCGCTGAAGCGGGGGCGCGTAGCTCAAAAGCCGGGCAGTCCGAGGCCGCCGAGGGCGCCGAGGTCGAGGCCGGCGGTGGCGCCGCCCATCTTCTGCGCGGCGAGCTCCTGGGCTGCCCGCAGCCCCTCGTTGACCGCCGCCAGCACCATGTCGGCCAGCAGCTCCGGGTCGTCGGGGTCGATCGCCGCCGGATCGATCCGGATCTCCTTGACGACCAGGGCGCCGCTGACGCGAACCGTGACCATGCCGCCACCCGCCGACGCCGTCACCTCCGCGGCGGCCAGCTCCTCCTGCGCGCGAGCCATGTCAGCCTGCATCTTCTGGACCTGCTTGAGCATCTGCTGCATGTTCGGCCTGGAAGCCATCTCAACACCCCCCACGCACGTCTGTCGGCGCCTGATCGACGCGGATGCGGCGTCCTCGGTCGGAGCAATGCCGCAGGCATTGCCTCCTCCCTGCGTCCTTGCCCCGCACGATCAGGCACTCGCCAGCCGCACCCGCGGGGTATTGACACGACTTCTGGGGCATCTCAACCGTCCTCCTGATCGGTTTCGCCGAGCTCCTCGGCGTCGAACTCGTCCTTCAGGCGCGCCACCAGCTCGTCCTCGCTGAGCGGCAGCGGCTGCGACGGTCCCTCGCCCTCGCGCAGCTCGTAGGCGAACGTGAGCGCATGGCCGGTCACCGCGCGCACCGCCTCGGTCAGCGCGCTCCGCGTCGCCCGCTCCTCGGCCTTCTTGCGCAGGAACGCGGCGTCCTCGCCGAACGCCAACACGAGGCGGTCACCGGCCAGCTCGACCGGGCGTGCGTCATCGACGACGGCACCGAGCATCGCGTTGGCGGCCCGCACGGTGTCGAGCACGTCGGGCCACAGTGAGACCAGCCGCTCCAGCGTCAGCGGGTCGGCCGGGCGCAGCGCGACGACCGGCTCGGCCGCCGTCGCGCTCGCGGCGCTGCCGTTGGCCTCGGGCGCCACGACGGGGCCGGCCTCGACGGGCGGCGCGGCCTCGGGCGGGGTCTCGGGCGGCGCCGGCGCGCGGATCGGTTCGGGGGGCGGCGGGTCGGCGTCGACGGCGCGCAGCGCGGGCGCCGGACCGCCGCCGGCGTGCTCGAGCCGCTCGATCCGCGACGCCAGGGCGCTGAGACTCGGGTCGACGTCCGCCCGCGCGGCCTTGACCAGCGCCAGCTCGAGCTGGGTGCGAGCGTCGGCGCCCGCACGCAGGTGCGTCAACGCCGCCGCGAGCAGGTCGAGCGCGCGCACCAGCGCGCCGGTGCTCAGCGCGCCGGCCTGGGCCGCCAGCCGCTCGTCGCGCTCGGGCGTCAGGCTCAGCTCGGGCGGGACGCCGCCGCCCTGCATCTGCACGACCAGCAACTCGCGCGTGTGCGTCTCCAGCTCGCGAATGAACGCCGCCGGGTCGTGGCCGCCGTCGACGGCGTCGGCCACCGCCTCAAGCGCGGCGCGCGGATCCGCCGCGGCGACCGCATCGAGCGCCGTGAACAGCAGCTCGGCGTCGGAGATCCCGAGCACGGCCAGCACGTCGGCCAGCTCGATCGCGGCGCCCGCGTAGGTCTGCAGCTGCTCGAGCGTGCCGAGCGCATCGCGAAAGCTGCCGGAGGCGTGGCGGGCGAGCACGGCGACCGCCTCGGGACCGATCGTGATCGACTCGGCGCTCGCCGTCCGCGCGATCACGGTGGCGATCTGTTCGGCGGTGGGACGCTGGAAGTCGAAGCGGTGGCAGCGATCGACGACGGTCGCCAGCACCTTCTGCGGCTCGGTCGTGGCCAGCACGAACACGGTGTTCGGCGGCGGCTCCTCGAGCGTCTTGAGGAACGCGTTCCAGGCCGCGGTGGAGAGCATGTGCGCCTCGTCGAGGATGTAGATCTTCTGGCGCCCGGACACCGGCGCGTAGGCCACCGAGTCGCGCAGCGCCCGGATGTCATCGACCGAGTTCGACGACGCCGCATCCATCTCGATCACGTCGAGCGAGCTCGCCGAGGCGATCGAGACGCACGAGTCGCACACGCCGCACGGCTCGATCGTCGGGCCGCGCTCGCAGTTCAGGCACGCCGCGAGGATCTTGGCCATCGAGGTCTTGCCGGTGCCGCGCGACCCGACGAACAGGTAGGCGTGGTGCACCCGGTCGCGGGCCACCGCGTTGGTCAGGGTGCGAACGACGTGCTCCTGGCCCACCACCTCGGCGAAGGTCCGAGGACGATGACGGCGATAGAGCGAGGGGCCTGCGGACACGGACCGCTGAGTCTACCCCGACCTACGGAGCGGATAGCGTGCCTTCGATGCGGTTCAAGGCGCCTCTCGCCGTGCTCGCCGGCGCGATCGCACTGCGGCTCGCCGTCGGAGTCGGCTTCGCCAATTACGACACGTTGTACTCGCTGGTCTGGGGTCAACAGCTGGCCCGCGGCCAGACGCCGAGCTACCGGCTGCCGCTCGCGCCGACGCCTCACCCGCTGCTCGAGCTGCTCGGCGTGATCGTCGCCCCGCTCGGCGCCTCGGCGACGCTGACCATCGTCGTCGCGCTGGCCTATCTCGCGCTCGCCACGCTCGGCTACCTCGTCTACCGCCTCGGCACGAGCTGGTTCTCCTGGCCGGTCGGGCTGGCCGCCGCGGCGCTGATCCTCAGCCGCTACGAGATCCTCAGTTACGGCGCTCGCGCCTACGTCGATGTCCCCTACGTGGTGCTCGTGCTCGCGGCGCTGGCGATCGAGACGCGCCGGCGGCGCGCCGGCTGGCCGGTGATCGCGATGCTCGACCTCGCCGGCCTGCTGCGCCCGGAGGCGTGGCTGTTCGCCGGGGTCTACTGGCTGTATCTGTGGCGCGGCTCGAGCCCCCGCGAGCGCGCGCGGCTCGCCGGGCTCGTCGCGTTGGCGCCGGTGCTGTGGGGCCTCTCGGACCTGCTCATCACCGGTGATGCGCTGTGGTCGCTGACGCACACGCAGTCGACCGCCGTGGCCCTGAAGCGCCCGACCGGGTTGCTGAACGTCCCCTACTACGGCGCGCGCCGGCTCGGCGAGGTGCTCGCGCCCGACGGCCTCGTCGCCGGCGTCCTGGGCGGCGCGCTGGCGCTCTGGCTGACCCGCTCGCGCGCGCTGCTCGGGGCGGCCGCGGCAGCGCTCGCGCTCGTCGCGCTCGCCCTCGTCGCCTCCTCGGGACTGCCGATCCAGGATCGCTATGTCTTCCTGATCGCGGCGCTGGGCGCGATCTTCGGCGGTGCCGGGCTGTTCGGCTGGCGCTCGCTCGAGCCCGCCCACCCGCGGCGGCGGCTGTGGCAGGGCGCCGCTGCGGTGATCGTCGTCGCGATCGCTGCCTCGATCGCCTGGCAGGTTCCGCGCTACCACAAGACCTTCGACTCGACCGTCCCGGCCGATCAGTCGCTGAGCGCCCAGCAGCGGATCGCCGACGATCTCTCCGCGCTGGTCTCCAGGCACGCGATCGAGTCCCGCTGCGGCCCGATCAGCGTCCCCTTCGCCACGCCCGTGCCGCTGCTCGCGCTGCGCTTGCACACCAGCCCGGCGAACATCGTGGTGGGCGAGGTCTCCCGCGGCACCTACCTGGCGACGGCACGCGCGGCGGTCCATCGGCAGTACCTGCTCGACCCGCACGACCGCCGGCGCTCCGGCGGCGTCCCCCCCGGCTTTCGGCTGATCGCCGCCAACCGCTCGTGGCGCGCGTATTCGAGCTGCGGCTGATCGCCGATGCGGTGGTTCGCTGAGTGGACCGTGCACCCTCCGTCGAGGCCCGACGCGCGGTGCCGCCGCCGGACGGGGCTCCGGTCAGGGAACTCCCTCCGCGCCTGCCGGCACCCGCTTAAGGCTGCTTCCTTCCGGACCTGACCTGGTTCGCGGACCGACATCGCAGGGGACCCTGCCCATCAACGCCCCAGCCGGCGGAGCGTGCCGCGCGACACGCCCCTCGGGAGGGAATTCGGCCCCGCTTGAGCGGATTGCGAGTTCAGGGCACCGCTAACTCCCCGCCTAGCACGGTCCGAGGGGGAGTCTAGTCGCTCCTGGCCCGTGGTCCTCGCTGACCGCGGGCCCTGGCCGCGCCGGACGCGCGGGCGCCCTCTGACATGCACCACCACCCCGCACGGGATGACAGTTTCTGATCAAATATCAACGGTGCTGCGCCTGTTTGCCCACGGCGATCGATGACCGGTCGCGCATGACGACGCGGGTCGTGATCGAGACGCGCACCGTCGGGCGCTCGGAGGTGACGGCGCCGCGGATCGCGCTCGGTTGCGGAAACTTCGGCGGCGTCGGCTCGCAGCCCGAGTTCTTCGGCCAGGGCCTCGACGAGGCGCAGGCGTTCGCGGTCATGGACGCAGCCTGGGATCTCGGGATCAGCCATTTCGACACCGCCGACGCCTACGGCGGCGGGCGCAGCGAGACGACGATCGGCAACTGGATCCGCGCGCGCGGGCGCAGCCCGCTGCTGACGACCAAGACCTTCAACCCGATGGACGCCGACGGCGACCACGGCGTCGCCCCCGCACGCATGACCCGTCAGCTGCACTCGAGCCTCGAGCGCCTCGGCGTCGAGCAGATCGACGTCTACCTGACCCACGACTTCGACCCCGACGTCGCGGCGACGGCCGTCGTCGACACGCTCGAGCACTTCCGCTCCCAGGGGCTGATCCGCGCCACCGGCGTCAGCAACTACGACGCGACCCAGCTGCAGGCGACGCTCGCCGAGGGACACGTCGACGCGATCCAGAACTCCTACTCGCTGCTGGTGCGCGGCGACGAGGCCGAACTGCTGCCGCTGTGCGCCGGCGAGCAGGTCAGCTACTCCGTCTACAGCCCGCTGGCCGGCGGCTGGCTGACCGGCAAGTACCGCCGCGGCGTCCCGTTCCCGGCCGGTTCGCGGATGACCCAGCGCCCCGACGGCTATGCCGCCTTCGTCAGCGACCGGGTGTTCGACGGGCTCGAGCGCCTCGAGGAGATCGCCGCGGAGCGCGGGACGTCGATGGCGGGGCTCGCGCTGAGCTGGCTGCTCGCCAACCCCGGTGTCGACTCGGTCGTCGTCGGGCCGATGCACCCTCGCCATCTCGACCCGATCCGCGAGGCGCTCGCCAAGCCGCTCGCGCCCAACGAGCACGAGGCGCTCGGCAAGCTGTTCTGATGGGCGCGATCATCCTCAGCGAGGCCGAGGTCACCGAGCATCTGACGATGCCCGAGTGCATCGAGGCGATGGCCGAGGTCCTCGGCGTGCTCGCCCGCGCCGAGGCGGAGATGCCGCTGCGCTCGGTGCTTCGGGGCAGCGGATCGTCGGGCTTCCTTGGCCTGATGCCCGCCTATCGCGGGGGCGAGCGACCGGTGTACAGCCTCAAGGCGGTCTGCATCTTCCCCGCCAACCCGGCCGTCGGGCTCGACGCCCACCAGGGCACGGTGACGCTGTTCGACGGCGAGACCGGTCGCCCGACCGCGATCCTCAACGCGTCGGCGCTGACCTCGATCCGCACCGCCGCGGTGACCGCGCTGGCGACGCGGTTGCTGGCGCGCACCGATGCCGGCGAGCTCGCCATCATCGGCTCCGGCGTGCAGGCCCAGGCGCACCTGCGCTCGCTGATGCTGGTGCGGCCGTTCAGCGCGGTGCGGGTCCACTCGCCCAACGCCGAGCACCTGTCGAGCTTCGTCGCGGCCGCGGCGGCGCAGTACCCCGGCGTCAGCGTCGAGGCGGCGTCGAGCGCGCGCGAGGCCCTCCGCGGCGCCGATGTCGTCGTCACCGCCACCAACTCCGCGACCCCGGTGATCGAGCGGGACTGGCTGGCGCCCGGCGCGCATGTCAACGCGATCGGCGCGAGCCTCCCCGCCTGGCGGGAGCTCGACGTCGCGACGGTCGCCGCCGCCGAGTTCTTCGCCGACAGCCGCGAGTCCGCGGCCAACGAGGCCGGCGACTACCGCCTGGCGCTCAGCGAAGGAGCGATCTCGGGGCCTGACCACATCCGGGCCGAGCTCGGCGAGCTGGCGATCGGCGCACGGCCGGGGCGCAGCGGCCCCGCCGCGCTGACCGTCTTTCGCTCGCTCGGACTCGCCGTCGAGGATCTCGCCGCGGCCGAGCTGGCCGTCGCCCGCGCGCGGCGCGCCGGCGCCGGCGTCGAGGTCGAGCTGTGATCGCGATCGAGGCGATCGAGGAGGCCCGCGGGCGCATCGCCGGCGACGCCGTACGTACGCCGCTGGTGCGCCTGCACGTGGCGGACGCGCCGTGCGAGCTGTGGTGCAAGCTCGAGACCCTGCAGCCGGTCAACTCGTTCAAGATCCGCGGCGCGGCCAACTGCGTGCGCAGCGCCGATCCGGCGGAGCTCCGCCACGGCCTGGTCACCGCGAGCGCCGGCAACATGGCGCAGGGCGTTGCCTGGGTCGCGCGCGATCTCGGGCTGCCGGCGACGATCGCCGTGCCCGACCACGCACCGGCCACGAAGCTCGCGGCGATCGAGCGGCTGGGCGGCACGGTGGTCAAGCTGCCCTACGCGGACTGGTGGCAGGCGATCATCGACGGCGCGGTGCAGGGCGTCGACGGCTTCTTCGTACACCCGGTCTCCGACCCGGCGGTGATGGCCGGCAACGGCACGATCGGGCTGGAGATACTCGAGGATCTGCCCGACGTCGACGCTGTCGTGATCCCCTATGGCGGCGGCGGCCTGAGCAGCGGGATCGCGAGCGCCTTGCGCGCACGCCGGCCCACGACACGCGTCTACACCGTCGAGCCGGAGACGGCAGCCGCGATGGTGGCGGCGCGCGCCGCCGGCGAGCCGACGCTGATCGAATATGTCCCCTCGTTCGTCGACGGCGCCGGCAGTCGCAGCGTGCTCACCGACATGTGGCCGCAGGTCGCGCCGTTGATCGACGATGCCCTCGTCGCGACGCTCGAGGAGACCGCGGCGGCCGTTCGCCTGCTCGCCGAGCGCGTGCGGGTGATCGCCGAGGGCGCCGGAGCCCTGGCGGTCGCGGCGGCGCTCGCCGGCCGCGCCGGCGCCGGCAAGATCGTCGCGGTCGTCTCCGGCGGCAACCTCGACTTCGCAACGCTCACCCGCATCCTCAATGGAGAGACACCGACATGAGCGACCCGACCGGACCCGACGAGGACTTCGCGACCCCGCTGCTCGACGGCGCCGGCGCCAGCGACTACGAGCGCTATCTGCGCACCGACGAGCTGCTTGCCCTGCAGAAGACGCCGCAGGAGTGGGCCCACCGCGACGAGCTGCTGTTCACCACCGTCCACCAGACCTCCGAGCTGTGGCTGAAGCTCGCCGGCACCGAGGTGGAGGAGGCCGCCCGGCTGATGGAGGGCGGCGAGGTCGCGCCGGCGATACGCCTGCTGCGCCGAGCCGTGCTCGCGCTCGACTACGTCACCAATTCGCTGGAGATGCTCGAGAAGATGTCGCCCTGGGAGTACCAGCAGATCCGCGTCGTGCTCGGCCACGGCAGCGGCTTTGACTCGCCGGGCTTTCGCGCCGTCGCCGCCGCGACGCGGCGCGCCGGGCGGGCCTTCAACGGCCTCGTCGAGGCGGCCGGGCTCGAGCTCGTCGAGCTCTATCAGCGCGGCCGGGAGTTCGAGGAGCTCTACCAGACGGCTGAGGCGCTCACCGACTGGGACGAACGCATCTGGATCTGGCGCTTCCGCCATTACGCCACCGTGGCACGCAGCCTCGGCGAGGACACCACGGGAACCCAGGGGACACCGGTGCAGGTGCTCGGCAAGCTGATCGCCCAGCGCCAGCTCCCGGAGCTGTGGAAGGCGCGCGCCGTGCTGGTCGAGCGCTTCGACGCGCAGGAGCCCCCGCCGCAATGATGCGCTCGAGGCACACACGGCAATCGCGAGCGACGGACCGGCACGGATCGCCCGGTCGCTCGCCGTACACGGAGGACACCGATGGCCGCATTGACGCTTGACCCAACCGCCGTACGCCGGCGCTTCAGCTCGTTGCAGGGCGGCTTCGCGTTCCTCGACGCGCCCGGGGGCAGCCAGGTGCCCGACTCGGTCGGCGACGCGGTCGCTCGCTGCCTGCGCGAGGCCAGCGCCAACATGGGGGCGTCGTATGAGACGAGTCGGCGCGTCGCCGCGATCGTCAGCGAAGCCGAGGCGAAGGCGGCCGCGTTCCTCGGCTGCGAGCCCAGCGAGGTGATCTTCGGGCCGAACATGACCTCGCTCGACTTCACCCTGTCGCGCACCGCCGGGCGCGAATTCGTGCCCGGCGACGAGATCCTCGTCTCCTCGCTCGACCACGACGGCGGCGTCGCACCGTGGCTCGAGCTCGCCCACGACAAGGACCTCCGCGTCCAGCACATCGAGCTGCGCCCCGACACGACGCTCGACTATGACGACCTCGCGGCCAAGCTCACCGAGCGCACGCGCGTCGTGGCCTTCGCCTGGGCGTCCAACGCGATCGGCACGATCGTCGACGCGGCGCGGGTCTGCGAGCTGGCGCACAGCGTCGGCGCGCTGGCCTGGGTCGACGCGGTCCACTACGCGGCGCACGAGCCGATCGACGTCGCGGCGATCGGGGCCGACGTGCTGCTGTGCTCGCCCTACAAGTTCTGCGGCCCCCATCTCGGCATCGCCTACGGGCGCACCGCGCTGCTTGAGACCTGGCGCCCCTACAAGGCCCGGCCGGCGCCGACGAGTCCGCTCGGCCGCCGCTTCGAGACCGGGACGCTGCCCTACGAGCTGCTCGCCGGTTTCAACGCCACGATCGACTACCTCGGCGAGATCGGCGGCATGGACGCGATCGTTCCCTACGAGCGCTCGCTCGGCGAACGCTTCCTCGAGACGCTGCCGGACAGCGTCACGATCTACGGCCTGCCGACGCTCGAGGGCCGTGTGCCGACGTTCCTGGTCAACGTCGCGGGCGCCCCGGCGGCCGAGGTCGCGACACGGCTCGGTGAGCGCGGGATCGGCGTCTGGGCGCACAACACCTGGTACTCGCTGAACCTCTACCAGCGCCTCGGCTACGAGGGGGACGCGATCCGGATCGGCTTCATCCACTACAACACGGCCGACGAGGTGGACCGGCTGGTCAGCGAACTGGCCGCGGCGGGACCGCAATAGTGCGATCGGTGAACGCGACAGGAGGAGAGCTTGGCAATTAAGATAGTCCGCACGGCACAGGCGAGCTGGAGTGGCACGGTCCCGGATGGCGGCGGTCGCCTCGCGCTCGGCAGCGGCGCCTTCGAAGGACCGTTCACCCTGCGCGCCCGCGTCGAGGACGGCCAGCCCGGCGCGAACCCCGAGGAGCTGGTCGGACTCGGCCACGCGGGCTGCTTCACGATGTCGCTCGCCGACCTGCTGAGCACCGAGGGCCATCCCCCGGACCAGCTGGCCACCACGGCGCGCGTGCATCTCGACCAGACCGACACCGGGTGGGCGATCACGCAGATCGAGTTGCACACCACCGGCAGCGTGCCCGGCGTCGACGCCGCGACCTTCGAGCGCCTCGCCGAGCAGGCCAAGGCGACCTGCCCGGTGTCGCGCGCACTGGCCGGCACCGAGATCACGCTGGACGCCACGCTCGACCACAACCGGCGCGAAACACAGTGAAAAGCGGTACCGTCGAAGCCGACGCAGGGAGTCTGTTGCTCGCACACCAGCGTCTTTGTGGGGTGTTCACGGTCATCGAGGGAAGGCGGCGTAACCGTTGTCATCGGCGTGCATCGGCGACCCCGCCGGGGGAGTCGAGCCAATGAGTGGCCTGGTGCGTGACTGCACCGAGGCGCCCGAACGACGTGCGGCCGACGACGGCCTCGCCGTGCGCGAGGTGATCGACGACGCGGTCGGCTGCGCGGAGTTCTCGCTGCGCGTGCTGCGGGCCGAGCCGGGCGTTCGCACCGCGCGCGATACCGGCGCGGCGCACGAGCTGCTGTTCGTGCTCAGCGGGCGTGGCCGGCTGCTCGCCGGCGACGGCGAGCACGACCTCGAGCCGGAGGCCGGCGCGCTGTTGGGTGAGGGTGAGCGCTACGAGCTCGCCAACGACGGGCCCGAGGACTTGCTGATCGTCGCCGTCGCGCTGCACGAGCCGCTGCCCGGTGAGACCGCCGCACGGACCTGGCTGTCCCGGCTCGCCGACCAGGCAGCACAGTCGGCCACCGGTGAACGCCAGTTCCGGATCGTCTTTGACCCTGCCAACGGATGCCCGTCGGCGACCCAGTTCGTCGGCTACATCCCGGTCGGCGCCGCCCCGCCCCACTATCACCACTATGACGAGGTGATCTATGTGCTCGAGGGCGACGGGGTGATGCACATGAACGCCGAGCAGGCACCGTTGCGTGCCGGCTCGTGCATCCATCTGCCGGCCCGGACGGTCCACACACTCGCGAACAGTGGGCCGGGCACGATGCGCGTGCTCGGAGTCTTTCGCCCGGCCGGATCGCCGGCCGCAGCCTTCTACCCGGACGGAACACCCGCCTACCCGGCGGACGCAGAGCAAACCGCATCACTGTCAACTTGACTCGACTTCTCACACAACCAGGAAGGACTCACATGAAGGTACGTCGCTTGTTCCTCGGCGCCTTGGGGGTGATGGCGCTCGCATCCGTGACGGTTTTCGGTGCCAGCAGCTCCGCCCATAGCGCCACAGCCGCGAAGGCGGCCTGCAAGGCCTCGATCGCGGTCGAGGCCCCGTTTGCGACCGGTCCGGCCATCCAGCAGGGCCTCGAGCAGCTGCACTTCGCTCAACTGGCGGTGGCCAACGACAACAAGTCGCTGGGCATCAAGGTCACCCTCGGCCAGAACGACACGGGATTGAACCCGGCTCTCGCGACGACGCGCAGCCAGGCGATCATCGCCTCCCCCGCGGTCGCCGTGGTCGGTCCGGCCGGTAGCCAGGAGGTCGAGGCCGTCGGTCCGCTGTTCAAGGCTGCCGGCATGGCCTTCATCTCGGGCTCGGCGACGAACTCGACGCTGACGAGCGGCGCCAACCCGACGTTCTTCCGCGTCGTCGCGCCAGACAGCGTGCAGGGACCCCAGGATGCCAACTACATCATCAAGAAGCTGAAGCCGAAGGCAATCCTGATCATCGACGATGAAGAGGCGTACTCGACCGGGCTGGTCTCGGTCATGACGCCGATCTTCACGGCGGCCGGAATCACCGTCAACCACCAGAGCTACAACGGCAATGACACGGGTGCCACGCTGTCGAGCGACCTGTCGTCGCTGGTCACCTCGCAGCTGAACCCGAGCGAGACGGTCGTCGTCCTGCCGTGGCAGAGCGCGCCGAACGCCGAGCTGTTCGGTCAGACGATGCAGCAGCAGGGCAAGACTGCCACGCTGTTCGGCACCGACGGGACGAACGTGCCGGGGCAGTTCACCATCCCGGGCGCCTTCTCCTCGAACTTCGGACCCGACATCTCGACGAGCAAGAGCGCGCTGGACAAGGCGCTCGTCAAGGGCGTCAAGAAGTACGGCCCCTACGGCCCGTTCGGCGTGCCGGCCTACGTCGCGACGGACGTCGCGATGCATGCCATCGCGAGCGTCTGCAAGGCCGGCAAGAAGCCGACCCGCGCGAACGTGCTGGCCGCGGTCCGCAAGACGAACATCCCCGCCGGCAAGAACCCGCTCGGCCTGCCGATCGTGTTCAAGGCCAACGGCGAGATGAAGAACGCCGTGTTCTACCTGTTCAAGATCCAGCCCAACGGCAAGTATCTGCAGGTTCCGAGCAAGGCCTGACCCATTGCGGTAGTTCGCAGTAGGACGTCGCGCGGCGCCGCCGGCCTTCGGGTGGGCGGCGCCGCCGGCGTCGTTTTCCGTAGGGTGCCGCGCAGATGCAGATCTTCATCCAAACTCTCGTGACGGGGATCGTCACAGGCTGCCTGTACGCGCTGATCGCGCTGGGCTACTCGATGGTCTACGGGATCCTGAAGCTGCTCAACTTCGCCCACGGCGACCTGTACATGATCGGCGCCTTCGTGGGCTATTTCGTGATCCAGTGGTTCGGCGGCGCGACGGCTCTGATCATTCCCGTCCCGCTGCTGATCATCATCATGTTCCTGCTGGCCGGCGTCGGCGTCGGCGGACTCGGCATGGCGATCGAGCGCTTCGCCTACCGGCCGCTGCGCGACGCTCCGCGCATCGCCCCGCTGATCACCGCGCTCGGCATCTCGTTCATCCTCGAGGACTCGGTCCTGCTGCTGTTCGGTGGTTTCGTCCGCCAGTACAACGCACCCGCGTTCATCCCCTTCTCGACCGGGATCACCGTCGATGGGGTGAACATCGACGTCGTGCAGATCATGATCGTCACGGTCAGCGTGCTGATGATGCTCGGCCTGTTCGTGCTCGTGAACCGCACCCTGTTCGGCAAGTCGATGCGCGCCGTGGCCTCCGACCGTGAGGCGGCCGAGATGCTCGGCATCGACGTCAACCGCGTCGTCGCGCTGACCTTCTTCATCGGCTCGGCGCTGGCGGGTATCGCGGGGGTCATGTCGGGCCTGAACTTCGAGCCGATCTCGAGCATCATCGGCTTCCTCGCCGGTCTGAAGGCGTTCACCGCCGCGGTCGTCGGCGGCATCGGCAGCATCCCGGGTGCGATGATCGGCGGTCTGTTGATCGGCCTGTGCGAGTCGTTCAGCAGCAGCTACATCTCCTCGCAGTACTCGGATCTGATCGTGTTCGGAATCCTGATCGCGACGATGCTCGTACGCCCGCAGGGCGTGTTCGGGCAGCCGCCGCTGCAGAAGGTCTGATGGCACCGGTCGGCGTCGACGAATGGGTGGCCCGCTCCGGCGACAAGCGCGAGCAGGCCACCGGGCTGCGCGGGATCCTCGTACGCATCAGCGAGCGTGTCGGCTGGTGGCCGCGGCTCGCCCTGCTCGCGATCGGCGGCTTCGTCTTCGCGCAGCTCGGGATCAACGTCAACGAGCAGACCGTCGCGTTCAACAGCGTGATCTACGCGATCCTCGCCGTGGGGCTCAACATCACCGTCGGCTGGGCCGGACTGCTCGACCTCGGCTACGTCGCGTTCTTTGGCGTCGGCGCCTACGGCTATGCGCTGTTCTCCTCGCACGCGTTCGGCACACTCGCCCTGAGCACCGGCGGCATCCATCTCCCGGTGATCGCGACGATCCCGATCGTGCTCGTCGCTGCGGGGATTCTCGGCGTGCTGATCGGCCTGGTCGCGCTGCGCCTCGAGGGCGACTATCTGGCGATCGTCACGCTGTTCGTCGGTACGGCATTCGTCGAGGCGGTCAACAACATCGCCCCGACGACGCTCGGTGGCAACAACGGCCTGTTCGGGCTCGATCCGTTCCACGCCTTCGGGGGACGGATCAGCAGCGTGCGCGGCTACTACTACCTCGGCCTGATCATGCTGATCGTGCTGATGGCGGCGCTGCGGCTGCTCGAGCACTCGCGTACCGGGAGGGCATGGCGCGCATTGCGCGACGACCCGCTCGCCGCCGAGGTGATGACGGTCCCGGTCAACGCGCTGAAGGTGATGGCGTTCAGCTTCGGCGCCATCGTCGCGGCGCTCGCCGGCACGCTGTTCGCGGGCGAGCAGGACAGCGTGTTCCCGCCGGACTTCCAGTCGATCATCCTGATCACCATCTACGCCTGCCTCGTGCTCGGCGGCGTCGGCGGCATCGCCGGCGCGGTGCTTGGCGGCGTCACGGTGACGGTGGCGGAGGCGCTGCTCTCGAGCCCGACCGACTCGAGCTACCTGTTCTACGGGCTGATCCTGCTGGCCGTCATCGCGCGCGTGCGGCCGTGGCGGCACATGATCATGGTGGTGGGCGCGATCGTCGGGCTCGGCCTGGCGGCGCGTGCGATCGTCGGGGCGATCTCCCACTCCGCGGTCTCCGGCTCGGCGGGCACCGTGGGCTGGATCGGCCGCGTGATGCATCACTACGTGATCGTGCCGTCCGGTCCGGCCTCGCTGACCTACGGCAAGATCATGTACGCGATCCTCATCTGCGCACTGATCCTGATCGTGCAGCTGAAGGGCGTCTGGCGCCTGGTCGCCGTGGTCCCGACGGTGTACGTCGCGGCGTGCTGCTGGGAGTCGCTGCTGATCGTCGAGTCGGGAACGACCGCGGTGGTCATGCTCGGGGCGATCCTGGTCGTGATGATGGCGGCGCGGCCGCACGGCCTGCTCGGCCAGCGAAAGGTCGAGGTGGTCTGATGGCGCGCCTGCTCGAGCTCGACAAGGTGTGCCTGTCGTTCGGCGGCCTGCGCGCGCTCCACGAGCTCGACCTGCACGTCGACGAGCACGAGATCGTCAGCGTGATTGGACCGAACGGAGCCGGCAAGACGACGCTGTTCAACGTCATCACCGGGATCTATCACCCGGGCGGTGAGATCCGCTTCGACGGCCGGAACATCGTCGGTCTCGCGCCACACCGGATCACGCGACTGGGGATCGCGCGCACCTTCCAGAGCCTGCGGCTGTTCCTCAACATGACGGTCAAGGAGAACGTCAAGGCGGCAACCTACGGCGAGACGCACGCAACACCGGTCGAGTCGATCCTGCGGCTGCCGCGCGCGCGGCGCGAGGAGCGCGAGGTCGATGCCCGCGCCGAGGACGTGCTCGGCTTCTTCGGGCAGCGTCTGCAGGGCTACCGCTTCGACCAGCCGGCCTACGTCCTGTCCTACGCCAACCGCCGGCGCCTGGAGATCGCGCGCGCCATGGCGACCGGTGCACGGCTGCTGCTGCTCGACGAGCCGGCGGCCGGGATGAACCCCAACGAGACCCACGAGATCACCGAGCTGATCGGGCGTCTGCGCGACGAGCGCGGCTACACGATCCTGGTGATCGAGCACGACATGCATGTCGTCGAGGGGATCTCCGACCGGGTCGTCGCACTCGACCACGGCGAGAAGCTCACCGAGGGCAGCTTCCACGAGGTGGCGAACCACCCTGAGGTCATCGAGGCGTACCTCGGCCGCAACCCCGAGGCGCTGCAGAAGTGAACGCCGCCGCCGCCAACGGGCCGCTGCTGCTCGAGCTCGACGACGTGACGACCTACTACGGACAGATGCGGATCCTCGAGGGCGTCTCGCTGCAGGTGGCCGCCGGCGAGCTCGTCTGCCTGCTCGGCGGCAACGCGTCGGGGAAATCCACCACGCTCAAGACGATCCTCGGCATCGTGCGCCCGCGCAGCGGGCGCGTGCTGATCGACGGCGAGTTGGTCAACGATCTCGGCGTGCCCCAGCGCATCGCCCGGGGCCTCGCGATCGTGCCCGAGAACCGGCGCCTGTTCGGTCAGCTCACCGTGCGCGAGAACCTCGAGCTCGGCGCCACGCTACGCAAGGGCGAGGACCTGACCGCCGACTATGAGCGTGTCTATCAGCTGTTCCCCCGCGTGCACGAGCGCCTCAAGCAGCTCGCCGGGACGCTGTCCGGCGGCGAGCAGCAGATGGTCGCGATCGGGCGAGCGCTGATGTCGCGACCGCGGCTGCTCTTGATGGACGAGCCGTCGATGGGGCTCTCGCCGGCGCTCGTGCAGCAGAACTTCCAGATCATCAAACAGGTCAACGAGACCGGCGTCGCGATGCTGATGGTCGAGCAGAACGCGAACATGGCGCTCAGCATCGCCCACCGCGGCTACGTGCTCGCGACCGGCGAGCTGGTCCTCGCCGACACGGCGAAGAACCTGCTCGCCAGCGAGGATCTCAAGCGCGCCTATCTCGGGCACTGACGTACAATCGGCCCCTCGGGCGCGTAGCTCAGTGGGAGAGCGCTCGCTTCACACGCGAGAGGTCGCTGGTTCGAAACCAGCCGTGCCCATGATAAACAGCCTGCTAATGGGGGAGTCTAGTCCTCAGCCGAGTCGCCGGAAAGCTCGGCCCAGGGGCTCCCAGACCCAACCCTGCCCACAACTTCCCAACGCATCAGTGAGCGTCAACACCACCGACCTCCACGACGGCCCGCAGAACCTCACGCTGCTCGTCACCAACGCCGCAGGAAACACGACCACCACTCAAAGCCCAGCCCTCGTCGTCGACAACAACGGCCCGCCGCCCCCCACGAGCCTCACAGCGACCGCCGTCGGCGGAAGCTCCGACGTGATCGACGTGTCGTGGAGTAACCCAACGAATCCCCGGGTACCCCTCGCTGGCGGATTCGCGCAACTCTGCCAGACAACGTGCGCAACCCCCATGCCCGTCAACGGCTCCGGTGGTGCGCAGCTGACAGCACCTGGCCCCGGCACCTACACGATCCGGCTCACTCAGACCAAACTGACAACACGATACCCCCTCGCCCCCACAGCCCACGAATAGGCACGCCGCGGCTGGAGACAGCAGCAGGATTCGCCTGCGAGAGCGGTGATTCCGATCGTCAGGAGGTCAGGGATGCGGGGCCGATCCTGACTCCTCGCGAGGCCGTCGGCATTCATGAGAACTATCCGCAAGTTCCCGTTCTTCGGCGTCCAGATCAGGGCACGTTCGCCGGCGCCGTTGGTGCTGGCGCCCCATAACGTTCCCTATGGTGGGCGGCGACCCGTAGCCCCGATCCGTAAACACCTGCGCGCGCCCCACGCCCCGACGTGCCCCCACACCCGACGGCGGCGGACCTTGAGTGGAGACGAGTGGAGCCCCGGATGCTTGCCTTGCTTGTTCACCTTCCCCCATCGTGCGATCGTGCCGCTCGCGTTGGTCTGGGTCAACGACGGTGGCGTTCGGCGGCGGTGACCACGCAAGATTGGGCCGAGCGGGGGCCAAGAGTCGCCGACGACGTTGAGCCGAGGGGGCGGCCCCGTGACCGACGCGAGATCGTCGCGACGCTGCCGATCCCCGTTTGTGCGAACCCCGCCTGGAAGCGTCGCTCGTGACGCAGACCTCGACCCCCACATAACGTGGCTGCCCCAAGCCCTGGTGACGCCTGGCGTCGCGAAGCGATCGAGGTCGCGGCGGCAACGGGCACCGACGCCCATGGTGGGCTGACGCGAACGGACGCGGCCGCACGGCTCGAGCAGTTCGGGCCGAACCGGCTTCACGCGGCCGCACCGCCTCCGGCGTGGCGGAAGTTTCTCAGCCAGTTCGCCGATCCGTTGATCTACCTGTTGATCTCCGCGGTCGTCATCTCGCTCGTCGCCTGGGCGTTGGGAGGCGACGACGCAGCGCCCTACGACGCAATCGTGGTCGCGACCATCATCATCGCCAACGCCGTCCTCGGCTATGTGCAGCAGCTGCGGGCCGAGACCGCAGTGACCGCGCTGCAGCGCATGTCGGCGGCGACGGCCGCGGTCGTGCGTGATGGGCGCACCGAACGAATCGCCGCGGCCGAGGTCGTACCGGGCGACCTGCTCGTGCTCACCGAGGGCGATGCGGTCGCAGCCGACGGCCGCGTTCTCGAGGCGGCCTCGCTCATGCTGTTGGAGGCGTCGCTTACCGGGGAGAGCGAGGCGGTTCCCAAGCGCGTCGAAGCGGTCGCTGGCGCGGTGGCGCTCGGCGACCGGGTGAACATGGTCTTCAGTGGCACCGCGGTCGCGCGTGGGCGGGGTCGCGCGGTCGTCACGGCGACGGGGATGCAGACCGAGATGGGTAACGTCGCGCGGCTGCTCGGCCGCACGCTCGAGCAGCCAACACCGCTGCGCCGCGAAGTCGACCGGGTGGGGCGCATGCTCGGGATCGCCGTGATCGTGATCGCGGTCGTGGTCGTTGGCGCGATCCTGCTGACCGCGGACATCGCGACCGCCTCGGACGTTGTCTCGGTGCTCCTCGTCGGGGTTTCCCTCGCGGTTGCCGCCGTGCCGGAGGGGCTCCCCGCCGTGCTGTCGGTGGTCCTCGCGCTCGGCGTGCAGCGGATGGCCCGGCAACGCGCGATCGTGAAGAAGCTGTCGTCGGTCGAGACGCTCGGTGCGGCGTCGGTGATCTGTTCCGATAAGACCGGCACGCTGACAAAGAACGAGATGACGATCCAGAAAGTCGTCACCGCATCGGGCGAGGTCGACGTCACCGGCAGCGGCTACCGCCCGGAGGGGGATCTCCGCGTGGACGGCGGTCCGCTCGACGACCGCTTCCTGCTCGACGAGGTCAAATCGGTGTTCACGGCCGGGAGCCTCGCCAACGACGCCGTCCTACGCGAGCACGACGGCGTGTGGACGATCCAAGGCGATCCCACCGAAGCCGCGTTCCTCGTCGCCGAGGCGAAGATCGAGGGGCTGGCGGACACGCGAAGCGCACGGTTCGAGCGTGTCGGCGATGTCCCGTTCACGTCCGAGCGCAAGCTGATGAGCACGCTGCACGCCGACCACGAAGCGGACGGTGTTGCCGTCGTCACGAAGGGCGCCCCTGACGTGCTGCTCGCGCGTTGCACCGGGGAGCAGGTCCGTGGCGAGGTGCGGCCGCTCACAGACCTCCGCCGGCGTGTGATCCTCGCGGCGGTCGAGCGACTCGCCGACCTAGCGCTGCGAACCCTGGCCGTCGCCTTCCGGCCCCTGCCGGCAGATGACGTGCCGGCACCGGACGAGTCGATCGAGCGCGAGCTCGTCTACCTCGGCCTGGTCGGGATCCGTGACCCGCCGCGGCCCGAAGCACAGGCCGCGATCGCAAACGCCCAGGCCGCCGGAGTGCGCGTGTTGATGATCACCGGCGACCACCCGCACACCGCCGCGCGCATCGCCTCCGACCTCGGCATCGCCGCGGTCGGCTCCCGCATAGTCACCGGCGACGAGCTCGACGCACTCGAGGCCGACGCGAGGGCAGCCGTTGTCCGGGATGTTTCCGTGTACGCCCGCGTCGCTCCGCAGCACAAGCTGCAGATCGTCGAGGCGCTCCACGCGGACGGGCGAATTGTCGCGATGACCGGCGACGGCGTCAACGACGCACCAGCCCTCAAGGCGGCGGACATCGGCATCGCGATGGGCATCACCGGCACCGACGTCGCCACAGAGGCCGCGGACATGATCCTCGCCGACGACAACTTCGCCACAATCGTCACCGCGATCCGCGAGGGCCGCGGCATCTTCGCGAACATCCGCAAGTTCCTGCGCTTCCTGCTCTCCTCGAACATCGGCGAGGTCTTCACGATGTTCTTCGGCGTCGTCCTCGCGGGCCCGCTCGGGCTCGAGCACACAGGCGAGGCGATCGCGGTGCCACTACTCGCAACGCAGATCCTCTGGATCAACCTGCTCACCGACAGCGCCCCAGCGCTCGCACTAGGCATGGACGCACCGCCCGACGACGTCATGCGCCGCCGGCCGCGCGAGCTAACCGACAGCGTCATCGACACCGAGATGTGGATCGGCATCCTCTGGATCGGCGCCGTCATGGCGGCGGTCACGTTGCTCGCGCTCGACCTGCGCCTGTCGGGCGGGATCGTCGGCGGCAGCGGCAGCATCGGCAAAGCGCGGACGATGGCGTTCACAACGCTCGTCTTCGCCCAGCTCTTCAACTGCTTCAACGCACGCTCCGATCACACGAGCGCCTTCAACCGACTGTTCACGAACCGCCTGCTCTGGGGTGCGATCGTGCTTTCTGCCCTGCTTCAGGTCGCCGTCGTGCAGCTGCCGTTCCTCAACGTGCCCTTCGACACGATCGCGCTCAGCGTTGACGAGTGGCTGATCTGCATCGGGCTCGCAAGCTGCGTCCTGTGGGCCAACGAGCTGAAGAAGCTACTCCAGCGCCGGCTGGCCAGCAGGGCATCAGCCTAGAACCCGGCACTCGGTGAGACCGTCCGCGGATCGACACACCGTGGATGTGGTGTCGCTCGCTTCCCCTCGAGGTGCTGCAGATCCCATCCATCCTCCGGAGCGGTCGCACACGCGCTGATCGGCCGCTCGACCGCACCGCGGACTTCTGGCCGAGTCCCCAGCGGTACGGCTGGCGGCATCGGCAGGGTAGCTTGTCGACACCACCGAGCGCCCGGATCACCCGGTCGCTCCATCCTCTCTAGGCGAGCCGCACGAGGTCGGTGATCCCAACGCCCACCCCTGTGTAGGTAGCGGCGAAGCCGACGGAGTACGCAATCGATGCGAACAGGACACGGCGGCGACCGACCGGCTCGCCCCCAAGTAGACGAACGAGGGTGATGACGATCACCGTTCCGATCAGCCCCGCCGCGATCGTGACCCACACGTCCGAGTCTCGCGTGATCCAGCTGACCGGGTGCCGCAGCAGGCGACTCCGCCGCCGCTTGTCGAGTCCAGCTTCGAATCTCGCGCCGTGGTCGTGTATCCAGCTGTCCCAGTTGCGCTGCACTCGGTTACAGCAGGCGACGTTGAGGAACGTGAACAACCCCGCCGCAGGCCCCAGCGTGAGGTACCACGGGAACCACGCTGCTCCGGCCACCAGGATCGGGCCGAGCAGAAGGTCGTCGAGAAAGGCGTAAGCAGCCACGGCTGCATCGATCACTCGGTTCGCGACCCTGACCACCACGTGCAAACCATCATTATCGAAGCGCCCCCGGCCTCAACGGATCCGGTCGTGGCCTTTGCTGCAGCGACGTGAGAGGCGGCGTTGACTTGGCGGTCGAGATGAAGACACGGTTGCGGCCGGACGCAGCGTCACGGGCAAGTAGTCGGTACGGATTCCTTGCCGGTGGCATTGCGGATGTACCAGGTGTCGTCGGCGCTTGGGCTACGCAGATGGGCATATCAGACGTGTCCTCTTCGATTGCCGGTGACGCGCCGAGCGATGGCGGGGCGGGTGTGCGGTGCTGTTTTTGCGGACGGGATCGTGCCGGGCTTGACGTCGCAGGCGGCGGCTGAGCGCCTGCCGTTGACGGGCCTAGTAGTGCGTTACCGACCGCGAAGAAGCGCAACCTGCTGCAGCAGGCGTGGGATGTGGTGCACGAGCCAATGCTGCTGTTGCTGCTCGGCGCAGGGAGCGCCAACTTCCTGCTCGCCGAGCCGCTTGACGGCGTCATCTTGATGTCGTTGGTGATTGTCGTGGCCGGGATCCGGATCATCATGGTCACCGGCGACCAGCTGCTTGCGATCGCACTCGGCACCGAGCGCGCGGACCCGGGAACGATGAACCGACCACCACGATCACGTTCGGAGCACCTGCTGAACAAGGCTGTCGCGGCCCGCATCTTCGGGGGGATCGGCCCACTCGAGGGACTCGCCGCGATGGCCAGCCTCCTCTTCGTCTACTGGCTGTCCGGGTGGCTCGGCAACCGAGCGGCGATCGCCGGAGATCATCGCGATATGGCGGATGCCCTCGCTGCGCAACCGTTCGACGATGTGGTCTGCGTCCGGTCGCAGCTCGTCGGCCATCACGATCACGCCGGCGACGTGGCCGTCGACGGCGACGACGACATGCGCCTCGCCGGATCCGCGCGTCGTCGTGAGGCTGGTTGAGGTGATCTCATGCTCAGCCACCCCACACGCGCGCATGAACGACCGGCTGCCGACCGCAACGGTCCGGCCGTCGACGCTGCCGCGGATACCCTGCCCCGGGTCTTCGTCGACGTCCGTGGGGAACGTCAGCGGCAGCCCAGCGTCGGTGGCGGCGGCGGCGACGGCCGAGAACGTGGGCGGAAAGGCGGTCGACCGATGCCGCCAAGCGCAGCACCTCAGCCTGGTCGAGCTCTCCGCGCGTGATGATCTCGCGCACTTCGGGGGTGCCCACCGTAAGCGTGCCGGTCTGTCGAAAAGGACGGTGCGAGCCTCACCGAGCGTCTCGATCGCGCCGGCCCCCTTGACGATGATGCCAGCGCGCGCCGCGCGCGAGAGGCCGGACACCAGCGCGATCGGGGCCGCGAGGATGAGCGGGCACGGGGTCGCGACGACGACCACCGCCAGCGCCCTGACGGCATCGCCACTCAGGCCCCACGCCAGCCCGGCGACGACGAGCGTCGCCGGCAGGAAGAAGCCAGCGTAGCGGTCGGCCATACGCACGAGCGGCGCACGCTCGGTCTGGGCCTGCTCGACGAGCCGCACGAGCGCCGCGTACGCGCTCTCCGCGGCAGGCCTGTCCGCCCGGACATCGAACGGCGCGCCAGCGTTCGCCGAACCGCTCAGGACACGCATGCCGCACTTGACGGTCTCGGGCAACGGCTCGCCGCTGAGCGTACTCGTGTCGATGACCGCCTCGCCGCTGACCAGCGTGCCGTCGACCGCCACCACCTCGCCCTTTCGGATCAACACGACATCACCGACCTGCACGCGCTCCACCGGCACCTCCTCAAGGTGATCGCCGACCCGTAGCTGCGCGACCTTCGGCGCCCGCTGAACGAGCAGCGTCAACTCGCGGCGCGCCCGTCCCGAGGCGATCGCCTCGAGCGCCGCCCCGCTTGTGAACATCAGACCGACGACAGCCCCTGCGAGCTCCTGACCCACCGCGAGCGAGCCGACCATCGCGACGAGCGCGATCGTGTCGACACCGAGACTGCGCTCAACGACAACCGTCCGCGCCACCTCGAACGCCAAGTCCGCCGCCAACAACGCCACCGCCGCACGCCACACCGCCTGGCCGGCCGACCCCGCACCCGCGAGATGCAGGAGGCCACCGGTCGCGATCGCGACGACGGCGATGGACGCGAGAACCTGCGCCCGATGCCCGACCAACCACGGGGGCGCCCCGCGCAGCCACCGACCGAGGTTCGGAGACGCGATGGCTGACAGTGCCGCCCTCATATGCCCGAAGTGTCGCGGACAGATGCGCAGCTACGAGCGCAGCGGCGTCCAGGTCGATCAGTGCGAGGAATGCCGCGGCCTGTTCCTCGACCGGGGCGAGCTCGAACGCCTCATCGACGCCGAGCCACCGCGCTCCGACCGCACACCATACGATCGCTCCGACACCGACGAGCACAGCCACGATCGCGATCGGCACGACGACGACCACACACCCCAGCGCGGACGCCGCGGCGGCTTCCTCGCCGACCTGCTCGGAGGCGGCGAGTGACCAACCGGAGCCCTCAGCCTGCGGGCGCCGTCCGCGATTGGCGCGACGGCGCCAACAGTTCACCCAGGAGCTGCAGGTGATCTGCGAGTAGTCGGGTGACGAGGAAGTGCTGCTCGACGCGACGCCGGCCAGCGAGACCCATCTGGCGCGCACGGGTGGGCTGCTCCAGCAGTTCGCAGACACGGTCGGCGAATTCATCGGTGCGCGTCGCCAGCGCGCCACTGACACCGTCCTCCAGCTGCGATGGGATGCCGCCCGTTCGGCCGGCGACCATGGGCGTGCCCTTCCACAGGGTCTCCGACACGACGAGGCCGAAGCCTTCGCGGATGCTCTTCTGGATGGCGACGTCCGCGACTCGTTGCAGTGCGTTGACCTCGTGCGCGGCGACCCCCATCTGATTGGTCAGCAGAAAGCAGTCCGGGGCGTCACGGACGGCGTCTTCGAGGTCGTGGTAGATCCGCCAGCCTTCGGGATCGTCGTCGGCCATCGAGCCGACAAGCGCGAGCTGGAGCTGGGGGAAGGAGCGCCGGACCTGCTCCCAGACCTCGATCACACCGAGCGGATCCTTCCACGGATCGAAGCGGGAGACCTGCAGCAGCAGCGGCCGCTCGACGTCGATCCCCAGCTCGGCCACCGTCTCGCGCGCCAGATAGGCGGGAAGCTCCCGGTTCTTGGAGGTCAGCGGATCGATCGCGGGAGCGATCACCACGACGGGAACCGTGAGGTCCGACGGGGCGAAGCTTTCGAGCGTGAAGATTGCTCGGTCGTAGAGCTCCACGAACGGCCGCAGGAACGCCCATGCGCCGGCGTCGGGAGCCGAGGAGTCGATGTGGCAGCGCCACACCCATCGCGCAGCGTCGTTTGCGTGCGCGTAACTCCTCGCAGCCGCCGGCTGCGGGTCATGCACGACGATGATGTCCCACTCACCGCTCCCCAGCGACGCCGCGTAGGCCTGGTTGTGGCGCAGGTACTCGGCCTCATCGTCGCGAGTTGCGTGGAACGGCATCCCCTGAAGACCGTTGTGCAGGCGCTTGGTGAACTCGAAGAACTCGGCATCGCCCGGAATGATCTGCCAGTCGACCCGCAATCCGACGTCGCGCTCCAGCGGTACCAGCGACGAGAGCAGCTCGGCGACGCCCCCACCGGTAGCGGTCGAGCTGAGCTCGAGCACCCGCGCGCCACGCAGCGAAACGGCGAGCTCGCGGATCCGCGCGACTTGTTCGTCACCGACGATCCGACGATACGACTCGAGGTACTTCCGCTTCAGATGGACCGGCTGTGGCCTCACGGGCGACGTCGCCTCACTTCAGCCGAGCTCGCCAAGCGTCACCGTGACTGTCGATCGCGCGCCGTCGGCCGTGGTCAGCGTGATCTTGACGCTCTGTCCGGGCCGGTGTGCCGCGAGCGCCGAGAACAGCGATTCAGCGTCGGGCACCGCCGTTCCGTTCACGGCGACGATCGCATCGCCGACCTTGATGCCCGCCCGGTCGGCCGGACCGCCCGTCTGGATCGCGACGACCAGCGCGCCCGCACGGACGACGCTGTCCGCCACACTGATCCCAAGCGCGGCACGGCCAGAATTGACGACGTGGCCGCTGCGGATGATCTGCGTCGCGATGTCTCGCACGAGGTTGCTGGGAATCGCGAAGCCGATCCCAGCAGCTGTCGCGCCGTTCGTGCTGGCCGCGGCCAGGGTGGGGATGCCGATCACCCGGCCGGAGAGGTCGACCAGCGCGCCGCCGCTGTTGCCTGGGTTGATCGCTGCGCTCGTCTGGATCGTTCCGGGCAGCACAATGCCACCGCCCTCACTCACGTTCCGGCCGAGCGCGCTGACGATGCCGTCGGTGATGCTGCTCTGGAGGCCGAGCGGGTTGCCGGCTGCGAGCACGATGTCGCCAACCTCGAGCTTCGAGGAGTCCGCGAACGTCGCCGCCCTGGCGCCGTGCGCACCGATCGTGATCACGGCCAGATCGTCGGCCGTGTAGGACCCGATAAGTCGCGCCGCGTACTGGCGGCCATCAGCCAGTGTCACCGTGAAGCTCGAGGAGCCGCCGGTCACGTGAGCGTTCGTGACCACATCCCCGCGCGAGTCGAACACGACACCCGATCCGAGCCCTGTCGACGTGCGGATCTGAACGATCGACGGCAGAATCTTCCTCACCGCGGCGATGAACTGCTGCTGGAGCGAGGAAGCCGCCGCCGGGCGCGCCGCCAGCCCGCCGAATGTGGTCGCCGTTCGCGCGAGCGGCGCCCCGGCAGAACTTGACGCGGACGGCGTATTGGCGTGCGTCACGACAACCCAGCCGGCCGCGGCCAGCGCGGCCGCCACAAGGGCACCGATCAATGACGGCCGCAACCGCCGCCGCTCGCCGGAACCGCGCCGCCACGGCGATATGCGTGCGGGGTGTTCGTCTGCACTGTTGCGCGCGTACCGGCCGGAGGTGAATCTCACCGAGGCGAGCGCGAGCGCGGCGACGCGCGCGATCGACGTAGCGCAGCCGCGAACGTCCTGCATCGGGCGAGCCATAGATAGACCTCCGGGCCGACGTGGCACGGAACACAGGGTTCCAGCCGCGCGCGAGCGCGCCAACCGTCTTTGCTACTGCATGCTGGTTCGGCCAACTACGTAGCCGACCACAGGTCGGTCGCACTCCAGGCCCCCGTTTGCCCGGCGCCACGTTCGGCCTGCGTTGTCGTTCGTCGTTCCCCGTCCGCGCCCCAAAGCGGTGCCGAGAGCGAGCGGTCCGGGGGCGCGCGCACAGCGCTGCGCGGGCCATCTGCACCGCGGCGTAGTTCACCCCCGGCGGCTACGGGTCTGCGCCGATGTGCGGCGCGTTGTGGCGGTGGAGGCTCTGGCGAATGGGGTCGAGCCTCGAACTTCACGCGATCCGGCGTTCTTTCGGCGACGTGGTCGCCGTTGATGGATTGAGCTTCTCGGTTGCGGCGGGAGCGTTATTCGGGTTCGTCGGGCGCAACGGCGCGGGCAAGACCACGACGATGCGGATCATCTGTGGCCTGTTGGCGACGGACGACGGCGAGGTGTCGTGGGGCGGCGCGCCGATCGACGCTGCGATGCGCGCGCGGATCGGATACATGCCCGAGGAGCACGGCCTCTATCCGAAGATGAGGCTGCGCGATCAGCTCGAGTATTTCGCCGTGCTGCACGGCGCACCTCACCCGCCGGCGCGCGCTGCTGCGCGCGACTGGCTGGACAGGCTCGGGCTCGCGGATCGCGAGCGGGCGCGTGTCGACGAGCTCTCGCAGGGCAACCAGCAGCGCGTCCAGCTCGCCGCGGCGCTGGTGCATCGTCCCGACCTGCTCGTGCTCGACGAGCCGTTCGCAGGCCTCGACCCGATCGTCACCGACCTGCTGGCCGGCGTGCTTCGCGAGGAGGCCGCACGCGGCGTGCCGGTCCTGTTCTCATCCCACCAGTTGGACCTCGTCGAGCACTTGTGCGAGTCGGTGGCGGTCATCGACCACGGCCGACTGATCGCCTGCGGCCGCGTCGATGAGCTGCGATCGGGCGGCCCACGCCTCGTCCGCGTCGACGTGCGCAACGCCGCCGCTGGATGGGCAGACGCGCTCGACGGCGTCGACCTCGTCGAGCGCGCAGGACCACGCACCGTGTTCAAGCTCGCGCCGTCTGCGGATCCTGAGTGCATCCTCGATGCGGCGCGCCCCGTACTCGGATCTCGGCCACTCGCCACGTCCCGCTCCTTGGCGCATCGGAAACGCGGTTGGCGCACCACCGTCAAGACTCGGACGCATGCCCGACCTACCCGGCCCGGGTCGACACAAATGGCTGTCATCGTGCGTAACGTGAATGCCACCCCACGTGCCGCTGCCGGTGGGCTTTGAGTGGACCGTGAGCCCAAGATGGGGTCGATTACCCATGGTGTCCAAAGGCCTGGGCAGCAGACTTGCTCTACGCGGCCAAGCGCCGATCACACCGAGCACGAGCGAGGAGCACGCTATGCCACCAGTCATCGGCGATACCGAGATCAGTCGTCCTAACGAGCGCCCGGGACACACGCCGAGATCTGCCCCGATCCATCAGCGGCTGACCCGCGAAAGCGCCGCGTTCCGCACGCAGTGTTACCTGCGAACGACAAGCTCCGGGCGCGGCTGATGATGGTTGGGGCGGAGGCGGGCTCGCACGCTAACGAGCTGACTCGTGGGCCCCGGGGTCTGAAGCGCGACCACCTACCTAGTGAGCGCATGCGGTGCGTGCAGTGCGCGCTGGTCATGGATGCGGCGGCATTCGAACACGATCGAGCCTTACTGTCCGCCTGCTGCTGACCGCGCTGCGACGGTCGGCTCGTAGTCTCGATGCTGGCAGCGACTCAGCTCGGTTTGTTTGCGATCCATCGATCTACCTGGGGTGACGGCACAGCATGGACGCTGAGCGAGCGAGCGAGCGAGCGACGTCTATGGAACATTCAGAACCCGGGCGAATGTGACAGAACGGGACGCCGGTGATACCGCGCGGACGCGCGCCCTCGGTGTGGTGTCGCGGTTCGGACGAGGAGAACTCGCCGCTCGGGCTGATCGACACGCGTGCCCCCGATCCTCCGAGCGATGCTCACCGCTGGCCACGTCCGCCGTGACCCTGCACGCCGCGCATCGGTCCAGTCTGCGAACGCAGCTCGCGACATGCGCATCCGACAGGCGCCACCGGCCCACGGGCTGCCGTCAGACTCCGATCAGATGAGCGCGACCGACCAGCAGCACAGGCTCAGCGATCAGCTTGACAGGTGGCTGACCGACGATGGCGAGAAGACGGTAGGAAGTCTCGTCGACGCGTTCGGCGATAAGAGCTTTGCGATGCTGTTGGTCCTTCTGCTCGGCATTCCGGCGCTCCCGCTGCCGACCGGCGGGGTGACCCATGTGTTCGAGGTCATCGCGGTGCTGCTCGCGCTAGAGCTGATCGTGGGACGGCGCGAGGTTTGGCTACCACACCGGTGGCGTGCGCTCGCGCTCGCGGGTGAGAAGCAACAGCGTTTCGTCACGTTCCTTTTGAGGCTGATCCGCCGGCTCGAGCGCTTCTCTCGCCCGCGGCTCGCGTTCCTGTTTCACTGCCGGTTCTCCAATCGTGTCTTTGGCCTGTTGGTGATCGGCGGCTCGGCCGGTGCTTTCCTCGCCCCGCCGTTCAGCGGGCTGGACACGCTGCCGGCGCTGGGTGTTGTCCTGCTCTCCCTCGGCGTGCTCCTCGAAGACTTCGCCGTCGTCGCGGGGGCGATCGTGGTGGGCGTCACCGGCGTTGCGCTCGAGATCGCGCTCGGCGCGGCGGCCCTCCACGGGCTGCGGACTATCTTCTAACCAGCGCATGCCCCAGGTTGTCGAAGATGCCGCCGCGGCGGGCGCGAGCGGCAGAACTCAGATACCGCTCCAAGTGAACCAGATACCCAGCCCACAGGCGGCCCGGGGAGCCCGATGCCGGTGACCGCCGCGGGCTGGGCGCTCACCCTCGCCGTGATCGCCGCCCTCCTGGGTCTTGACTGGCTGCTGCTCGCGCGGCGCACGCAGCCTGTGAGCTTCGCGGAAGCCGCCCGCTGGTCGGCCTTCTACGTCGCCGTCGCAGTCGCATTCGGTGTCGTCCTTGGGCTCCTGTCCGGATGGGATCTCGGCACGCAGTACTTCGCTGGATACGTGATCGAGAAAAGCCTCTCGGTCGACAACCTGTTCGTGTTCCTGATCATCATCAACGCCTTCTCGGTGCCGGCCGAGCAGCAACCCAAGGCGCTGAGCATCGGGATCACGATCGCGCTTGGCCTGCGAACGGTGTTCATCGCACTCGGGGCCACGCTACTGGCCGCGTTCTCCTTCATGTTCCTGGTGTTCGGCCTGGCACTGGTCGGAACCGCGGTTCAGCTGTTTCGCCACCGCGACGAGGACCCCTCGATTGAAGACAACGCCCTGGTCAGCATCGCCCGTCGCACGCTGCCGCTCACCAGCGACTACGAACGCGGACGGATCCTCACTCGCGTCGATGGCCGTCGCGTGTTCACGCCGCTGTTGCTGGTACTGATCGCCATCGGCAGCAGCGACGTACTGTTCGCGTTCGACTCGATTCCGGCAGTGTTCGGCGTCACACAACACGCCTACATCGTGTTCGCCGCCAACGCGTTCGCGCTCCTCGGCCTACGCGCCCTGTTCTTCGTCGTGTCGGGGATGCTCGACCGGCTTGTGTACCTATCCACCGGCCTCGCGCTCATCCTTGGCTTCATCGGCTTAAAGCTCGTGCTCGAGTTCGCCCACCAGCAAGACCACGCGATCCCTGAGATCTCGACCGGGATATCCCTCGCGGTGGTCGCCGTCACGATCGCCACGACCACGGTCGCTAGCGTGTACAAGGCACGCCGCGATCCAAGCATACGCGCACACGCCGGAGCCTTGCGCGAACGCAGCACCGATCAACCCGGCGGTTCGTCCGAACGATCGGCCCAGTCCAGCTGAGCCCATCTGCTTACTGTGGCGTCCGGGGCCCGCCGTCGAACAAGGACGTCTCCGACGCACTCCGAGACCCAGCTGGCGGTCGCTTCGTGCGCGTTCGGGTTTGGGATGACTCGCCGCTCACCGACACCACCCCGGTCGGGGTCGCTAAAGCGAACGCCTGCGTCTCGCGATCGAGATCTACAAGCGTCGCACCGGCCTGCGCGGTGGCGATTTGCCGAGCCGGATCGACCCCGTACGGCACTCGTCGGAGACATGTCGAGCATCACGCCCCGTCGCACACCGCAACGGACGCGGCCCTTGGGACGCCTACGGCGAGCACAGGTTCTGTCGACGCTTGAGCAACGCACGATCACCGCGGGGTACGGGTACCGGTCAATTATGGCGTGAAGGGTCGCGGTCGTGGTCATCGTCTGGCGTCGTGTCGAGTCGCGGGGCGTTCGGTTGAGTGCTGTTGGTGCCTTTATGCGGCGCGAGCAACTGGGGTGTGGGCGGGCTGTTGGCGCGTACCCGTCGCGCGGTCGTATGCGCGCAGGCGCCGGATTCGCTCGCTTAGTGGCGGGTGGGTTGAGAGAAACGCTGTGAGCTGGCGGCCCGCGAGCGGGTTGACGATGTACATCGGTGCGGTCACCCGGGAAACCGCGAGCGCGGGCGCGTGGGCTCGTTCGATTTCTTGCAGCGCGTCTGCCAGCGGCGCCGCCCCGCCAAGTAGGCGTGCGGCCGTCACGTCAGCAAGGTACTCGCGCTGGCGTGAAACGCCGAGCTGCAGCAGCATCGCGCCGAGCGGTGCGACGATCATCGCCGCCAGGGCTCCCAGGCCTCCCAGCGGGTTGTCCTCCTCGTCCGCCCCGAACAGGAATGACAGCTGCATGATGTTCGCGATCGCCGCGATCGCGCCGGCCATCGTCGCAGCGATCGACGAGACGAGAATGTCACGATTCTTGATGTGCGACAGCTCGTGCGCAAGAACACCGCGGACCTGGCGGTGAGACAGACTCAGCAACAGCCCTTCGGTTACCGCGACCGCCGCGTGCCGGGGGTTACGGCCGGTCGCAAACGCGTTGGGTTGCTCTCCGGGCATCACGAACAGCCGCGGCATGGGGATCGCGGCGCGCAACGCGAGCTGACGCACGCTCTCGTACACCTCCGGGGCGTCGGCTTGGCGTAGCGGTTGCGCGCGGGCGACCCGGAGTGCGACCCGGTCGGAGTAGAAGTAGCCGACAATGTTCATGGCGACCGCGAGCGCCGCGAAGAGCCACAAAAACACGCCGCCGACCAGCGCACCAAGCGCGACGATCAGCGCCGTGAGGCCAGCCACAAGCGCCCATGTGCGAACACGGGTCGACAGCTGGGTGGTGGTGATCGTCATCGAAGTGTCCTTTCATCCGGCGGGTAGATGTCTTCCGCCACGATTGCGCACGCGGGCTTTCCGGTCCATCGGGCCAGGCGTGTATCTCCGCCGCGCATATACCCGTACGGTCCGTGTTGGACGGTCCGTGTGGGCCCGGCTCTGCGATCCCGCCCACGAGGCCGCCGATTACACCGTGGTGCGTGGGATCCAACAGGCTCACGCCGACATCGCGTGCTCCCAGCAAACCACGCGCCCGCGCTCGCACACGAATCGTGCCCTCACCCGCATCCGAGCGCGAATACATCCCAGACCCCATGGAATGCTGCGGCCGAGCAAAGGAAAATGAGATCGACGACACCCGTTGAGGGCGTCACGCCACCCATAGGCGAAGCAGAAAGGCAAGTGGTATGAGCACGACCACAATCGACAAGGCCAGCCGTTATACCTCCACGCTCGATGACATTAATCCCGCACAAACCTGCGAAGAGTCCACGCAGCTGTTCGACGACGGGCGGGCAACGGGCGCGGTTCGCGTTTCGACCCGCCGCGGTGCGCGCTGCCACGAGGCACACGCTCACGTCCTCTGGATTGGTAACGAGAATGGCGGACCAGGGCGGCTCCGCGGCGCGAGCCGCGCGTTCTCCGCGATTCCGGTCTCACTCGTCGAGAATGCCGACGCGAGCCACTCTGCCACGACGCCCGGCGAGCTGCTCGCCGCCGCGCATGCCGCTTCGTTCATTGCGACGCTCGCTGACGTTCTCGCGCGGCGCGGCGCTCACGCACGCGAACTCGACGCGGATGGAACATGCGTGATCGAAGACGACACGCACGAGCGGCTGGTCACCGCAGCGCACCTGCGCGTCCGCGGCCGCGGAACGGACCTCGACGCAGCATCGTTCTCCGAATGCTGCGACCGGGCGCTCGCGTGCTGCCCAATCTCTCTTATTCTGAGTTCAAGTGTGCCGATCACCCTCGACGCCCGCCTTGGCGCCCAGCTTTCCGAAGCCCCGCCGGCAGCCTGGTTCGTACACACTGCCGTCACTTCCGTCTGAATGACGAGCGTCGAGCTAGCATGGGCGATACCGGATCTGACTCCGTCGGGGCGCTCGAGTGCGTCGGTGAGGTCGGTCAGCCGTTGCGCGATTGTTGCCGTTGTGGCGTGCGGCAGCGTGGGTCCTAGCGCGCTGCAGTGCTCGCATAAGCCGGTAGGACCCCTGCTGTGGACGGGCCATCGCTACCCGCGCGCATCGGGGTCCGGTAGCGCTATCGCAGACAGCGGCTAGCGCGCACAGACGAGCACGCGTGCCTGCCGTAGCGTCGACGGCGGGCGCGGAGGCATGGGGTGTCGCTCAGCCCGCGGGGATTACGAGCACGGGTCGCGTGGCCTGGCGAACGACCCGCTCTGAGACGCTGCCCAAGACGCCGCCGAGCGCGGTGTGGTGTGCGGCGCCCAGCACGATCAGTTCGGCGTCAAGCTCGTCGGCGATGCGCAGGATCGTTGCGGCGGCCTTACGGGCTACCATCAGCGGGCGGGCGTCAATGTTCGCCTGCACGGCGAGTTGGCAGCCGTGGCGTGCCTGACGCTCAGCGAGCTCGGTGGCGATCTCGTCCCAGTCGCGGTAGAGGCCGCTCGCGCGGCCGACTAGATCTCCGATCGGGTCGAGCGGCAGTTCGTTTGCAGCGGGATCGCGACCGTCAGCACGACGGCCTCGCGCCCTGGGAGCAGCGCGGCGGCGTGACGGATCGCCTGCGCCGCTGTCTCGGAACCGTCGAAGCACAACAACAGTGGGCCGCTCACGCCGGCTGGCCGTTGGTCGAGGGTGGTGTGATGCGGACGCCAAATCCGCAGAGGGCGAGGCCCATAATGGCGAACGCGCTCGCAGCTACGGCGATGGCGATCATCCGGGCGTCAGGAGCTGTGAGCTCGAAGAAGTGGCGCGTTGCGGGCATCATGAGTGTGGCCACGTAGACGCCGGCAAGCGCGGCGCACATGGCGGCGACGAGCGTTGAGCGTCGCCGCGATCCTTCGGCCTCCAGCGCGATCACGAGGTAGAGGCCGCACGCGACGAGGATCGTGACCGCGACGGTGCGAGCGTTGGTCACGGAGAGATCGAGGTCATGAAGTGCGAAGCTGTAGCCGGCGACGAGCGCCGCGCCGAGCACCGCGCCCGCGGGCACTGCGAAGCGTGCGACGCTGCGCGCGAAGTGTTCGGGCCGCCATGGGCCGCTGCTTGGTGCCAGGGCGAGGAAGAACGTTGGGATGCCGATCGTCAGACTCGCAGCGAGCGTGAGGTGTCGCGGCAGCAGCGGGTAGGCGTCTGAGCTGGTTCCGATCGTCAGGATCAGGAACGCGGCGAACGCGGACTTGGTCACGTAGAGTTTGCTCACGCGCTGCAGGTTACGCAGCGCGCGGCGGCCTTCGGCGACCAACGCGGGGACGCTCGCAAAATCGCCGGAGACAAGGACCAGGTCGGATACGCTGCGCGCCATCTGCGTGCCGCTGCCCTGCGCGATCGCCAACTGCTCGGTTTTCAGCGCGGGAACATCGTTGACGCCGTCGCCCACCATCGCCACGTAGCGGCCCTCCGCACGCAACGCCTCAACGATCGCCTTCTTGCCCTCCGGCGAGATCCGTCCGATCACCGTCGCATCGACCGCTGTTTCTCGGCGTGATCGTCGCCAACACGGCGATCGGGGTCACCCAGGAGGTGCGCGCGAAACGGGCGCTGGACCGCCTGCCAATCGCCGAAGATCAGCGTCAGCACGCCGAAACCGGCAAGGATCACGTTGAACACCGTGAGCACGTTCGCCCGGACGATGCTCGCGTATGAGCGGCCCGAGCCCTGTCGACGCAGCACGCCACGCTCAGCCAGAAGCCGCGTCGCATCTTGCTCAGTGAACGCCGAACTGGGCCCCCAAAGCGCGAGGCGTTGCACCACGCTCGATCTGTTGGTCTGCGTCGATGCTCATAGTCTGCACTCAGCGTTGTCGCCGCGGACCCACGGCCCGCTCATATCGCCGATTGTCGTTACCGGCCGACTTGCGGAGCCGAACGCGCGCCCGCACGAGCAGCGACTTCACGACCGCACCGTCCTACTGTTCACGCTGCATCGCCACCGCGTTCCGAAGCACAGGGTCGACCAGTCGGAGGCAGGACCCACGGGGAATACTCACCGCGATCGCTGGCCCACGGATCCACGCATGGCAACCACTGCCGCCACCCGACTCGCGCCGGCCGGTCTGTGGCTTGCCATCGCCAGTCGTACGCGCAGTTGTTGGTTTTCTCGCCTGAGGGTGGTGTTCTCCCGGCGCGCCGCGGCGAGGTCGCGCACCATGCGCGCCAGCACCGGCGCCAGACGTTGCACGCGAGCGGCCAACTGGTCGTTCTCCGCCAGCAGCCGCGCCTGCATGTCCTCATCGGCCCATCGGCCCGCAGCAACGGCCCCGGATGTCGAAGACATCGTGTGACCAACGCTAATGGTCATTCGCGCGCACCCCCTTTCGAGTGACCGCCAGCGCGAGCCAACGCGGCGGCCCGAGGACAGCGAGGGCGCGACGCGCGTTCGCAGCACGCGCGGCCAACGAATATCGCGTTCGCGGTCATCTCTTCGACCCTGGGTGACGGATCGACCGGCGGGGGCTGTCGGCTCGGATCGGCTCTCGCGGTTTGCGACCGTCGGTCGTGGTCGAGTCCGAATCGACGTGCGGCGCTTGCGCGTCAGTGTGTCGAGGCTCCATGAGTTGTTGCAGGATGGCCCAGCGGCGTGCCTCCAGCCAGCCGCGGCTGACGCCGAGCATGACCGCAATTTCCTCGGGGGCGACTCGGTCGATCAACATCGCCACGATAGGAAGGTCCTCCTCGTCAAGCGCACTGCCGATCGCGCGCATCGCATCGGGTCGAATGGCTGGTAGCGCAGGGACGCCAGCGGCGACGGCGCGGACAGCGTCCCAGAGGTCGAGGTCTCCGCGCTCCTTGCTACAGATCCCGCCCGCTCCGGCGACGAGCGCGGCGACCGCCAGCTGCGTATCGGCGAACGCTGAATAGAGCAAGACACCGGGCGCGTTCGCGAGACTATTCAACTGACGCGTCAGTGACAGCCCGTCGCGATCAGGCAGGTGGTAGTCGACGACGGCGACATCGAACTCCTGTTCTCGGGCCGCGGCAACTGCGTCGCGCGCGTTCGGGACCGCGGTAACCGATGCGACGTCCCGCTGCGCCAGCAGCAGACCTCGAACACCCGCCCGCACCGCCGGATGATCGTCGACCACCAACACCCGCATCGCAAGTCCGCGCGCGGCCCCAGCCCCGCTAACGCGCGTTGCCTCGCTTTGCTCCGCTGCTGCCAATGCCTTCACGGGGTGCTCCTATCTGTTCGGTGGTGTGTGCGCTTCACGCTGCCAAAAGACCGGGCCGCGGGACATGGGGTCCGTCCTCCATGTCTTGCTGTCGCGGACCCCAACCGCACCCGACCAATGAGCGCAACGACGACGAACCGCAACCTCCCTGGTCCTCGAACAGCTCGATCTGCGATGCATTCGGTCCACGCGAGCGACGGTCGTTGCCGGGGCGATCGCTTAAGGACGGCGAGCCGGATGCGCTGCTCACGCGCGCGGTGCCGCGACTTCCCACGCCGCCCCGCGGAGCCGCTCCGTTGGGCTGGCGAGGGGTCGCGGCCGACCCGCATTGGTCCTGGCGCGACCTCTTGAGTACGGCGCGACGGGTCCCGCCCTCCGGCGGGACCCGTTCGGTCTTCGGTACCTAGCGGCAGTCTGCCGTGAGCGTCGCCCGACCGGTCCCTAGAGGATGAGCGCGCGTGATGCGCCGGATGGGAGCAGGACGGCGTTGCCGGCGTAGAATCCGAAGACGCCGAGCTGCGCGTAACCGTGGAGGCGAATGGTTGGGATGAGTATGTGCAGGCTGTAGCTACAGTCTGGGCGCAGGGTCACGCGTCGCAGTCCGATCGTATCGTTGCCGCGCCTGACTTCTATTTCGACCGTGCCGCTGCACCTGGCAGCCGTTGTGATTGCGGCGGGCAGCTCCAGGCGGCCGGACACAGCGATGTTAAGTCGGGTAGGGCCTCGCTTGGAGGACGAGTTGATCACCAACCCAACAGGATGTGTCCGAACGGCCGGTTTTGTGTTGAACGTGAGGTCCGGGCCGACGTCCAGGCGGGTCGCGTTGTAGGCCACGAGACGGTAGTGGTAGGTGGAGCCTGATTGGAGGCCGGTGAGGCGCACATTGATCGGTCGGGCACCAAGGCCCGACATCTTCTGTGGCGTCGTTTGGAGGCCGTAGTCGGTCGTCAAGCCGATGTCGAAGTACCACGTCGTGTCGGTGCCGACCGGGTTGATCGCACCGTTGAGCTGTGCTCCGCTCGCGGAAATGGCGACGGCCGCTGCGTCAGAGACCGCCGGCAAGGGGCCGGTCGAATCGACCCGGTGTCCGGTCGTCAGAAACGTGACGTCTGCGCCGACCACAGTCCCGTCGGAGCTCGTGGCGACGACCCGATAGTGATAGGCCGTGCCAGCTAGGAGGCCGCTGAGCGTGCCACCGACCGTCGTATTAGCGGTGCCCGCTCCGACGGCCGTTGATGGGGTCTGCAGCCCGTAGTTGGTGGACGGGCCGTACTGGAATGCGTAGGTCGTCGCCTTGCCGTTGGGGTTGATGGCGGCGTTGACGGTTGCGGATGTGTCCTTAACCGCAGATGGCTGGCCGGTGGTGGCAGCCGGTGGCATCTTGGCCGTCGTGAACGTTGCATCTGTGCCGGCGACGGTTCCGCCGGGGCTGGTGGCGACAATACGGAAGTGGTACATCGTGCTCGCGGCCAGCCTGCTAAGCGTCGCTTGAACGGTCATGATGTTGGTGCCGGAGCCCGCTGACTTAGTCGACGTCTGCAAGCCATAGTTGGTGGTCGCGCCGTACTGAAACGCATAGGTTGTTGTCAGGCCGTTGGGGTTCACGGTCGCGCTTATCACAGCGGAGTCACCTGACACCAATGATGTGACACCAGTCGTCACTGTCGGTGGTGTCGCCGCCATCGCCGGAGCTGCGGCCGACATACCCGAGATCAGTGCAACCACGACCAGACCACCTGCAAGTCGCATCGCCAGGAGTCTCGGTCGCGGCGGCTTCTTGGTCGATGCGGCTCGTAGGTTTGCGGTGGGTGTCACTGTTTCTGAGACCTGCATGGTCGGCTCCAATCGGCTGGTTGGCGTGTCGCTCCCACGCTGCCACTCCCACGAGCGGTACGCCATGGGGCCGACACCGCATGTTGGCGCCGCCGCGGACCCATGCCGGGCCGACGGTATTACCTAGGGTTCGATCAGGCCGCGCCGGATCGCATAGCGCGTCAGCTCGACGCGGTCGCGCATCCCGAGCTTCTCGAGCACGTTTGCGCGGTGGCGCTCGACCGTTTTTTCGCTGATCACGAGCTGCTCGGCGATTTGGCGGTTGGTGTTGCTTTCAGCGATTAGCTTGACGATCTCGACCTCGCGCGGGGTGAGCGGATCCTCGCGCACCGGACCGTCGTGGTCCCGTGCTCGGTCGAGATAGTCGCGCACCAGCCTCGTCACCGCGCCGGGGTATAGAAACGGCTCGCCACGCATCGTCGCTCGACAAGCCTCAACTAGATCGCGGTCGACGACGGACTTCAGCACGTACCCCGAGGCCCCCGCTGTCAGCGCCTCGTAGAGGTACTGCTCACCCTCATGCATCGAAAGCATCAGGATCCGCAGCTCCGGCCGGCGACGGTGCAGCTCGCGGGCGGCCTGTAGACCGGTCATGCGGGGCATGCTGATGTCAAGCACGGCGAGGTCGACCTGCGGATCGAGGCCGAGCTCGACCGCCTCGGCGCCGTCACTGGCCTCGGCGACGACGCGCAGGTCCGGCTCGGATTCCAGCACCAAGCGCAGTCCGCGACGCACGACAACGTGGTCGTCAGCAAGCAGGATTCTGATTGTGAGCGGCGTCACGTGGACACCTGCTCGATCGGGACGTCGAGATGGACTCTCACGCCCTTACCTTCTGGCGAGTCCACGGACAGCGTGGCGCCTACGAGCGCGGCCCGCTCTCGCATCCCACGTATGCCGGTGCCGCCGTTTGTGTCTGTCGTGAGGCCGCAACCGTCGTCGGAGACGAGGAGCGAGACGCCCCCGGGCCAGGTCGTCAGCGCTAGCAGCGCGCTTGAGCTGCCCGAATGTCGCGCGACGTTGGTCAGCGCTTCCTGGGCGACGCGGTAGACAACGAGTTCCGCGTCGCCGCTCAGCTGCGGGAGCTCACGCGCGACGCGGCGTACGACCTGGAGGCCCATTCGCTCCTCGATCCGGTCGCCGAGCGCCTCAAGCGCGCTCGGTAGCCCGAGGTCGTCCAGTCCCTCTGGGCGCAACTCCAGCGCGATCCGCCGAACCTCCTCGAGGCTCCCGCGAGCCGTCTCCTGGGCCTCGAGCAGCAGCGTCGCTGAGGAGGGCTCCATGCCACGCGCGGCCTGGCTCAACTGGAGCAGCAGCGAGGTCAGCGCCTGGCCGACCTCGTCGTGCAGGTCCCGGGCGACGCGCAGCCGCTCCGTCTCCTGAGCGGCGAGGATCGCGCCGGTCCGCGCAGTCCGCTCACGCTCGAGGCGCTCAAGCATCTCGTTGAACGCCACCGCCAACTCGATGGCCTCCGACGAGGGCCCCGAAAGCGCCAGCCGCTCCCCCGGGCGCGCCGGATCAACCGAACGCGTCAACGCTGTCAGCTGCTCCAACGGAGCGACCACGCGCCGCAAAACAAGCATGTTCACGACTGCCAGCACCACCAACGTCGCCACGAAAATCACAGGCTCCTCCCACGCAACCGACCCCAGATGCCGCGGAGCGAAAACCAACACCGTGAGGCCGCCCGCGACCACAACGCCAAGCGAGTTGATCAAGGCGAGCCGACGCGCGAGCGGAACGTACGAGCGCCTCCCCTCCCTCGGCTCGCGAAGCGCTGAACCAACTGATCGGACCGACCCGCCCTCGCCGTCGCTCACAGCAGCCATTGCACGCCCGCACAGTTCGAGATCAGCCGCATCGCCACCGTCCCATTCGCCTTGAAGAACCTCGACACCTCATTCTCGCCTTCCGTCTCGCTCGCCTTGGGCTACCCGACAACCCTCCCACCGACCTATCCGGCAAGGCAATGGGGTCCGAACCGCATCTTGGCGAGTTTCGCGCAGACACCATCGACTCGCTCCCCACGAAGGGCAGGCCGGCGAAGCCAGGGCTCATTGCGGCGTTTCCCGGAATGTGGATCGGGTTTGCCGGGGCGACACTTGGTTCGTGATGGTTCGGCGTGCCGTTCCTGTTCTTTTGGCCGGTTTCTGTGGGCTCGGCTACACGCAGCTGCGTGGGTTGATTCTCAACTGCGGCGCTACGAGCGAGGAAGCCACGGGGCGGCTACCGGGCGACGAGCTACTCGAGAAGGCCGACGGTGTTTCGACTCGCGCGATCGAGATTGATGCCCCGGCAAGTGCCGTGTGGCCCTGGCTTGCACAGCTGGGACCGTCGCCGCGGGGTGGGGCCTACACCTACGACTGGATCGAGAACCTGGTCGGCCTCAACATGCACAGCGCGGATCGGGTTCTCCCCGAGTTCCAAAATCCCGCCGTCGGCGACACGATCGGCTTCGGCTCGAACCACGCCTCGAACGCGTGGAACCAGAACATGTGCTCGCCTGGCGCAGCGAGGACGGCAACTGGGTGTGGTCGTTCGTACTCGAGCAGATCCGTGGCAAAACACGACTCATCAGCCGCAACCGCTTTGCATCCTCGGCTTCGGCACCTACGCTGCGGTGATCCGGCAGGCTGAAAGCTATCCGGCTGTCGGCGCCGGTCATCGGGTCGCCGGCGCTGGCATCGTCGGCACGGTCTCGCGTGCGGTGCTGGTCGTCGGTTCGCTTCCGCCCATGTCGAGCCGGAACGGCGGGTAGGCGTCGGTCATCAGCGTGGCATAAGCGGCGACGCGGAAGACCCAGCGGTTCATTCCGAGCACGAAATCGAAGAGGGACCTCGGATAGCGGCCCGTGAAGAGCAGCATGATGCCGGCGAACAAAACCAGCAGACCGACCAAGCCGCCCGAGCCCCACATCCACTCGCTGCCCTTCCCCGTCCACATGGCCCAGGCGCCACCGGCGAACACCGCGACAACTAGGTAGTGCGGCAGCGCCAGCAGCCACCACTTCACAAGTACGAGCTTGCGTGACAGCGACTCGGGGTAGGTGACCTCGAGTCGGGCCGGGTAGTCGCCCACGTCCTTGAGCGTGAAGGGCGGATAACGGTCGGTGCCGAGCGCGCTATAGGAGTAGAAGCCGACGCGCCACGACCAGCGCAGAACGCCGACGTTGAAATCGAACAGCGATCTCGGGTAGCGACCGGTGAAAAGGATCGCAAAGAACACGACCACGCTCACACCAGCGAACGCAACCCAGAGGAAGAACAGCACGATGAAGTGGGGAATCGCCAGCAGCCACTTAACGAGCCAGAGCCCGCGACTGAGCCGCGGCGCGAGCTCGCCCGTGAGTAGCAGCGGATAGGGGGATGCGTTGGTTTCCATGGCAGCGCCTTTCTCTCGCCCGAATTGGGCGACTGGTATTGCGGCGTCGGCGTTCCAATCCGACGATCGTGTTCCAGATTGCCCGGTCGCGGCACCGGTTGGTATGGGGTAAGGACCTCATTTCCGGCTGTGGGGAGCCCGAGATCCGCTCGCGGCGGGACGTCCAGTTCTCGGTTTAGCCGCCCCGTGGAGCACCAGGCGATTAATGGATGCGCGCAAGCGACCGGGGCCCGCTCACCGCAGACTCGGAGCGTCAATCGATCTGAGCCCCGCCGCGGACCGAGACTCCCTCGTGCGTCGGAACAAGTGGGTGGAGGCGGCCGGCGACTTTCATGCATTGCGCGGACCGCAGGGCGCGGGTACCGGCGCCCGACGTCCGCTTCCCCACGGCGAGCGGTAGCCCGCGCTGTCCCCTATCTCACTCCTCAGCTGGACGACGACCGAGCGAGCCGGCCATCGGTCAGGTCGCGCTCGCCATTACCAGGCAGTGGTCGTCGCGTGTCTCGCCGGACGCTCGCGGCTCGTCCCAACCAGGCACCTGAAGGTCATGTGGCCAGGCGACTGCTTGCACGCGGCGACGGCACAGTGGGCCAGGGGCGGTATGGTTGGGAGAGGCGACCGATCGGGGGATCATGGCGGACCATGATGCTGTCGTGCGAGCGTTGGACGGGGAGTTCGCGGGCGAGCTGGTAGTTCCTGGCGACTCGCAGTATGAGACGGCGCGACGCGTGTGGAATGGGATGGTCGACAGGAGGCCCGCGGTGATCGCCCGTTGCGCGCATGAGGGCGACGTCGTCGCCGCGCTGCGGGTGGCCAGGGAGTTCGGGCTGGCGGTGGCCGTGCGTGGAGGTGGCCACAACGTCGCGGGCAACGCGGTCTGCGACGACGGCGTGGTGATCGATCTGTCTGCCCAGAAGGCGATCCACGTCGATCCTGAGAAGCGGACCGCGCGCGCGCAGCCCGGCGTGCTGCTCGGCGAGCTCGATCGTGCTACCCAGGAGTTCGGGCTCGCGACGCCGACCGGCAACGTCTCAATGACCGGCGTGGCGGGCCTGACGCTCGGTGGCGGACTGGGATGGATCGCGCGCAAGCACGGCCCCGCCTGCGACAACCTCCTTTCGGCCGACGTGGTGACCGTCGGCGGCGACCGCGTCAGAGCCAGCGCCGAGGAGAACCCCGACCTGTTGTGGGGGCTCCGCGGCGGCGGCGGCAACTTCGGCGTGGTCACCTCGTTTGAGTACCGGCTCCATCCCGTCGGCCCACAGGTCCTGGCCGGCGGCGTCTTGCACTCCTTTTCGGACGCGCGCGAGGTCTGTCGCTTCCTGAGCGACTTTGTCGCCGAGGCACCGGACGAGCTCTCGGTGACCGCCTCGACGTTTCGAGCGTCGCCGGCATTGCCCGTGCCACCCGAGATGCACGGCGAACTCGTCACCGTTCTGGCCGTCTGCTACGCGGGCGATCTAGATGCCGGCGAGCGCGTGCTCCGACCGCTTCGAGCGTTCGGGCGGCCACTAGCCGATTCGATCGCTCCGAAGCGCTACACGGACCTCCAGAGCGGATCCGACGCCTCCTACCCGAGCGGTCAGCACAACTACTGGAAGTCGCACTACATCGATGCACTGACCGACGAGGCGCTCGACGCGATCATTGAACATGCGCCGCGCATGAGCTCACCGCTCTCCTCCTTCTACCTCCAGCACCTTGGCGGCGCGATCGCCCGCGAAGGGACGCACACCGCCGCGTTCGGGCACCGGACCGGGCTGTTCGATTTTTCGATCCTCACGGTCTGGCGCGACCCAGCGGAGACCGCCGAGCACGTGACCTGGGCCCGCGACTTCTTTACCGGCATGAAGCCATACGCCAGCGGCGTCTACGTCAACAACCTCGGCGTCGAAGGTTCCGACCGCGTCAAGGACGCCTACACCCCGGCAACCTATCAGCGGCTGGTCACCCTCAAGCAGGCGTACGACCCCGAAAACATCCTCCACCTCAATCAGAACATCTCACCCAATGGCTGAGCTGCGCCACTCGCATGCGATGTCGACCCCGCTGCCCCTTCCGAGGTCGCGAGGGGACTCGAGCTGAGATCGCCCAGCACACTGGTGTGCCGCGTCGAGGTCGGAGTAGACCCGGGCGCCGTTCCTACGGCGGCTCTGGAGCACTTGCGTCAGGCCGTGAATGGCAGAGAGGGGAGCTTCAATCTTGAGCCCGGCATGCACACACGTGTCCGACGTCACGGCAACCTAGACGACGCGGACGTTGAAGCGTTCACGGCTGGCCTCATCCGAGCTGCGCGCTCGGCGGCGCTCGACCTCCAAGACGGCACTCGCCTTCCAGATCTGGCTCTACTAGCCTTGCTTCAGCATCACGGAGCTGCGACTCCGCTACTCGACGTTACCCTTGACCCCATAGTGGGCCTCTACATGGCGGTTGTAAGTCCGTCCGCGGCCGACGATGATGCTGACGGGGTTCTCTTCGCGATAAGGCGCCCAGACGCAACAGTTGCGGCGTTCGATACAAGGCCATTCGCCGACGTGTATCAAGCCCACGCGTCCGGCGTTGCTTCGTATTCGGCGCCCGATGTGAGCGAGCGTCTGAGGATCCAACGCGGCCACTTCCTGCAGCCAAGACAGCGCTGGAGGAATCGTACAAAGAGATACGCCGTGCTCACCACATCGGCCCGCAACAGGTGCTCCTAACCGTCCTCGAGCTCGAGCCGCCAGATCCCGCCGCCGAGCTGATCGCCGAGCTCGGCGTCGATCGCGCGGCCGCGCGGCAACGTCTCGGCGTGGGACGCGCCGCAGCGTAGGCAAGCCAGCACCGAGCAGCGGAGGCACTGTCGCTTGCGCGTGTCTGGGCCAGCATCGCGCTGTTGGATCTCTCACTGCGCGAGGCGACAGCGACGTGGCTGGTCGTTTGGGGGGCTCGCTGGGTGAATGAGTCTGGGTTGCGCGGCGGGCGCGGGAACCTATTGGGGGTGATCGGGCAAGAGTCGTCGGTGCAGAGTGGATTGTCCGATGCTGCGGTGATTGTTGGGTCGCTCGAGGACGGCGCGGGCTTCGGCGAGATCTTCGACCGCTACTTCGTGGAGATCGACCGCTATCTCGCGCGCCGCGTCGGATGGGTTCTGGCCGACGAGATCGCGGCAGAGGTGTTCGTGATTGCGTTTCGCTCGCGCGGGCGGTATGACGCCGCGGTGTCGGACGCCCGGCCGTGGCTGTATGGCATCGCTGCGAACCTCGCTCGACGCCACTGGCGCACTGAGCGCCGCCGCCTGCGCGCGTACGCGCGTACGGGCATCGACCCGCTGTGCGAGGACACCGGC
>DATLQS010000085.1:0-4514 GCA_035535075.1 Solirubrobacteraceae bacterium
GGGCCACCGCATCCCCTCGATGAACTGGTACCACCGGGAGCAGGCCCGCTACGTCGAGTACGGCTCGAGCTTCCGCGCTTCGCTGCGCTTCGGCCTCGGCCGCCAGCTCACCGACACGATCTACAACATGAACGGCGCCCACCTCGCGCCGGAGGCCCTGACGATCTTCGAGCGCCTCGACGACGCCGGCCTGCGCACCGCCGGCACCACCTACCTGATCTACCGCGGACGCCACCTCCACCAGCCCGCGCAGGACTCGGCGTTGACGCGGATCGCCGCGCTCGCGCTCGTGCGCCGACCGGTGATGGGGCCGCGCGAGCTGTTCTACGCCGACATCTTCTCGAGCCGCGACACCGGCTGCCGCAGCACGCTCGGGATGCCCGGCGCGCGCGACCGCCACGCCGGCTGCGTCGGGGAGTACCTGGTGCGCCACGACCTCTTCGACTTCCTGCTGCTGTCGCTGCCCGACAACGACAACCATTCGCACAAGCAGGGCCCCGACGCCCAGGTCGCGTCGATCGCGCTGGCCGACCGCCAGCTCGCCCGGCTGTTCGCCGCCGCCGGCGGCGCCGACGAGTTCCTGGCCGACCACGCGGTGATCGTGGTGGCCGACCACGGCCACACGCTGATCGAGCGCGCGGTCTCGCTCGGCGCCGAGTTCTCCTCCTTCGACGTGCGCCGCCCGACCGATCTGCGCCCGGTCAGCGACACCCAGATCGCCGTCTGCCCGGCCCAGCGCGCGGCGATGATCTACGTGCTCGGCCCCGCCCAGCTCGAGCGGGTGATCGCGCGGGCCCAGCGGATCGCCGGCGTCGAGCAGGTCATCTGGCGCGAGGCGGGCGAGGCGGTCGTGGCGCGCGCCGGCAGCGAGCTGCGCCTCGCGCCCGGCGACGAGGTCACGGACCTGCGCGGTCGCGGCTGGCGCCTGAGCGGCTCACCGGAGGTCCTCGGCCTGACGATCGAGGCGGGCGTGGCGCGCAGCCACGCCTTCCCCGACGCCCTCGGGCGGGTCTGGGACGCGATGGCGTGCGAGCAGGCCGGCGAGGTGCTGCTGACCGCCTCGGCGGGCGTCGAGTTCACCGACTGGGGGGGAGCCGCCCACGTCGGCGGCGGCAGCCACGGGTCGCTGTCGGCGGGGGACTCGCACGCGCCGCTGATCTGCTGCGGGCTGGACGGCGAGCCGGCCCGCGAGCAGTGGTCGATCGCCGATGTCGTGCCGCTGATCACGCGGCACTTCGGCCTCGATTGAGGGCTCGTGGTGTTCGCTTCGACCACACGCACGCTCGCCGTCGCGCTCGCCTCGCTCGCGGTTGTGCCGGCGGCGGCGCAGGCCGCGACCGGGGTTAGCGGCGCGCAGGCCACGGCGATCGCGTCGCGGCTGCCACTCGTGCGCACCGAGGAGCGCACCCATCCGGGGGCGTTCTCGCAGGTCTCGAGCCCGATCGCCGGGCAGTGGCAGGTCGCGTTCTACTCCCACGACCAGGAGTTCGTGCAGGTCATCGTCAACGCCTCGGATGGCCGCGTGCTCGGCCAGTACACCGGCTTCCAGGTCGCCTGGACGATGGCCCGGGGCTATCCGGGCGCATTCGGGCGCCACCTCGACGCGCTCTACATCTGGCTCCCGCTGTGCCTGCTGTTCGTTGCTCCGTTCTTCGACTGGCGCGCGCCGGCACGGATGCTCAACCTCGACCTGCTCGTGCTGACGTCACTCTCGATATCGCTCGCGTTCTTCAACCACGCCGACATCGACAAATCGGTGCCGCTCAGCTATCCGCCGCTCATCTACCTGATGGCCCGCCTGCTGTGGCTGGCCCGTGCCGGGGCGCCGCGGCCGCCGCCGCTTCGGCTGAACGTCGGCACCGGCTGGCTGGCGCTCGGGCTGGTGTTCCTGATCGCCTTCCGGATCGGCCTGAACGTCGTCGACTCCAACGTCATCGACGTCGGCTACGCGAACGTCGTCGGCGCCCAGAAGGTGCTCGACGGGACCGCGCTCTACGGCCAGTTCCCGAGCTCGATCGGTCGCGGCGACACCTACGGACCGGTCTCCTACGTCGCCTACGCGCCGTTCGTCGCGCTGTGGGGGTTCAGCGGCCACTGGGACGAGTTGCCGGCGGCGCACGCGGCGGCGATCTTCTTCGACCTGGCCGTGATCGCGCTGCTGTTCCTGCTGGGCCGGCGGATCCGCGGACCGGGCACCGGCGTGGTGCTGGCCTACGCCTGGGCGGCGTTCCCGTTCACCGCGCTGGCGCTCGAGTCCAACTCCAACGATGCGCTCGTCGCCTCGCTGATCCTCGCCACGCTGCTGGTGGCCGGCTCGCCGCCGGCGCGCGGCGCGTTCGCGGCGCTGGCCGGCCTGGCGAAGTTCGCGCCGCTCGCGCTCGTGCCGCTGCTGGCGACCCACCGCCTGCGCGAGCGGGGCGCGCGCGGCCTGCTGGGGTTCACCGCCGCGTTCGCGATCGCCGCGGCACTGGTCAGCATCCCGGCGCTGACCCACGACACGCTGGCGACGATCTACTCGCGCACCGTCGCCTACCAGGCGGACCGCAGCGCCCCGTTCTCGATCTGGGGTCTCTACGGCGGCCTGCACACCGAGCAGACGATCGTCCAGCTGTTCGCGATCGCGCTCGCCGGGGCGCTCGCGGTGCTGCCGCGGCGTGCGGACCTGATCGGCCTGTGCGCGTGCTCCGCGGCGATCCTGATCGCCGTCGAGCTCGGCGTCAACTACTGGTTCTACCTCTACATCCCGTGGTTCTTCGCGCCGGCGATCGTCGTGCTGCTCGGCCGCTATGACCATGGGACGCGCGATGCGCGCTGGCGGCCGGAGCAGATCCACCGGCGCCTGACCAGCCAGCGGCTGTCGCAGATCTCCGGCTAGGAGTGGGCCCGGTCGCCCGCGCTCGCGCGTGGCATAAGCTCCCGGGCGTGGCAGAGCGCGGCGCCGCATGGCTCGATGGGTGGATCGGCGGCCAGGTGGAGTCGGCGATGCGCGCGCACCATCGTCGCCGCCTCAGCCGCGCCGGGCAGCTCGAGCGGCTCGATCCGCCGCGCGCCTGGAGGCCGCTGTGGGCGGCGGCCGGCGCGCCGCCGCGCCAGGGCAACGAACTCGAGGTCCTGATCGACGGGGCGCAGGCGCTGCCGACACTCGCGCAGGTGCTGGCCGGCGCGCGCTCGAGCGTGCACATCGCCGGCTGGCACATCGACGCGGACTTCGGGCTCACGCGCGATGACGAGGCGAGGCGGCTGCGCGATCTGCTCGGCGAGCTCGCCGAGCGCGTCAGCGTCCGCGTGCTGCTGTGGGCGGGAGCACCGCTGCCGCTGTTCAAGCCGGCCCGCCCGGCGGTGCGGGCGGTGCGCGATGAGCTGATCCGCGGCACGCGGGTGGAGTGTGCGCTCGACGCCAGGGAGCGGCCGCTGCACTGCCACCACGAGAAGCTCGTGATCGTCGACGGGGAGGTCGCGTTCGTCGGCGGGATCGACCTCACGGCGCTCGGCGGCGACCGCTTCGACTCGAGCGCGCACCCGATGCAGGGGCGGATCGGCTGGCACGACGTCGCCACCCGCCTGCGCGGCCCCGCGGTCGCCGACGTGGCGGCGCACTTCGCCGCGCGCTGGAGCGAGGTCACCGGGCGGCCGCTCGAGCCGCCGCCCGTGGCGGCGAGCGCCGGCTCGCACGAGGTCCAGGTCGTCCGAACCGTCCCCGAGAAGGTCTACGACTTCGCCCCGCACGGCGACTTCGGGATCGTCGAGGCCTACACGCGGGCGCTGCGGTCGGCGCGCTCGCTGATCTATCTCGAGAGCCAGTTCCTGTGGTCGCCGGAGCTCGTCGAGATCCTCGCCGACAAGCTGCGCCACCCGCCGAGCGACGACTTCCGGCTCGTCGTGCTGCTCCCCGCTCGGCCCAACAACGGGGCTGACTCGACGCGCGGCCAGCTCGGCGTGCTCGCCGACGCCGATCGCGATCAGCGGCGCTTCCTTGCCGCGACGCTCGCGGCCCGCAGCGGCGGCCTCAGCGGCCCGCTCTACGTCCACGCGAAGGTCGGCATCGTCGATGATGAGTGGCTCACCGTCGGCTCGGCGAACCTCAACGACCACTCGCTGTTCAACGACACCGAGATGAACGTGGTCACCTGCGACCCGGCACTCGCGCGCGACACGCGTGTGCGGCTGTGGTCGGAGCATCTCGAGCTGCCGCCGGGCGCGGTCACGGGCGCGCCCGCGCGCGTGATCGACGAGCTGTGGCGCCCGGTGGCCGCCGAGCAGCTCGCGCGGCGTCGCCGGGGCGACGCGGCGACGCACCGGCTGCTCGAGCTTCCCGGCGTCTCGCGTCGCTCGAAGGCGCTGCTCGGACCGCTCGACGGGCTGCTCGTCGACGCCTAGGGCCCCGCGGCCGGCGGCGTTCCGCCGGCGGGGAGGAGGATCTGCTCGATCGAATCCGCGCAGCGTGGCCGGCTGGCGGTGACCAGCACCGCGTTGAGCCACGGGTCATCGTCGGAGGGGTGGAAACGGGCCGGCAT
>DATLQS010000086.1:0-20500 GCA_035535075.1 Solirubrobacteraceae bacterium
GGCCCCAGATCGCGGCTTCGGTCTCGGCAGCAGCGCCCTTCAAGAACGTCGCCTCGAGGTGCCCGTAACAGCGCTCGGTCGTCGTGATCGACGCATGCCCGAGCTGGCGCTGGACATACATCAGTGGCTTGCCGGTCGTCATCCAGGCCGCCGCCGCCGTGTGGCGCAGGCTGTGCAGCGGCATGTCACGCAGGCCGGCGTGGCGAAGCGCCCGCTTGTGCGAGGAGCGGCTCACCGTGCTGCGATCCATGCGGGCGGCGCCTGCCGTACTCGTCCAGCGGCCCGGTCCGGGGAACAGCGGCGCGCTACCCTCGCCGCCGACGCCATGCTCCTGCTGGCGCGCCTTCGCATCTCGGAGTACGGTGGCGAGCCGCGGTCCGAAATCGACCGAGCGGAAGCGGTCGCCCTTGGTCGAGCCATCGCCATCGCGCTTGCCGGAGCGCAGCACACGAATCGCCCCGTTCTCGAAGTCGACGTCGTTCCAACTCAGCGCCAGCGCTTCACTGATCCGCAACCCCGTCGCGATGAGTAGCTCCGCGAGTGGCCTGTAGGCCGGCTCGCACGCGTCGAGGTAGGCGGGGATCTCGTGCAGGCGCAGATAATCGCGCTCGATGTGCTCCGCGGGCAGGCGCTGAACCCGAGCAGCCGGGTTGCGCGGCAGCTTGCCCTTGCGGGCAGCATCGTTGAGACACGCGACGAGCGTCGCTAGCGCGTTGTTGATCGTCTTTGGCGCCCAGCGCTCCTCGGCGGCGAGCCGTGCGAGCCAGGTCTCGACAGTCTGCGTTGAGAGCTTGGTCAGTTTGATCGGTCGCAGCGACGCCAACCGATGGCGACCGTGGACGTCGTAGTCGACGTACGTTCCCGCCTCCAGATACGGGCGGCGATTCGCAAGCCAGCCGTCGAAGAACTCGCCGAAGGTCTCGGTCGTGGACAGCTGCTCGCCCATCGCAGCAGACACGACCGTCCGCTCGCGCTCGCGACGCGCGGCTCGCGGGCTTGCGAATCCGCGCCGCGTCGCACTGCGCCCATCGGACTTGCGGTACTTGAAGTAGTAGCGCGTGCCGGCCCGCGTCTCGTACGGATAGATGCCGTCTCCGGACCTCGTTGAGCCCTGTTCCGCTGCCATTTGTTCTCAAATGTTCTCACAGAACCGCGACGGAACTCAACCGCCCCACCGCCCCAGGACGCAGAAAAGCCCCGCTTTACGGGGCTCTTCCAATGCGCCCGAGAGGACTCGAACCTCCACGAGCTAAGCGCTCACAAGGCCCTCAACCTTGCGCGTCTACCAATTCCGCCACAGGCGCAGCGGAGGCGAGTATAGGCGCTTGATTCTGTCCCCGCCGGGCGCTAGTCTGCACGAACAGGTGTTCGGTATGGCTGCCAATCGAAGGGGACCCTCATGGATCTGACGAAGCGCCAGCAGGAGATCTTCGATTTCATCAAGCGCTATTCCGCGCGGCACGGCTATCCACCGACGGTCCGCGACATCGGCAAGGCCGTCGGGCTCGCGTCGTCCTCGACGGTGCATCAGCATCTCGCCAACCTCGAACGGATCGGCATGCTCAAGCGCGATCCGTCAAAGCCGCGCGCGATCGAGTTGCTCGATCGCGCCGTCGCCGAGGTCCGCAAGGTCGTGCGGCCCGAGGCGCTGCCGCTGCTCGGTGCCGTCGCCGCCGGCCAGCCGATGCTCGCCGCGGAGAACATCGAGGAGTACGTCTCGGTGCCGGCCGCGGCCGGCGGACGCGACGGCGCCTACCTGCTGCGCGTACGCGGTGAGTCGATGAAGAACGTCGGGATCATCGAGGGCGACCTGGTCGTCGTGCGACCGCAGGAATCGGCCGAGGACGGCGACATCGTGGTCGCCATGGTCGGCGAGGACGCCACCGTCAAGCGCTTCTTCCGCGAGAGCGACCATGTGCGCCTGCAGCCCGAGAACGACGAGATGGAGCCGATCCGCAGCCGCGAGGTTCGCGTCCTCGGCAAGGTCGTCGGGCTGATGCGCTCGCTCTAGAGCGGCCGGCCGTTGGCGGGCGTGGCTGGCGCGGACGGCGCCGGCGCGCTACTGTCGGACGGCAAGCCAGGCAGCCGCGGAGGTTCGCCTTCGAGGAAAGTCCGGACATCACAGGGCAGGGTGGTCGCCGACAACGACCCGGGGAAACCCGCGGGAAAGTGCCACAGAAAAGACACCGCCTCAGCGCGCGGCCACACGTGAGCCGCTCGCCGGTAAGGGTGAAATGGTGCGGTAAGAGCGCACCGGCGTCGCGGTGACGCGGCGGCCAGGCAAACCCCACCCGATGCAAGGCCAAGCAGGACCGTTTGCAGGCTGCCCGCCGAGGTCCAGGTAGGCCGCTCAGATAGATGGTTGCTCACGACAGAATCCGGCTTATCGGCTTGCTACGGAAAAGGCCCCGCGAAATCGGGGCCTTTTCTATCCCGCTCGCGGGCTCGCCCGGTATCTCGCGGCACGCGGCGGCGCGGCGGCGGCGGATCGCGTGCCCGCCGGGTCGCCGGTGGGACGCGCCAAGCGACGGGCGATCGGGCCCATCGGATATCGTCCGCGCGTGCTCTACTTCGCGCTTGCGTTCTGGCTCCTCGTCGGGGGCGGCGTGTTCCTCGTGGCGCTCGGCGGCGGCCCGGGAGCGACGCGCGCGCAGATCGATTCCGAGACCTCGCTGGCGAGGCGCGTGCGGAGGCTCGGGTTCATCGTCGTGTTCGCATTCGGCCTCGCCGTGCCGATCGCCGTAGCGATCGCCAACGGGCACGACAAGGCGCGGCAAGGGCCCTCCGGGATCACGCTGACGCGTGACGAGGCGCTTGGTCGCCAGCTCTTCGCCCGCTCCTGCGCCACCTGTCACACGCTGGCCGCCGCCCGCGCCGTCGGCCACGTGGGACCGAACCTCGACCTGCTCGCGCCGCCCGAATCGCTCGTGCTCAACGCGATCGAGAACGGCCGGGCGCGCGGGCGCGGCGACATGCCCGCCGGCATCTTCGTGGGAGCGCAGGCCCGGGACGTCGCTCAGTTCGTCGCGGCGGTGGCCGGCCGCTGAGCCGGCGCAGCCGGGGCCGAGGCGCGCGCGCGGCGCTCAGCCAACCGCCGCGTCGAGTGCGACGGCGGCGAACAGCAGGGCGAGGTAGAGCAGCGAGTAGTGAAACAGGGCGCTGGCCCGCGCCGGGGTGGCCGCGCGCCACAGTCGCCACGCCAGGGCGAGGAACACCGCCCCGAGCAGCCCGGCCGCGATCACATAGAGCACGCCGAAGGTGCCGAGCGCGGCCGGCAGCAGCGTCGTCGCGAGCAGCAACACCGAGTAGCTGAGCACCGCGCGCGCCGTCGCCCTCGTGCCGCTGACGACCGGCAGCATCGGCACGCAGGCCGCCTCGTAGTGGCGCTCGAGGAGCAGCGCCAGCGCCCAGAAATGCGGCGGTGTCCAGACGAAGACGATCAGGAACAGCATCAGCGCTCCGAGCCCGAGATGCCCGTTGGCGGCCGCCCATCCGGCGAGCGGCGGGATCGCGCCGGCAGCGCCGCCGATGACGATGTTCTGCGGCGTGGCGCGCTTCAGCCAGCAGGTGTAGACGACGACATAGAAGAGGTTGCCGGTCAGCGCCAGCGCCGCGGTGAGCACGTTGGCGAGTGTCGCCAGCACGACGAACGAGAGCACCGACAGGGCGAAGCCGAAGGCGACGGCCCGCTCGGGGGTGATCCGCCCGGCGGCGACCGGGCGCGAGGCGGTGCGCTCGCCCATCAGCCGGTCGATGTCGCGATCGAGCACGTGGTTGAAGGCGCCGGCGCCGCCACAGGCGCTCGCGCCGCCGACCACCAGGGCGGCGAGCGCGGTGAGCGACGGCGCGCCGTGCGCGGCCGCGATCATCGCGCACACCGACGTCAGCACGAGCAGCGCCATGATCCGCGGCTTGGTCAGCGTCACGTAGTCGCGCCAGCTCGCCGTGCGGGCGGCGGCCGCCGCGGCGACCAGCGTGAACTCATTCACGTGCTCTCACCCGCCAGCGTCCGCAGGTCGAGCGCGACGAAGTTGGGCAGGTACGGCCACAGGTAGCCCGAGCGCTCGAAGCCGCGGCGATCGATCAGGTAGAGCGCCTGGGTGTGGGTGATGTCGGTCTTCGTCGGCTGCACATAGATGTGGTAGGCCCCCCAGACCGGCGAGAGGCGGGCGGTGTCGGCCATCACCCAGTGCCACACGCCGACCGCGGAGAGCCCCCACGACTTGGCCGCCGCGCGCGCGCTGGCCGGCGTGTCGGCCGGGTTGACGCTGACGGCCACGAACACCGGCCGCTCCGCCGCGGGCAGCGTCGCCTCGGCTCGCGCGAGGGCGCGTCCGGCCAGCGGGCACTCCTGCGTGCAGTGGGAGTCGAGAAACGCGAGCGCCACGGTGTGGCCGCGCAGCGAGGCGAGCGTGAACAGGTGGCCGCTCTGGTCGCGCAGCGTGAAGTTGGGCGCCGGCCGCACGCCGGCCGCCCAGGTGGCCTGGCCGTGCAGCTCGGGCAGCGCCAGCGCCGGGCGCGCGGGCGCCGAGACGAGGTGCAGCACGACGCCGAGCGCGATCCCGGCGAGCGCCGCGGCGGCGACGATCGCGCCGATCTGTCCGCGGCGAACCCTGGGCCGGCGCTCCGGCATGTTTGCGACGGAGGACATCAGTCACCCAGGCGGCGACGGAAGATGATCACGTACCAGATCACGATGGCGATCAGCAGGGCGACCGGCAGCACGAGCGAGAGGATCGAGCCGGTCAGGAAGTGGATGGCGAGTGTTGTCGGCAACTGCTCCTCCTCAGATCGTCATGGCGGACGCTGCACGCTCGCGCTGCGGCTCGAGCCAGCGGTAGAGCGCGTAGATGAAGGCAATGGTGAAGCTGATCGATCCCGGCACCCACATCATCCCTGCCGCCAGCTGCTGGTCGGACAGCGCCGAGAGCCCGCCCGGGCGGTGCGCGAGGTGCGCGTAGGCGGCGTAGAGCGGGTGGCGCGCGAGCGCGAAGATCAGCGCGAGCACCCAGCCGACAACCATCGCCGCGGCCACATACACCGCCCGCCGTGGCCAGTCGAGCATCGTGCGCAACGGCGGCACCGCCAGCGCGTGCGCCCAGAACAGCAGGGCGGTGGCGTAGAAGGTGATGTGCTCGAGGTCGTGGAGCGCCTGCGAGCGAAGCGTTGCCTCATAGAGCGCCGGCACGTGCCAGACGGCGAGCGTCACGGTGAACGCGAGCCACGCCGGCAGCGGGCGAGCGAGCGCGCGCAGCGGCGCGGCCCAGCGGCTGTGCGCGAACCCGTGGGCGAGGGGTCGCCGCACGGCGGTGGGCAGCGCGCGCAGCAGCCGCGGCCCGGGACGCGCCAGCAACAGCAGCGGCGGTGCGACGGTGAGCAGCAGCAGATGCTGGACCATGTGGACCCACAGCAGCTTGTCGGCCTCCGTGTCGATCGGCGAGTCCAGCGCGATCACCAGCGTCGCCAGCCCGGCCCAGAACGCCACTGAGCGCCAGCGGCGCGCGGGTACCCCGCCGCGGCCGCCCCACAGCCACAGCGCCGCCATCAGCGCGACGTAGGCGAACGGCAGATCGATCGACCAGCCGGCGATGCTCACGCGGTCACACGAGGTACAGGAGGACCCACGCGAAGACCCCGATTGCGGCGAGGAACGACCAGAAGAACGTGGTGGCCTCGTAGCTCGCGGCGGCCAGCTCGGCGTCGACGCTGGGCGGACGCGGCGGCTCATGGCCGCCGCCGGTCAGCTCCGCGGTGATCGTGGCTCCGCGGGGCGCTCGCGCCGTGCTTGCGACCTGCACCTCGAGCCAGTACATCGCCAGCAGCACCGCCACCGAGTACATCGCTGTCCAGCCGAAGAACACGCTCGCGTAGCCGCCGCTCGCCGGGCCGAAGTCGACGGTCGTGTACTCGATGCACTGCAACGCCACCGCGACGAGGCCGAGCAGGATCGCCACCGCCCCGGCTTGGACGCGGTGCGCATTGCCTGCGCGCGCGACGGCCGCGCTCAGCGCGATAGCGACGACGATCGCGATCCCCAGCCCGCTCGACGGGTGGACCGGGCCGATCTTCCAGTGGGCCTTGGTGTCGACCGAGCGCAGGTAGAAGTAGGCGAAGGCGAAGGCGAGATAGAAGAACGCGGTGGCGCCGGCGCCGAGGCGCGCCGCGACCCACATGTTGCGCGGCTGCGCGTCAGACGGCTCGGGCTGGATCGCGGCGGGGACCGAGGTTGCCATCGTCTACGCCGTTCCGCTCGCCGGGGCCGCGCCGGCGGCCACCGGGATCGACGGCATCCCGTAGCCGTAGGGATCCTCGGTCACCACCGGGATGCGCTCGAAGTTGTAGACCGGGACCGGTGTCGGCAGCTGCCACTCGAGCGACTTCGACCGCCACGGGTTGGCCTCCGCCGCCTCGCGCCGGAGGATCAGCGACCACACCGTGTTGGTGAGGAACACCAGCATCGAGATGCCCAGCACGAATGCGCACGTCGAGACCCAGTCGTTGAGCGCCTGGAGGTGAGCGGCGTAGGTCACGGCGCGTCGCGGCATACCGAGGAAGCCGAGCACGAACAGCGGCATGAACGTGAGGTTGAAGAAGATGAACATCATCCAGAAGTGGATCTTCGCCAGGCGCTCGTTGAAGCGCAGGCCGGTCATCTTCGGCACCCAGTAGTAGATCGCCGCGAAGAACGAGAAGATCAGGCCGCCCATGATCGTGTAGTGGAAGTGGGCCATCGAGAAGAAGCTGCCATGGGTGGTCACGTCGCTCGGCACGTCCGAGAGGAAGACCCCCGAGACGCCCCCGATCAGGAAGTTGAAGACCCAGGCGAGGCAGAACAGCATCGGCACGCTGAAGCGCATTCGCCCTCGCCAGATCGTGCCCATCGCGCACAAGAAGATGAACCCAGTGGGGATCGAGATGATCTCCGTCGAGAGCATGTAGAACGGCCGCAGATCGGCGTTGATGCCGCTGAAGAAGATGTGGTGCTGCCAGACGAAGAAGCTCATCAGGGTTACACCCAACATGCCGGCGATGCCCACCCGGTAGCCCCACAGCGGCTTGCGCACGAACACCGGCAGGAGCTCGAGCACGATCCCGAATCCCGGCAGTGCCAGCACGTAGACCTCGGGGTGGCCGAAGACCCAGAAGAGGTTCTCGAACAAATACGAGCTGCCGCCGGCCGACTGGATGAAGAACGCGGTCTGGGCCGTGCGGTCCATCGCCGCCATCAGCAGCGTCGCGATCAGCACCGGCGCCGCGAGCACCATCAACAGCGTCGTCGCCACGACGCTCCAGCAGAAGATCGGCAGGCGCGACCAGGTGAGTCCCGGGGCGCGCATCGTGATGATCGTCGCCAGCAGGTTCAGCCCGAGCAGCATCATCGAGATCCCGACCAGCGCGAAGAACAGCAGGTAGGAGTCCATCCCGATCTGGCCCTGGTCGCTGAGCGGGTCATAGCCGGTCCAGCCGGTCTGGAAGCCGCCGAAGAAGATCGTCGTGGTCAGGACCACGCCGGCGGCCATCAGCAGCCAGAAGGTGAGGGCCTCGATGCGGGGGAAGGCCATCCGCCGCGAGCCGATCATCAGCGGCACCAAGTAGTTGGCGAACGGGCCGAGAATGCCCGAGGTCATCATTCCCATCATCATCGTTCCGTGCATGCCGACCAGCGTCAGGTACTGGTCGGGCGGGAAGACGTTCGGCGACGGCTGCAGCAGCTCGGTGCGGATCAGCATCGCGTTGAGCCCGCCGATGAAGAAGAACACCCCGATCCCGACCAGGTACTGCATGCCGATGACCTTGTGGTCGGTGCACAGCCCGAAGTAGCGCTGGAGGCTCTGGTCGTCCTTTTCGACCAGCGACGCCGGGCGGCCGAGCATGCGCGAGAGCGGGTAGTTGGCGAAGCCCAGGCCGATCAGGAAACCGGCGATCCCAAGGCCGTAGCCGAGCAGCAGCGCGAGGTCGTTCTGGCCGGCCGAGTCCGAGTAGTAGGAGATGCTCGAGCCCTGGATGTGGTCGCCGATGAACCAGCCCAGGAAGAAGCCGCCGACGCCGAGCGCGGTGGCGGTGAGCAGGTTGAAGCCGATCAGGCGCCGCCACAGCGGGCGGGCGATTGCGACGGTGCTCATCCGGCTCTCCTCTGGGGGTCGGGGGAGTAGGTCGTGGCATACGGCGGCAGCACGCGCGTGGCCGGGGCAAAGAGGACTCGCTGCTTGGCGATCCAGGAGTCGAAGGCGCTCGGCGTGACCACCTCACCGGTGTCGAACATGTAGCCGTGGAACAGCCCGCACAGCTCGGAGCAGCGGATGTCGAAGCTCTGGAGGCGCGTGGGTGTCACGTACACGACGTTGTCGACCCCGGGGTTGGCGTCGGCCTTGACGCCGAGCTGGTAGGCCCAGAAGGAGTGCGTGACATCGAGCGAGGTCACGTGCAGCTCGACGAGCTGGTTGTCCGGCAGCTCGAGATGCGCCGTCTCGACGCCGCCGTAGGCCGGGTAGCGGTAGGTGAACTGCCACTGCTGCGCGATGACCTGGACCTCCAGCGGCTTGCCGGCCGGGACGGCGATCGGGCTGGGTCCCTGGCCGCCTCCGGACCCGTCCTGGAGCAGCCGCCAGCTGCCGAACGCCGCCAGGAACAGCACGGTCGCCGAGGTCAGCACGATCCACCAGAACTGTGCCCCGCGATGGCCGCGGACCGCGGGCCCCTCGAGCACCGCGTCCCCGGCGGCGCGGAAGACGATCATCGCGTAGGTGAAATACACCATGATCCCCACGATCACCGGCGTGACCATGCCCAGCAGCACCGTGTTGTCGGTGACCTGGCCGCTGGCTTCGACGCTGCCGCTTCCCGGCGGCACGATCGGCCCGACGAGCACGATCACGAGGGGGGTCGCGACGGCGCTGGCGAGCAACCACAGCAGACCGACGCGACGCAGATGATTGTGTTGGTCCATCGCTCAGCGTCCCTCAGACGACCCGGACGAAGCCATCCATGTAGCCGATTGCCGCCATCGGTCCGCCAAAGCCCAGGATGAAGCCCGCCGCGCAGGGCACCAGGCATTGCCAGCGATAGCTGCCCCGCTTGCCGGTGCGGAAGGTGAAGCTGATCGTCTGATGGTCCTGGCTGAGCGAGCAGGGCGCTTCGGAGCACGGGTTCTTGGCGTTATCGGCGACACCGGGGATCGGGACGCTGACGCCCAGTTGCGCGATCGCGAACACGTGCGAGGCGTCGTCCGGGTTGATCGCCAACGTCGGCTTGCCGTTGAGCTGGAACTTCGAACCGACCACGCCCTGTGCCTGTGCGATGAACGGGTTGCGCAGGCCCGACGCGCCGTCGAAGTTGTAGATCGTGACGTGCACCAGCGCATTGGCCGGCACGGTGTAGATCGTCGTGTGGTGCCAGCGGCCGTGCCCGTCGATCGCGAAATAGGAGACCCAGGTGGGGTGCGGCGTGATCGTGCCGGCCGCGGGTACCGACGCGAGGGTCAGGTTGGCGGTGCGCTGGGGTGTCGCGGCGGCCGCCGCGAACGTCTTGGGGTAGGCGAGCAGGTAATCGGTGACGTAGAGGGCGATCACCGCGCCGACGACCGCGATGGCGACAGCGACGCCGATCAGCTTCTTCGCCATAAGGCTCACGCGATCCCGCTCCCTTTCCGTGCAGCAGTGCCGACTTCGCGCGCCGTCCGACGTCGCGCCCCCCTCGTGCCAGGGGGTATACCCTCTGACGCAGCTGCCACGGGCGAAGATGACGGCGATGTCATACGGCCGTCATCTCCGTGCCATCTACGAACCGTTTGGGGAGAGGAGCGGTGAGCGGACGTGCGCATTCTTCTGATCGAGGACGAGGCGCGAATTCGCGCATTCGTCGCACGCGGGTTCGAGGCCGAGGGTTACATCGTCGACGGCACCGAGGACGGTCATGACGGGCTCGAACGCGCCTTGAGCGGCGCCTGCGACCTCGTGATCCTCGACCTGCTGCTGCCCGGGATCGACGGGCTCACGCTGCTGCGTGAACTGCATACCCGCGCGCCCGAGCTGCCGGTGGTGATCCTCAGTGCGCGCTCGGACCTGTCGACCAAGCTGCGCGGCTTCGAGCTGGGCGCCGTCGACTACCTGCCCAAGCCGTTTTCCCTCGACGAGCTGCTCGCGCGCGTGCGCGTGCAGCTGCGCAGCAGCCGCGGCGGCGAGGACGGCCGCGTGCTCCGCGCCGGCGAGCTGGTGCTCGAGCTCGCGCGGCGCCAGGCGCGGATCGGCGACACCGTCACGGATCTGACCGACCGCGAGTTCCGCTTGCTGCACTTCCTCGTTCTGCACGTCGGCGAGGTCGTCAGCCGCGAGCGGCTGCTCTCCGAGGTGTGGGGCTACCACTTCGACCCCGGCTCGAATGTCGTCGACGTCTGCGTGCGCCGGCTGCGCAAGCGGCTCGGACCCGACGCGCCGATCGAGACCGTTCGCAATGCGGGCTACCGGGTTGCCGCCTGAGCTGCGCGGCGTGCTGCGCCGTTACAACGTCGAGCTCGCCTGGCTGGTGTTCTCGCTCGCCAATTTCGCCGCGATGGTGGCGCTGCCGAGCTGGGAGACGATTCCCTTCCACTTCGTCTGGATCAGCCTGACGCTCGTCTACGGCTTCCGCGTCTGGCCGACGACCGCGACGCTCAGCGTGCTCGGCGTGGTGATGGCTGCGACCGGCGTCTCGATTCTGCTCGACGCCTTCGAAGGCAAGCAGCTGTGGGGCGAGCTGTTCGAGGTGCCGCTGATGGCGGCGATGTTCCTGGCGATGGTCTGGCACGCGCGCCGGCGCATGGAGGCGCTGGCGATCGTCGAGCGGCGGGCCGAGGAGCGCCGCTCCCTGCTCGAGCGCCAGGAGCGATTCATCCAGGACGCCTCCCACGAGCTGCGGACCCCGGTCACGATCGCCCGCGGCCACCTGGAGCTCGTCCGGCGCGAGAGCGGCGAGCCGCGTCAGGAGCTTGACGTCGCGCTCGAGGAGCTTCAGCGGATCGACCGGATCGTCGACCATCTGCTGCTGCTGGCGACGGCCGATCAGCCCGACTTCCTGTCACTCGAGGAGATCGATGTGGAGCCGTTCCTCGAGGACGTCTTCATGCGCTGGTGTGAGGTCGCCCCGCGGGGCTGGCGGCTGGCGGTCGGCGTTGCCGGCACGCTGTGGGCGGATCCCGAGCGTCTGCGGGCGGCGCTGGACGCGCTGCTCGAGAACGCGGTCAAGTACACCGAGCCGCACGCGGCGATCGAGTTGTGCTCGCGCGCCGGCGGGCCGGGTGAGATCGTGATCGAGGTCCGTGACGAGGGCAGTGGCGTGCCGACCGCCGCACTGGAGCGGATCTTCGACCGCTTCGCGCGCGCCGACGCGGCGCGCACGCGTTCCGCCGGCGGCGTCGGTCTCGGCCTGGCGATCGTCGACGCGATCGCCAAGGGTCACGGCGGGCGTTGCACGGTGACCACGCCGGGCAAGGGCTCGGCGTTCGCGCTGCGCCTGCCGCATTTCGCGCCGCTGCCGGCGTTGAGGGTCGCGGCAGCCGCGCCGCCTCCGAGCGTCGCCGCTCCATCCGACGCCGCGTAACTGGCAGCGTGGGAGTACCCGCATCCGGGTAGCCCGCTTCGCAGGGAACCGGTCGCTCGTCGACGAACGTACGAGCAGACCCCGCCGCGGCCGCCCGATTCGATGATCCGGGTTGGTTTTCGCCGCGCATTTGCTACTGACCGGTGAAGCAGGCTTGCAGAATCGACGACGAGGAAGTATCCTTACAAATCGTAAGTTATAAGCAGAAGGTAAAGCACGCTAAAGCACGAAAGTCCGTGATGCGATGAAGACAACGATGAGCAGGTTCCAGATCCACGACGACCTGACCGCCCCCGATGGCTCGCTGCCCGTGTTGCGCGGCGCGCTCGCGACGGGCGGGCAGCTGCCGAACTTCCTTGGCGTGCTGGCGGGCTCGCCGGCCGCGTTGCGCGGCTATGCCCGGTTCCGCGCCGAGCTGAAGCGCGGCACCCTCGGTCGTGCGACGCTCGAGCGGATCTCGCTCGCGGTCGCCGAGCAGTACGGCTCGGCTCCGGGGATCGCGCTGCACAGCCGAACCGCCCGCTCGGCCGGGCTCGGCCTGGACGAGGTCGCCAAGGCGCGGGAGTTCGACTCCGGCGACCCCAAGCAGGCCGCGCTGATGAGCTACCTGAAGGCGGTGCTCGACGGTGAGGGTGGCCCGCCGATGCACCTGCACGAAGAGGCGCGCGAGCTCGGCTGGGACGACGAGCAACTGATCGAAGCGATCGCCTACGCATCGCTCGAGGTGTTCACGGCGATGGTCAATGTCGCCGGCGATGTGCCGATTGACGGCTCGGTCGAGGATTCGAGGACGCTGCGCGCGGCGTAGGATGCCGACGCGATGTTGCCCGGACCGAGCACACAGGCGCCTGCCCAGTCCGGGCCCGCCTGCTGTCCCTATTACCACCGCGCCGTTGAGCTGATCGGTCGTCGCTGGACTGGCGCGATCCTCGAAATCCTGATGCAGGGCGGCTCGCTGCGCTTCTCGGTGATCGCGGCGGCCGTGCCGGACCTCTCCGACCGGATGCTCTCGGATCGACTCAAGGAGCTCGAGGCCCATGCCCTGGTGGAACGAACCGTCTTTCCCGGGCCGCCCGTACGGGTGCAGTACGCGCTGACGCACAAAGGCCAGGAGCTCGCCCCGACGCTGAGTGAGCTCAAGCGCTGGGCACGCCATTGGCTGGACGCATCGGCATAGTTCGCGTCCGGTGGCCGACTCGCAGATCACAGCACAGGACGTCCGGGCGATCGTCGCCGAGCGCGAGATCCGCTTCATCCGGATGTGGTTCACCGACGTGATCGGGCAGCTCAAATCGTTTTCCATCAACGCCGCCGAGCTGGACGGCGCGCTCGAGGCCGGGATGGGCTTCGACGGCTCCTCGATCACCGGCTTCAACGCGGTCGAGGAGTCGGACATGATCGCGATGCCCGACCCGGCAACCTTCGCGGTGCTCCCGTGGCGACCCGAGGAGCAGGGCGTCGGGCGGATGTTCTGCGACGTCCTGACCCCCGAGCGCACGCCCTACGAAGGGGATCCGCGCCACATCCTGCGCCGCGCGATCAAACGCGCCGCGGACATGGGCTTCGACACCTTCAACGTCGGACCCGAACTCGAGTACTTCCTGTTCCGCGACAGCTCGGGAACCGATCCGCTCGACAGCGGCGGGTATTTCGACCTGACCACGCTCGACGCCGGCTCCGACGTGCGGCGCGAGACCTCGATCGCGCTCGAAGCGCTCGGCATCCACGTCGAATACAGCCACCACGAGGTCGGGCCCTCCCAGCACGAGATCGACATCCGCTACGCCGACGCGCTGAAGATGGCCGACGACTGCATGACCTACCGGATCACCGTCAAGGAGGTCGCGCTGAAGTACGGCTGGCACGCGACGTTCATGCCCAAGCCGATGTTCGGCGAGAACGGATCGGGGATGCACACCCACCAGTCGCTGTTCGCCAGCGGGCGCAACGCGTTCTTCGACCCCGACGACCACTACTACCTCTCCGACGTGGGCAAGGCATTCATCGCCGGACAGCTGCGCCACGCGCGCGAGATCTGCTCGATCTTCGCCCAGTGGGTCAACTCGTACAAGCGGCTCGTGCCGGGCTATGAGGCGCCGGTCTACGTGGCGTGGTCGCGGCGCAACCGCTCGGCGCTGGTGCGCGTGCCGCTGTACCACCCGGGGTCAGAGGAGGGCACGCGAATGGAGCTGCGCTGCCCGGATCCGGCGTGCAACCCGTACCTGACCTTCGCGGCCCTGCTGCAGGCCGGACTGGAGGGGATCGAGAAGGGCTACGAGCTGCCCGAGCCGATGGAGAAGAACCTCTACCACCTGTCACCGGAGGAGCGTCGCCGGCTGGGGATCGAGCAGCTCCCGGAGACCCTTGGTGCCGCGATCGAGCTGACCGCGGACTCCGAGATCGCGCTGCGCACGCTCGGCGAGCACACCTTCAACCGCTTCATCGAGATCAAGCGGCGCGAATGGGAGGAATACCGCATCCAGGTCACCCGCTGGGAGCTCGACCGCTACCTGCCGGTCCTATGAGCGGCGCGGGCACGATCACGATCGGCGGGGATCTGGCGGTCGATCGGCTGGGCTTCGGGGCGATGCGGATCACCGGGCCCGGGATCTGGGGTCCCCCGAGCGACCCGGCCGGAGCGGTAGCCCTGCTGCGGCGGGCCGTCGAACTGGGTGTGGACTTCATCGACACGGCCGACTCCTACGGCCCGCATGTCAGCGAGGAGCTGATCGCGACGGCGCTGGCCCCCTACGACGGCGTCGTCGTGGCGACCAAGGGCGGGCTGACGCGCAGCGGCCCCGGCGCCTGGGGGGTCGACGGGCGCCCGGAGCGGCTGCGGGCCGCGCTGGAGGGGAGCCTGCGCCGCCTCGCGGTCGAGCAGATCGATCTCTACCAGCTCCACCGCCCCGACCCTGCCGTGCCGTTCGAGGACTCCCTCGGCGTCCTCGTCGAGGCTCAGCAGGCCGGCAAGATCCGCCACATCGGTCTCTCCAACGTCACGGCCGGCGAGCTCGAGCAGGCGCTCGCGATCGCCGAGATCGTGTCGGTCCAGAACCGCTACAGCGCGCTCGATCGCGGCAGCCAGGCGGTGCTCGACGCGTGCACGCAACGCGGGATCGCCTTCATCCCATGGTTCCCGCTCGCAGCCGGCGAGGCCACCGAGGCCGACACGCTCGCCCAACTGGCGCACAGCCACGGCGCGAGCCCCGGGCAGATCGCGCTCGCCTGGCTGCTGGCGGTCTCACCGGTGATGGTGCCGATCCCCGGCACCTCGCAGATCGCGCACCTCGAGGAGAACGTCGCCGCCGCCGACATCGTGCTCAGCGTCGCCGAGGTCGAGGCGCTCAGCCATCAAGCAGCGCCCTGAGCGCCGCCGGATCTCCGACCGGCTTCTGACAGGCGAAGTTCGCACAGACGTAGGCGGTCGCCCGGCCATCGTGCGCCGTGCGCTGCTCGAGCAGACCGACGGCGGTGCTCGCCGGTTCGCTCGCCGCGGCGAGCACGACGTGCGGCCGGTAGCGCTCCCGCATCACCTCGAGCAGGGGGCCGAGGTCGCTGCCGACCAGTGCCACCTCGCGCACCTCGGCGGTGTGAAAGTCAATCGCGCACAGCAGGTGGCCGAACGCACTGGGAAAGCGCGGCGCGATCTCCTGGGCGAGCCGGATCGCGCCGAGCGCCGCCTCGGCGTACGCGGACTCGCCGCTCAGCGCGGCCAGCCGCAGCAGACCGAGCGCGGCGCTCGAGGAGCCGGACGGTATCGGGTGATCCTCGAGGTCCTTGCGGCGGGTGATCAGCCGCTCCCCGTCCGCGGCCGTGACGAAGAAGCCACCGCGCTGTGGGTCACGAAAGCGGGCCAGGATCGCGTCGGCCAGCGCCCGCGCCCAGACGAAGAAACGCTCCTCGAAGCTCGCCTCATAAAGCGTGAGCAGCGCCTCGAGCATGAACGCGTGATCCTCCAGGTACGCCGGCAGGCGGGCGCCACCGTGGTTGTAGGTGCGCAGCAGGCGCCCCTCGCCGTCGCGCATTTGCTGCCAGACGAATTCCGCTGCGCCGACCGCCGCCTCGAGGTAGCGCGGCTCGCGGAGTACGGCGCCGGCGTCGGCGAGTGCGGCGATCATCAGCGCGTTCCAGGCGGTCAGGCGCTTGTCGTCGAGCGCCGGGCGAACGCGCCGCGCGCGGGCCTCGAGCAGCAGGGTGCGGATCTGGTCGCGCTCGGCCGGCTCGGCTCCGCGCGCCTCGAGCACGTTCGCGCCGTCGAAGTTGCCCTGGTCGCTCGCGCCGAAGTAGGCGATCGCGGCCGGCGCCAACGCCCCGAGCTCGGTGCTCAGCTCGGCGAGGCTCCAGACGTAGAAGCGACCCTCGACGCCCTCCGAATCGGCGTCGAGCGAGGAGTAGAAGCCGCCCTCGGGAGCCCGCAGCTCGCGCAGGCAGAACTCGAGCGTCTCGCGGCACGTGCGCTCGAACAGCGGGTCACCGACGGCCTGGTGCGCACGCAGGTAGGCGCGCGCGAGCAGCGCGTTGTCGTAGAGCATCTTCTCGAAGTGGGGGACCGTCCACGTCGCGTCGACCGCGTAGCGCGAGAAGCCGCCGCCGACCTGGTCGCAGATGCCGCCGAGGGCCATGGCCCGCAGCGTCGCCGTTGACATCTCGCGCTCGCCGCGTGCTGCGAGCAGCTCGAGCGCGCAGTGCGGGGGGAACTTCGGCGCCGTTCCGAAGCCGCCGTTGCGGGCGTCGTAGGTCCGCCGCAGGGCGGCGACGGCGGCCTCGAGCGCGGCGGCATCGAGCGGCTCGGTCGAGGGGTCGAGCGTCGCCGCACCGCCCAGGCGAGCGCTGAGCCGGGCCCCGGCGCCGATCGCCTCCTCGCGGCGATCGCGCCACAGCGCCGCGATCGCCTCGAGCACCTGCGTGAAGCTCGCCATCCCGCCGCGCGGCGCCGGCGGCCAGTAGGTGCCGCCGAAGAAGGGCTCCTGTTGCGGCGTCAGGAAGACGTTCAGCGGCCAGCCGCCGTGGCCGGTCAGCGCCTGCACGGCCTCCATGTAGATGCCGTCGATGTCCGGGCGCTCTTCGCGGTCGACCTTGACGGGGACGAAATGCTCGTTGAGCAGCGCGGCCGTCGCGTCGTCCTCGAACGACTCACGCTCCATGACGTGGCACCAGTGGCAGGCGGCGTAGCCGATCGAGACAAGCAGCGGACGGTCGAGCTCGCGCGCCCGCGCGAGCGCCTGCTCGCCCCATGGCAGCCAGTCGACCGGGTTGTCGGCGTGAGCCCGCAGGTACGGCGAGGTCTCGTGCGCGAGCGCGTTGGCCACCGCGCGTGTCGCCGCTCAGCGCGCGGCCGACGCCGTCAGCGCCACGGCCTGGGCCCGCGAGATCGTGAAGTGGATCGCGACGCCGCCGAGCCTGCCGACGAACTGGTTGAACGTGGTCGCGACGATCCGGCCGTCGGCGGCCCGTCCGCCGCCGATCGTCAGCGTGCCGACGCCACCGGTGATCGAGCCGGAGATCGTCACGCCGGCGACGTAGGAGAAGTGGTGGAAGGTGAACGTGTTCTTCAGCGTCGTCTTCGACGTCGTCAACTTCGCATACCCGCCGTGCAGGCCGCCGAGACCCTTGGTGTATGACGGGTTGAAGCTGCCGATCAGCGTCTCGAAGAGGCTCTCCGACAGCTCGCGCGCGCTCCAGCCGAGGGTCAGCTCGACGGCCCGTGCGGTGCGTCCGGAGACCCCGTGGGTCCCGCCGAGCGGGCGCAGGCTGCCCAGCGAGCTGGGCGCGGCCGGCGCCGGCTTGAGGTAGGCCGGCACCGCGCGCGGTGCGCAGCTGGTGGTGATCGCCGTTCCTGCGAAGAACGCGTTGACGGCGTTGCGCGCGCACGAGCCGAACTCGGTCGTCAGCACCGAGTGGCCGGTCTGCGGCACCACGACGACGGTGGCGTCGGGGATCATCGTGGCGACCTGCTGTGCGTTCGAGGTGGGCGTGCGCAGGTCGTCGGCGCCGCTGATGATCAGCGTCGGGACGTTTGGCAGCGCGGTGAGCGTGGTCTCCGGTGCGCTGCTGCTGAACGGCCAGTAGGCGCAGTCGGATGCCGAGCTCTGCGCGAAGGCGGTCGTGTAGCCGAACGGCCCGAACGTCCCGGCCGGCAACGCCTTGGCGGCCGCCAGCGCGGCGGCGATCCGGTCGGTCGCGGTGGAGCTGCGCAACCAGGGGAACGGCAGCTCCTCGCAGAGCGTGTCGATGAACAGCGGATTGTCGATGGTGCTGTTGGAGGATCCGCCGAGGACGGCGTGTGCGACGAGGATCGCGAGCAGCCCGTAGTGGCCGTCGGCGGCGGCTGCCACCGCCGCGGGAAAGTCGGCGCGCAGCGAGGGATCCTCGTCGCCGGCGAGCAGGATCGACGCGATCTCGCTGGCGTAGATCCTCAGCGGGATCGCCTTCCCCGAGCCGGTGATGTAGGTCGCCTTGACCGGGCTGCGGTCCAGGCGCGTCAGAACCTTCTCAAGGTCGGCCAGCGGGTTGGCGATCCCCGGGCAGGCGCCCGCCGCGCAGAGCTGGCTGAGGATGCGCGGCACCGCCGCGTAGGTGGACTGGTCGAAGATGTCGGGTCCGTTGGGGGTAACGGTCGAGTCGAGGATGAGGCCTGCGACGTTGTTGGGGTACTCCGCGGCATAGCGCAACGCGACCTTCGTCCCGTAGGAGGTCCCGTAGAGCACGAGCTTGGTGTAGCCGAGCGCCTGGCGCAGCGACTCGAGGTCGGCGACCGAGTTGTCGGTGGTATAGAGCCCGCGTGTCGGGCCGATCTGGGTGGCACAGTCCGGGATCACGGTGCTCAGCGGCTCGGTCGAGAAGCTCAGCGCCGAGCACTTCAACGCGCCGGAGTCGCCCGTTCCGCGCTGGTCGAAGACGACCAGGTCGCGCGTCGCCAGCGCCGCCGACATGATCTGCTGCGCGTCGGACGCGAACGGCAGCGCCGCCTGGCCGGGTCCACCGGCCAGGGCCACGACCGCCTCCGTCGCGGTCCCCGTCTGCGACAGCTCGCGGCGGATCGCGAGGCTGACCGTCCCTGGGATCACGCCGGTGGGATCCAGCGGCACCGCGAGGTGGGCGCAGCCGAACGTGGGTGCGTCCGAGCACGTCGTGAAGGGCACCGAACTCGTGGCCGCTTCCGCGGAGGCCGCGGGGAGGGCGATCAGCACTGCGGCGGCGACGGTCACCAACGCGGTCAGCGTGCCCAATCGACGCATTGTCTGGACCTTACAAGATCGAGTCCGCGGGCCAGCGGGGCCGGCCGGCGCCGGGTATCGTCTTGCACGATGGGCACCGATCGAGAAACGGTCCACGCGCCCGAGGCCCCGGCGGCGCTCGGCCCCTACAGTCACGCCGTGCGTTCCGGAGGCCTGCTGTTCTGCTCGGGACAGATCCCGATCGACGCCGCCAGCGGGGAGCTGATCGTGGGCAGCGCCGCGGCACAGGCGCGTCGCTGCCTGGAGAACCTCGACACCGTCGCCCGCGCCGGCGGCACGACGCTGGCCCGGGCGGTTCGGATCACCATCTACATGGTCGAGCTGGGCGCCTTCGCCGAGGTCAACGAGGTCTGTGCGGAATTCTTTCCCGACGATCCGCCGGCCCGTGCGACCGTCGGTGTTGCCGCGCTGCCGCGCGGCGCCGGGGTGGAGATCGACGCCGTCATCGCGCTGTAGCGGCGGTCGCCGCCGCTTGCCGGATGCGGCAGCCCAGCCCGATCGGGCGGCAGCGTAAACTCGAGGCGTGAGCGCGACCACCGACGTCAAGGCGCAGATCGAGCAGGCCTTGGCGACCATCGCCGAGGAGGTGCCGGCGCTGGCGCCGCTGAAGCTCGTCTTCTCGCTGGTCTTGCGTGGACGCGGCGACGTGCAGCAGTTTCGCGTCGAGCTCCCGGCGCGCAAGGTCACCAAGGAGGTGGCGACCGACGCGCGGGTCACGATCGAGATGCCGCGCGCCTTCTTCAATGTCATGGCGGCGGAGGGTGCGCGCGTGGCCGACTGGCGCGAGGCGTTCCACTACGGGCAGGCGAAGGCGACCGGGGTGCCTCAGCTGCTCAAGCTGATCGAGCGCGTCGTGGACATGCACGAGGAGCGGGCGCGCCTGCGCCGCGCCAAGCACTGAGCGCGGCGCGGTCAGGCGCTGACCGCGGGCAGCGCGGCGAGCACGCGTGCTGCCGCGGCGGGCACGTCGAGATCCTCGGTGAGCTCGACGTCGGGGGCGCCCGGGATCTCGTACGGAGCCCCGACCCCGGTCAGGTTGGCAAGCGTTCCGCCGCGCGCCTGGGCGTAGAGGCCCTTGACGTCGCGCCGCGCGCACTCCTCGAGGCTCGTGTTGACGAACACCTCGATGAAGTCGAGCCCCGCCTGCTCGTGCAGTTCGCGGGCGTGGCGGCGGTCGACGGCGTAGGGCGAGACCAGGCAGACCAGCGCCACCGACCCGGCGTCCGCGAACAGCAGCGCCAATTCGGCGACGCGGCGTGCATTCTCGGCGCGGTCGTCGCGGCTGAAGCCGAGGTCGCTGCACACTCCGTGGCGCAGGTTGTCGCCGTCGAGTCGGTACGCCCAGCGACGAGCGGCGATCAACTCCTCCTCGACGGCGCAGGCCACCGTCGACTTCCCGGAGCCCGAGAGCCCGGTGAACCAGATGGTCGTCCCGCGCTGGCGCAGGCGCTTCCAGCGGGCGCGGCGGTCGAGGTTGCCCTCCTGCCAGGAGACGTTACGCGCCTGCGGCGTAGCGGGGCGGAGGTCGTGAGGCGGAGCCTGGGCCACTTAGAAGTATCCGTCTTTTTTGCGGTCTTCCATGGCGGCTTCTGAGGTTTTGTCGTCGGCGCGGGTTTCGCCGCGTTCGGTGATTCGGGTGGCGGCGATTTCTTTGACGATTTCGGCGATCGTGGTGGCGGTGGAGCGGG
>DATLQS010000087.1:0-6643 GCA_035535075.1 Solirubrobacteraceae bacterium
GGGCGACTCGTGGGCGCAGTCGCACATCGACGCCTACGCGCAATGGGCGAAGGCGAACAACAGCCTGTTGTTCGTGATCAGCGACGAGAACGACGGCGACGCGAACTACAGCTCGAACCAGCCGGGCGAGAACGGCAACACCGCCCTGGCGCTCGCCGTCGGCGCCGGGGTCGTCCCCGGCACCGTCAACCCGACCAGCTTCGACCACTACTCGATGCTGCGCACCCTCGAGGACATCTTCGGCCTCGGACACCTCGGCGCATCCGCAGCCGCGGCCGACATGCTCGTGCCCTAGGAGGACGCCCCCGCCGACGCTCCCGTCGCCGGGCTCGCGGACTGGGACGCGGCGGCGTGCGGAGCGAGGTCGGCGAGGGTCAGCGGGTGGCGCGGCGGGTGGTCGATGACGATCGTGGAAGAGACGCGCAGCGCACGGTCCACATGCACAAGCTCGCCGGACGCGAGCGGCCGCCAGGCCGGGTCGCGGTCCATCGGTTCGCTGGCGATGACCGCCGAGGGCTGGTTGCCGGCCTCGGCGCTGCGCACGCGGATCGTGCCGGGGGCGCCGGCGTGCTCGAGCGCGCCGCCCGGGCCGCGCTCGAGCAGATACAGCGCGTGGGTCTCCGGGTAGCGCAGGGCCCACAGTTCATCGCTCGTCGTGAGCACGACGTTGAGCGCGAAGAGCGGGAGCTCCCGGGCGACCCAGCGAGCGGCGGCGACCAGGCCCGCGGTCACATCGCCGTCGTGACGATCGGTCTCCTTGGTAACCAAGGCGAAGAACCGCTCGGAGTCCGTGTCGCCGCCGACCAGGTCCCGGTAGCGCCCGAGCTGCGCCTCGAGCTTGGCCAGGCCCTCGATCACGCCGTTGTGCGCCAGCAGGCGACCGCGCTGCTCGAACGGATGGGTGTTCGCGGGCGTGAGCCCGCCCGTCGAGGCGTAGCGGATGTGGGCAACGAACGTCTGCGAGTGCACCTCTCGCCCCTCGCGCGCGAACGCGCGATCGGCAAACGCCGCGATCGGCTGCTTGTCGACCCGCGGCGTCCCGTCCGCGGCGAAGTAACCAAGGCCGGTGCCATCCGGCTCGCGACGGCTCTGCGCGATCAGGCTGTCCTCGGCCTCGAGCAGCCAGAACGTCGCGCCCACGCGACGGGGTGCACCGGACATGCCAAAGAGCCGGCACATTCGCCGCCGAACCATAGCGTCGAGGCGAGCGGAGGCCGCCGTGAGAGCCCGGCGTCGGCTCAAGCCGACGGGCGGATTCGCCGATATTCGACGACATGCTTGGAGCACCCAAGCTGCGATTGGCGCGGTCGCGGGGCCAGGCCCGCTCCCGCACGCCAGGCGAGCGGTCGCCGCGGGGGATCTGGGCTGCGTTTGCCCTGATGGGCATCCTGCTCATCGCCTACCTCGGATTCCTGATCCTGCGGAGTTCGCAGCAGTTCTCGCCGTGGCTTGACGGCTGGCTGGTCGTCGCCTTCGAGCTGACCGCCAGCGCGCTGTGCCTCGCGCGGGGCTTCGGTCGCGGGCGCCATCGCCGGGTGGCGCTGACGATGGGCGCCGCCTGCTTCGCCTGGGCGACCGGCGACCTGGTGCTGACCGTCGAGTCGCTGGGCGGGGCGACCCCCGCGAACCCCTCGCTGGCCGATGCGTTCTACCTCGGTTTCTTCCCGATCGCCCTGGCCGCCGTCGTGCTGTTCGTCCGTGATGAGATCAGGCGAGGCGAGCGGCCAAACTGGCTCGACGGCGCGATCGCCGCACTCGGCATGGCCGCCCTGTGTTCCGGTTTCGCGTTCCACGGGCTCGAGCGCCTGTTCGAAGGCGCGTCGCTGGGCGCGGCCACCAACCTCGCCTACCCGGTCGGCGACCTGCTGCTGCTCGGGATCGTCGCCGGGAGCAGCGTGGTCGTGACCGGCCGCGGCCGGACGACGCTCGGGCTGATCGCCACCGGGCTGGCGATCAATGCGGCGGGAGACACCTTCACCTTCGTCGGCGGCGGATCCCAGCTCGGGGCCGTGGTCAACGGCGTCGCGTGGCCGGCCTCGCTGCTGGTCTTCGCGATGTCGATGTGGGTCGGCACCGGTGGCGGCGCGAGCCGCTTTTCGTGGCAGAAGCTGTCGGGCTTCGTCCTGCCCGGCTTCGTCACGTGCGCGAGCCTGGCCATCCTCGTCGTCGGCAACGCCTACCACCTCGGCGCGATCGCGGTCGGCCTGGCCACCGTCACCGTGGTGCTGAGCGGCTTTCGCCTCGCCTTCCGCCCGGCGCTGCGCCTGGCACAGGAGCGGCTGCATTCCAGCGAGCAGCGCTACCGCCTGCTGTTCGAGCGAAACCCGCTGCCGATGGTGGCCTACGACCGCGAGACGCTGGAGATCGTCGCGGTCAGTGACGCGATGGTCAGGAGCTACGGCTACTCGCACGAGGAGTGCCTGTCGATGACGATCCCGCAGCTCTTACCGCCCGAGGACGTCCCCGCGCTGTTCGCGTTCCTCGCGACCAACCCGAACGGCTCACGCCCCGAGTTCGCGGCGAGCGCGAGCTATCCGCGCCGCCACGTGCACAAGGACGGCACGATCATCGATGTCGAGGTCACCAGCGACAACGTGAACCTCGACGGGCGGGAATGCCGGCTCGCGTTCTTCCAGGACGTGACCGAGCGCAACCGGGCCGCCGGCGAGCTGGCGATCGCGCGGGACCAGGCGGTCGAGGCGTCGAACATGAAGTCCGCGTTCCTGGCCAACGTCAGTCACGAGATTCGAACCCCGATGAACGGTGTGCTCGGGATGACCGAGCTGCTGCTCGACATGGGCCTCACCGAACCGCAACGCGAATGCGCCGAGCAGGTCACGCGGTCAGGCGAGCAGATGCTCTCGCTGATCAACGACATCCTCGACATCTCGAAGATCGAGACCGGCCACCTCGAACTGGAGCTCGCCGACTTCGACCTCGACGAGACGGTCAAGGAGACGTGTTCGGTGGCGGGCGCCCTCGCGCGGTCAAAGGGCCTACGCCTCGATCTGGAGATCGACCCCACTGTTCCGCGGCGCGTGCGCGGAGACGGCCGGCGCCTCGGGCAGATCCTCCTGAATCTTGTTTCCAACGCTGTCAAGTTCACCGCCACCGGGGCGATCACGGTTCGCGTAGGCGCGAAACCGGAGCGGCAGGCGAGCACGGCGATCCGTGTCGAGGTCGCCGACACCGGCATCGGGATCGACCCGGCGAACCTCGGGCGCATGTTCGAGCCGTTCACCCAGGCCGACGTCTCGACCACGCGGCAATACGGCGGCACCGGCCTGGGGCTGGCGATCGCTCGCGAGCTCGTCGAGCTGATGGGCGGAACGATCGGCGCCGAGAGCGCACCCGGGCGCGGCAGCACGTTCTGGTTCGAGGTGGTGCTGACGGCCGCGCTGGCCTCCGCCACGCTGCCTGCGCCGAGCGCCGAGACGAACGTCGGCAGCGGGCCCGTGTGGCTGAGCTCGCCGCTCGTGCTGGTCGCCGAGGACTCCCAGATCAACCAGATCGTCGCCGCCCGGTCGCTCGAGCGCTGCGGCTGCCGCGTCGAGGTGGTCGGTGATGGCCGCCAGGCCCTCGCGGCACTGCAGGCGCGGAGCTACGACGCGGTACTGATGGACTGCCAGATGCCCGACATGGACGGCTATCAGGCGACGGCGGAGCTCCGCCGTCGCGAGGCGGGCGGCAGGCGAACGCCGGTCATCGCGATGACCGCGCACGCCATGGACGGCGATCGCCAGCGATGCCTCGACGCCGGCATGGACGACTACGTCAGCAAGCCGATGCGCCACACCGCCCTCGTCGCGGCGCTGATGCGCTGGATCCCGAGCGAGCCGGACCCGGCAGCTCAGACTGACGCGGACCGCGCGGCACAGGCCGGCGGAGCGAGCGCGCCATCCGCGAGCGCCGCGAACCCGGACGACGAGCGCCGCTCGACGCTGAGCCCGGCCTGAGCCCGCTGCGGAGCTCGCCGGAGGGCGCTCGCCGGCGCCGCTCGCAGGGCTCAGCGCTTCGGCTGCCAGAACGCGATCTCGCCGCCCGCCGCTGTCGCGACCACGCTGCGCCAGCCGGCTGGGCCTTCCCGCGGATCGAGCAGCACGGACGCGCCCAGGCGGCGCGCGCGGCGCGTCGCCTCGCCGATCTCGGCCACCTCGACATAGGGCAGCCACAACGAGCGCTCGGCGAGGCACTCGACGATGCCGCCGCTCAGGCCGCCGCCCAGCTCGAGCGCCAGGTACGACCCGTTGCGCGTGTCGACCTGCTCCGGGCGCCAGCCGCAGATCCGTGCGTAGAAGTCGCGGGCATGCGCGAGATCTCCGGTGTGGAGCTCAAGGTGCACCACGCGGTTGGATGTCCGCCTCATCTGTCGCCTATGTGACTCGCCCGGAGGTCCGAACTCATCGGCGCGGCGAGAACGGGTTAGTCTGGGGTGGAGATGGCTACCGCGGCGACAGGCGGGACGGCGCGCGAGCGAGGGCTCCTTGGGCGGGCGCGCGCGGGCGACCACAGCGCCTTTGCCAGTCTCGTCGAACCCCATCGCCGAGAGCTGCACGCGCACTGCTACCGGATGCTGGGATCGGTGCACGATGCCGAGGACGCGCTGCAGGACTCGCTGCTTCGCGCGTGGCGCGGCCTGGCGAAGTTCGAGGGCCGAAGCTCGCTGCGCTCATGGCTCTACACGATCGCCACCAACAGCTGCCTGGACCAGATCGCGCGGCGGCCCAAGCGGGTGCTTCCGATCGACTACGGGCCGCCGACCGACCCCCATGTCGGGCCCGGCGAGCCGATCGTCGAGTCGGTGTGGATCGAGCCCTACCCCGATGAGATCCTGGGCGTCGAGGATGGCTTCGCCGCCCCGGCCGCTCGCTATGACCAGCGCGAGAGCGTGGAACTGGCCTTCGTCGCCGCGCTGCAGCACCTGCCGGCCAACCAGCGCGCGGTGCTGATCCTGCGTGAGGTGCTCGGCTTCTCGGCCAAGGAGGTCGCCGCGTCGCTGGCGACCACCGTCGCGTCGGTGAACAGCGCGCTGCAACGCGCGCGGGCGACCGTCGAGCAACGCGTTCCCGAGCAGAGCCAGCAGGTCACCTGCCGCGCGCTGGGCGACGATGGGCTGCGCGAGCTCGTCGACCGCTACGTCGACGCCTGGGAGCGCAACGACGTTGAGGCGTTCGCGGCGATGCTGGCCGACGACGCAACGTTCGCGATGCCGCCGCTGGCGAGCTGGTTCCGCGGCCGTGATGCGATCGCCCAGTGGGCGAGGGGTTGGCCGCTTTCCGGCGCCTGGCGCTGGCACGTCGTTCGGACCACCGCGAACGGACAGCCGGCGCTCGGCTTCTACGCGTGGAGTGCGGAGGAGCAGCGCTACCGTCCGTTCGCCCTCAACGTGCTGACGCTGCGCGGCACGCAGGTCAGTGACGTCACGGCGTTCATCGCGCGCTCCGCCGAACCCCGTGACCGCGAGGTGTTCGAGCGCTACCCCGACGAACCGGTCGACGCGGCGAAGGTCGATGACGTGTTCGAGCGCTTCGGCCTGCCCGCCCGGCTCGACTGACACGCTCGAGCGGCGCGCCCGATCAGTTTGCCCGGCGCCGGCAGTCGTAGTGGGAGACCGTCTCAACTCGACCTCGGGAGGGCCCATGACCGACGGCACAGTTTCAACGGATACGGGGGAGTCGTGGATCACGATCGAGCGGACCTACGACGCATCCGCCGAGCAGGTGTGGGAGCTCTGGACGACCAGGCAGGGCATCGAGTCGTGGTGGGGGCCCGACGGCTTCACGGTGGAGGTCCGCACGCTGGAGCTGAGACCCGGTGGTGAGCTGCGCCACGCGATGACCGCGACCGCGGTCCCGCAGGTCGAGTTCATGAAGAACGCCGGCATGCCGTTGACGACGGAGTCGCGCAAGACCTACACGGAGGTCGTGACCGGGGAGCGTCTGGCGTATACCTCGCTCGCCGACTTCATCCCCGGCGTCGCAGCGTATGAGTTCGCGACCGTCGTCGAGCTGCTCCCGGACCCCGAGGGGGTGCGGGTGGTCATGCGCGTCGAGCCGATGCACGACGAGCAGTGGACGCAGCGGCTGATCGCGGGTCGCGAGAACGAGCTCGACAACCTCGCCCGCGTGCTCGCCGGCGCGTAGCGCGAGCCGGCGCGCCACGGCCTCAGAGCGCGAGCACGCGCGCTCGACGCGCGGCGCTGGCGCACTGGACGAGTGGGCTGGATCCGGGCTATTCGTCCAGCGACCCCGTGTCGGGCCTCGCGGCGCGCGTTGCTCGGTGATGGCACCCGGGCAACTCAAGCGACCGCGATGCGAGGACCCGCCAGTCGGTGGGCGTGCGCGCAGGTTGGCCGGCGCGCCGTACCGGCGGCGTGCGCCGCTGCTCGGATCGCTCCTGGTCGGCTTCGCGCTGCTCGCTCCCGCCGTCGCCAACGCGACAAGCACCGATCTGGCGGTCGCCTACCAGCTTGACCCGGCCCACGACGGCAATCAGACGGGCAGCTCGATCACCGCCCCGCTGTCGCTTGCCTGGTCGGTCGCGCTCCAGGGCTCGATCTCCTATCCGCTGATCGTCAATGGCGTCGTCTACGTCACGGCCCGGGAGGCCGTCGGTTACGGAACGACGCTCGATGCCCTCGACC
>DATLQS010000088.1:0-6518 GCA_035535075.1 Solirubrobacteraceae bacterium
GTGTCGGTCGCCGGGGCGCTCGCGACCGCTGCGCTGGCTGCGACGGCGGCGCTGGCGGTGTTCTGTTTCGTGAAGGTGATCGGCTTGGTGCTGCTCGGCGCGCCGCGGCGCCCGGAGACCGCGAACGCGGAGGACCCGCCCGTCGGGATGCGCGGTCCGCTCGTGTTCCTGGCCGGGTTGTGCGTCGTGCTTGGTGTGGTGCCGGGGTTGCTGGTCCCGACGCTCGCGCAGCTCGGTCCTGGCGCCGTCGCCCTCTCGCGGGGCGCGACCGTGGTGTTGCCAAGCACCGGACGGTTGCCGACGCTTGCGTTGGCAACCGGGCTCCTGCTGCTGGTTGGCGCCCTGTGGCGTGCTGCCCGCGGCCGCCGCGCGGCGCCAAGTCCGGCGTGGGCGTGCGGCCAATTCGTCGAGCCAGCCATGGCGTGGACATCGGCCGGTTTCACCAAGCCCTTGCGACTGTTCCTCGAGGCGGTGCTGCGCCCGAGCCGTGAGCTGACGGTGCGCGTCGAGCACGGCGTGGTTCGGGAGGTTGTGTACGAGGCGAACGTTCCGCACCTGTTCGACACGTTGATCTATGAGCCGATAACCCACGCAGCGCTGCGCACTGCGGCGGCAGCGCGCCGTCTGCAGTCTGGCAGCCTTCGCACCTACCTCCTGTACCTGGTCGGGTTGCTCGCGCTGCTGTTGGTGCTCGCGCGATCGGGGGTGCTGACATGAGCGCTGCCACTGCGGTCGCGGGCGTGGTGCAGGTGGTGGGCGGGGTCGCCGTAGCACCGCTGATCCCGGGGATCGTGCAGCGCGTGAAGGCGCGGCTGCAAGGACGCCCAGGACCCTCGGCGTTGCAGCCCTATCGCGAGCTGCGACGCTTGTGGCGCAAGAGCGGCGTCGCGCCGACGCCGCGCACGATCATCTACGAGCTTGCTCCGGCGACGGTCGCGGCGTCGCTGCTGATCGCGTTGGTGATGTTGCCGATCGGCGGTCGCTCGCCCGGGTGGCCGGTCGGCAACGACGCGCTCGTACTGGTCGGGCTGCTGGCGCTCGGGCGTTTCGCGATAACGCTCGCAGCGTGGGACACCGCCAGCGGTTTCGGGCTGATGGGAGCCAGCCGCGAGTTGACCTTTGCGGTCGCGGTCGAGGCGGTGCTGCTGCTCGTGCTCGTTCTCATCGCGTTTCCGGGCGCCAGCACCGACCTGGTCGCCCTCAGCGCCCAGGCGACCCGGCCCGCGGTGTGGGGCGAGCCAGCGCATTGGGCGGCGGCGTTCGCGTTCGGCCTTGTGGTGTTGGCGGAGACCGGGCGTCAGCCAGTCGATAACCCCGACACCCATCTCGAGCTGACGATGGTCCACGAGGGGCCGCTGCTCGAATACGCGGGACGCGAACTCGCCTACCTGCAGTGGGCTGCCGCGGCGCGCCACTGGATCATGCTCGTCCTCGCAACCGAGCTGTTCATCCCCCAGCCCGGCCCGTTCCTCGCCCGACTCGCGGTCCTTGCCGGATCGCTGCCGCTGTGGTGCGTTCTGCTGGCGGTATGTGAGACGACGCAAGCGAAGATGCGGATCCTGCGTGTTCCATTGTTCGTCGGCGCCGGCGGGGCAGTGTGCCTGTTGGGTTTGGCGAGCTGGTTTGCCGGTGGCGGGTCATGACCGGCGTGTTGACGTGGGCGCTGGTGATCAGCGCGCTCGGCGTCGTCGTGGTGCGAAGGCGATCCGTGGCGCTGGCGCTGATCGCGCTGCAGTCGGTGTGGCTGGGCGTGCACGCGATCAGCGTCGCCAGTGGCCAGTCGACCGGGCTGCTGGTCGCCGGCGCGGTGCTGCTCGCCAAAGCCGTGTTGTTGCCGGTCGGGTTGGCGTTCGTTGTGCTGCGCACGCGCGAGCCGCAGTGGATCGCCACGGAGCGCCACCCGCTTGTCCGGCTGACGCTGGCCCTCGCGATCGCGCTGCCGATCGCGGCGCTGGTCCCACATTTCGGGCTCCTGCAGCCAGGGGTGGAGCGTGCGGCGGTCGGCCTGGTCGCGTTGGGCATCACGATCGCCACCGTGCGTCGCCCCGCGATCTTCCAGGTACTCGGCTTCCTCGTCGCCGAGAACGGGCTGTACCTCGGTGCGCTGTCCGCGCCGGGTGGACTGCCGGCGTTCGTCGAGCTTGGGCTCGTGTTCGATCTCGTCCTGATCGTCTCAGTCGCGGCGGTGTTCAGCGCGAAGATCCACGAGGAGCTCGGCACCAGCGACACCACGCTGCTCGGAGGCCTGCGTGACTGAAGCGCTCGCGATAGCCGTCCCTGCGGTGCCGGCAGTCGTTGGCCTGTTGATCCAGCTCGCCCGCACGCCGCAGGTGGCGGACCGCCTAAATATCGCTGGCGCACTCGCGACCGCAGCAGTGGCGCTTGTCCTGGCGGTTGTCGCGTTGACGGGTAGCGCGACGCCGACCCACGGGTCGTGGTACCTCGTGGACGGCGCGACCGGCGTATTTCTCGGCGTCGTCGCGGTCGTGGGGCTGTTGAGCGCGCTCGCCTCACCCGCCCATCTCGCCGATCACGGGCACGGCCTGTTTCGTGCCACGCGCTCGCGCGCGTGGTACTACCTCGGCTTCTATCTGTTCTGGGCGGCGTTGCTCGCGCTGCCGCTGATCGACAACCTCGGCGTCGCGTGGCTGATGGTCGAGGCGACCACGGGTGCGTCGGCGCTGCTGGTCGCCTACAGCGGCCGGCGCAACGCGCTTGAAGCCGGCTGGAAATATCTGGTGCTGACGACGTTCGGGCTGACAATCGCGCTCGTCGGCATCCTCGTCCTCTACGTCGGCCTCGCACCCCGCGGCGGCGTGCTCGCCACCCTGGACTGGCAGCAGATCGCCCACCACGCGCACTCCCTCCGAGGCCAGGGTGCGCTGCTCGCGTTCCTTCTCATCGTCGGCGGTCTGGCCGCGAAGATCGGCTGGGCGCCGGTGCACAACTGGCTTCCCGACGCGCACAGCGAAGCACCCCCTCCCGTCAGCGCCCTGCTCTCCGCCGCCCTGCTCCCCGTCGTGATCCTAATTGCCTGGCGCGTCCTCGACACCCTCGGCCCGGCGCTGCATCACGGCGTCGCCAAGACAGTGTTCCTCGCGTTCGGGCTCGCCTCGCTCGCGATCGCCGTGCCGTTCCTGTGGCGGCCACAGGCGTGGAAGCGGCTGCTCGCCTACTCAAGCCTCGAACACATGGGTGTGCTCGCGCTCGGGATCGGCTTCGCCACACCGCTCGCAACCGCCGGCGTGGTGCTGCACCTCGCCGGTCACGCGCTGTCCAAGGCGCTTGGTTTCTACACCGCGATGCCGCTCCTGCACTACCAGCCGGACGCCTCGGAGCACCCCCCGCGCGGCGTGGCACGGGCGAGCAGCGGCACGGCCGCCGCGTTCGGCGTGACCCTCGCGTCGCTCAGTGGAATGCCGCCGTCGCCGCTGTTCTTCAGCGAGCTCCTGATCCTGCTGGGCGGTATCGCCGCCGGTCAGCTCGCGGTCACGCTGATCGCTGCAGCCCTGCTCGGGCTTGGCTTCCTCGGGCTCGCCCACGCGCTAATCGAGGGGCTCGTCGGTGGCGAGCCACAGGGGCGCTGGCCGGGGGGGCCGACCGTGCGCCTAGTCGAACGGCTTACCGTAACGATTGGTGCCGGACTGATCGCGCTGTCGGCCACCGCGGTCCTGCTGCCCGGCTGGACCGTCATCCGAACGCTGATGCGAGGCGTCACATGAGCGCCCGACGCGCAAGACCGCTGATAGTCACGCCCGTCGCTGCCACGAGCTGGCGCACGGCCTGCGTGGCAGCGCGCGGCAACGGCGAACGGTTCGAAGGCTTGTTCGCCACGGCCGGCGACGCTGAGACGGTGGAGCTTCGAGCGCTCTTCAGCTCACCCGCCGAGACCCGCCTGATCGTCTGCGAGGACCGTGACCGCAGCGTCGAGACCCTCGTGGACGCGATCCCCGCGGCTGCCTGGGACGAGCGCGAAGCCCACGACCTGCACGGCGTGCGCTTCGTCGGGCATGAGCCGATGCGGCCGCTACTCGACCACAACACGCCACTGGCCGCGTGGACCGTGCCGACGGTCGGGCATGACACGCACGAGGTTGCGGTCGGTCCGGTCCACGCTGGGGTGATCGAGTCCGGGCATTTCCGCTTTCACGTCGTCGGCGAACGCGTCCTGCACCTCGACGTGCGCCTCTTCTACAAGCGCCGTGGCCTCGAAGCCGCCGCCGCCGGGCATCCGCTCGAGACATCGGTGGCCTACGCGCAGCGCTCGTGCGCTGCCTGCGCGGTCACCAACAGTGTCGCCTACGCGCAGGCCTGCGAGCAGGCACTTGGTCTCGCCCCCGACCGCGAGCTGTCTCGGTCCCGCACATTGCTGCTCGAGCTCGAACGCGTGTACAACCACCTGCACGACATCTCCGCGATCTGCGCTGGTGTCGGCTTCGCCGCCGGCACGATGGCCTACGCGACGATGAAGGAACGGGCGCAGCGTCTCAACGAGCGCGTCGCTGGTCACCGGTTCCTGTTTCACACGGTTCGCGTCGCCGCTAGCGACCAGACGCTCGACGCCGAGGCGGTTGCCCGCGCGCGCGGGGAGTTGCGCGAGCTTCGCGCCGAGCACGCGCGGGCGTGGCGCCAGCTCCAGTTCACCGCGTCGCTGCAAGCGCGCTTGGACGGCGTCGGCATCCTCACCCGCGATGACGCCAGCCGGCTCGGCGCCGTCGGGCCGGTCGCCCGCACGGCCGGCATCCTCCGCGATCTGCGCAGCGAAAGTCCGCACCTGTGGTACCCCCTCTTCGAGCCGGTGACCGCGCCCGGCGCGGCTGGTGACGTCGCCAGCCGCACAGTCCAGCGCGCGCTCGAGCTGGACCAGTCCTTCATGGTGCTCGACCAGCTGCTCGCGGCCCCCCTCGCGCCCGGTCGCACCCAGGCGACCTTCGTGGCGGCCGAGTTTGGCGTCGGCCGGGTCGAGAGTCCTCGCGGCGCCACCGTCTGCGTGATCGAACGCAACGGCAGCCGGCTACGTGCGATGCACCTGCGGACCGGTTCCTACGCCAACTGGCCGGCACTCGCGCACGCCACCGCCGGCAACCTGCTCCCGGAATTCCCCCTGGTCAACAAGAGCTTCGAGCTCTGCTACGCATGCGCCGACCGCTGACCCGTGTTCGCCCTGCTCAACCACCTGCGCCGCATCCGACACGACATCGCCGCACCGCACCCCGCGACCCGCGGCTCGCTTGCGGTACGCCACGTCGACGCCGGCTCGTGCAACGGCTGCGAACACGAGCTGACCGCCACCGCCAACCCCTTGTACGACCTCTCCCCATACGGCCTCAGCGTCGTCGCGTCCCCGCGCCACGCCGACGTTCTCCTCGTCACCGGCGCCATCACCACGCGCATGCAACCCGCCCTCCTCGCCGCCTACCACGCGATGCCGGAGCCGCGGCTCGTAGCCGCGCTGGGGAACTGCGCGCTCGGACGGGACCTGCTCGGCGAGCCCACACAACACGCGGGGCCGCTCGAGCAGATCGTCCCCGTCGACCTGCGCATCCCCGGCTGTCCCCCCAGCCCCGCCACGATCGCGGCCGCTCTCATCGACGCCATCCAGCAGCGATCGGGCGGCGACCTGCGAGCCGCCTCGAGCGATCAACCGGCCACGGTGTCGCCAACGGCGGAGGCATCTTCACCGGTCCGACGTGGTTCGGGCCCGGGCCGCTGACCCTTCTGGACAGGGCCGTCACGCGCAACGTCCTGACCGGTCCGCCGGGCGCGACCCTCGCCGGAATCTTCACCCTCGCGCCGCCCACGACGACCCGCGAGGGCAGCAGTTCGGTGTCGGGCAACACGCCCGAGGACTCGCTCTCGGGCTGAACGACGTCGGGCCGCGAGATCCGCGCGGTCTCCGAGGTCCCCGTTGTGTTCCTGAGCGCGCGCGACGGCGATGCCGACAAGCTCCGCGGGCTCGGCCTCGGCGCCGACGATTACATCGTCAAGTCCGCCACCCCGGCCGAGGTCATCGCCCCTCAAGGCCGTGCTGCGCCGCTCCGGCGCGATCCGCGGCCTCGGGCGGCGTCGCTTCGGCCGGCTCGAGGTCGACCTGGCCGCGCATGAGCTGACGGTCGCAGGCAGGCGCTCGAGGCGATGCCGGACTCACGCTCCGATAGATCGAGCGACGATAACCTATTGTGCTAACGCGAGCGAGATTTTAGAATCGGCTCGTGGAACCGCTCGCCGACGGCACCGACCACGTCGTCGCTTTGAGCGCCCAAGAGCGCGAGGACCGACTCGAGCAGGGCACCCCGATCGTGACGGCCGTCGGCCAGTGATCGCGCGAAAGGTAGAGGACGTCGAATCCGTCACCGCGCGAGAGCGGCCCGACCTCGCGCGCGTCGGACTTGGCGAGAGCTCAGATCATGCGCTTGCCCTGATCGAGAAACCGTCCGCGAGGCGGGCGGCCGCACTGGTTCCGGCTCCGGCACTCGGCCGGAGCACACGAGAGCTCACGCTATCGGGACACGCGCCGC
>DATLQS010000089.1:0-13182 GCA_035535075.1 Solirubrobacteraceae bacterium
AGCGGCCAGACCCCCGCGCGGGCACTCCTCCTCTAGGACGCTCGCCGGAGGATTCGAAGCGTCTCGCGCCTGCTCCGACAGAACTCACGAACCAGCCGACGCCCGCGCGCATACGAAAGTAGGGCCCAGGCTCCCGTCCTAGTCGCGCAACTCGCCATAAGCCGGCATGTCGTCGGACCGCGACGACGCTGTCGCTTTCACCAAGCCAAAGCGACAGCCCGTTCCGCTCGACCCACGCGACTGCTCCCGCGCGAACGGAACACCCTCGCGCGCGCCGGATCCGCGAACGGATCGGACGACACGCGAGCGCGCCTCGATGGATGGCGCTGACGCGCGCAACGGCTCGGCCTACGAACCATCCCGAACGCCTAAGCGATACCCGCGGCCGTCGAGATCCCGGCGGTCGCAGGCCCGCGATTACGCGCGACCCGACGCGCCGACCCCGCCCCGTGATCCTTCAGCGCGAACACAACCCGGCGATTTGCAGCCACTTCCAGGGTGAGCGACGGGATTCGAACCCGCGACCGCCGGGACCACAACCCGGAGCTCTACCAACTGAGCTACGCCCACCAGGGGCACGCAATCTAGCAGCGCCTGCGCGAGCGATCCCGGGACCCGGCCGCTCACCGAGGACCTCGGCGGCGTTTTGCGATACTCGCGCCGTGCCCTACGACCCCGCCCGCGCCAACCCGGTGTATGTGCCGCACGCCGATCGCTACGAGCAGATGCGCTACCGGCGCGTCGGGGCGAGCGGCATCCAGCTCCCGGCGATCTCGCTCGGCCTGTGGCAGAACTTCGGCGACGACCGGCCGCTGGCCGGCAGCCGGGCGATCCTGCGGCGCGCGTTCGATCTCGGCATCACCCACTTCGACCTCGCCAACAACTACGGGCCTCCCTACGGCGCCGCGGAGGCCAACTTCGGCCGCCTGTACGCGGAGGACTTTCGCCCCTACCGCGACGAGCTGATCGTCTCGACCAAGGCCGGCTATGACCAGTGGCCGGGACCGTACGGCGAGTGGGGCTCGCGCAAGTACCTGCTCGCGAGCCTCGACCAGAGCCTGGCCCGCATGGGCCTCGACCACGTCGACATCTTCTACTCGCACCGCTTGGACCCCCAGACGCCGCTCGAGGAGACGATGGGAGCGCTCGACACCGCGGTCCGCCAGGGCAAGGCGTGCTATGTCGGGATCAGCTCCTATTCGGCCGGTCGCACCGAGGAGGCGATCGAGATCCTCGGCGCGCTGGGAACCCCGCTGTTGATTCACCAGCCCTCCTACTCGCTGCTCAACCGTTGGATCGAGGACGGGCTGCTCGACGTCCTCGAGCGCCATGGCGTCGGCTCGATCGTCTTTTCGCCGCTCGCCCAGGGCCTGCTCACCGACCGCTACCTCGACGGCATCCCCGAGGACTCCCGGGTGCGCCGCGGCGAGGCGTTCGCGGCGCGGCTGATCACCGAGGAGAACCTCGCACGCGTCCGGGCGCTGAGCGAGGTCGCAGCGCGGCGCGGTCAATCGCTGGCCCAGATGGCGATCGCCTGGGTCCTGCGCGACGCGCGCGTCAGCTCGGCCCTGATCGGCGCGAGCAGCGTCGCCCAGCTCGAGCAGAACGTCGCCGCGCTGGCGAACCTCGAATTCAGCGACGACGAGCTGGCCGAGATCGATCGCAGCGCCGCTGACGGCGGCATCAACATCTGGGCGTCATCCAGCGACGCCTGAGCGCCCTCGCGCCGGTTCAGCCGCGCCCGTGTGGGGAGTCGAACTCCAGCAGCGGCCCGAGCGGCACGATGCCGCTGGGGTTGATCGAGCGGTGGGTGCCGTAGTAGTGGCGCTTGATCTCGTCAAGCTCGACGGTCGGGGCGATACCCGGCAGCTGGTAGAGCTCGCGCGTGTAGCCCCACAGGTTCCGGTAATCGAGCACCCGTCGGAGGTTGCACTTGAAGTGGCTGTAGTAGACGGCGTCGAAACGCACGAGCGTCGGGAACAGCCGCCAGTCGGCCTCCGTGAGCTGTTCGCCCAGCAGATAGCGCCGCGACCCGAGCAGCTCCTCGAGCCAGTCGAGCGTCTCGAACAGCGGCCGGAACGCCGCCTCGTACGCCGCCTGCGAACGCGCGAAGCCGCAGCGGTAGACGCCGTCGTTGAGCGTCTCGTAGACGCGTTCGTTGATCGCGTCGATCTCGCTCGCCAGCGCCGCCGGGTAGAGATCCGGGCCGACGCCCCCGAACGCGCCTGACTCGAACATCCGGATTATCTCGCTCGACTCGTTGTTCACGATCCGCTTGGTCTCTCGGTCCCACAGCACCGGCGCCGTGACGTGCGCCGTGCTCGCGGGGTCGGTGCGCGCGTAGGCCTCGGCGAGAAACCGCATCCCCTCGATCTCATCGACGAACTTGCCGCCCGTGAACGCCCAGCCGCGCCCGTCGCGGATCGGGTCCAGGTAGGAGACCCCGACAGCCGGCTGAAGCCCCATCAGCTCGCGGACGATCATCGTCCGGTGACACCACGGGCAGGCGGCGGCGACGTAGAGGTGGTAGCGCCCCGGCTCGGCCTCCGTGACCCAGTCGCGGAACACGCTGTCGTCTCGCTCGAACGCTCCCGCCTTGCCGCTCGCCGCCGCGGCGTCGTTGATCGCCATGCCAACGATTATCCCGTGCGCGGTTCGCGCCCCGAAACCACTACCGTCTCGCCGGCACCCCGATGGAAGCCCCGGCCCCGTCAACCGACCGCCTCGAGGCCTTCAGCGACGGCGTCTTCGCGGTCGCGGCGACCCTGCTCGTGCTCAACCTCAAGGTCGGCGCGGGGGGCGGCCTCGCGCACCAACTCGCCACGCAGTGGCCCCACTACGCGACCTACGTCGTGAGCTTCCTGACCATCGGCATCATCTGGCTGAACCACCACGCGCAGTTCCAGCGGATCGACCATCCCGACCGCACGCTGATGGTCATCAACCTGTTCCTGCTGATGTTCGTCACGCTGATCCCCTTCCCGACCTCGCTGCTCGCCGATCACCTGAAATCGGGCGAGGACGGGCACGTTGCCGCCGCGGTCTACTCGGCGACGCTGCTGGCGATGTCGCTCGGCTTCTTCGCGACCTACCTCTGGGCGGCCCACAGGAAGCTGTTCGCCGGCTGGGTCGGAGACCAGCAGGTCGGCTATCTCGTCCGGCGAAACGGCGCCGGCCTGGTCGTCTACGCGACCGCGATCGCCGTCGCCTTCGCCAACGCCACGATCAGCCTCGCGCTGTGCGGCCTCGTCGCTCTGTACTACCTGCATCCCGGTCGCGCATCCGCGCGCGGATGAGCCCGCCCCGCGCCCGGCGACAGACCCGGCTGCGCGCCCGGCGGGCTGCCGGCGCCATTTGACACTTCCCGCCAAGGTGTCAAACCTCGGCCGCGAGCGCGTGCAAATCGAGTGTGCTGCGCTCGGATGACCGCGCCGACCGCCCCCAGTGCCGCGCGTCCGATTCCCACGATCCTCGGCGTCGGCGCCGCACTGCCGGCCCAGCTGATCACCAACGCCCAGCTCGTGGCCCGCCTCGACACCAGCGACGAATGGATCGTCCGGCGCACCGGCATCCGCGAGCGCCACCACCTCGAACCCGCTGAAAGCCTCGCCACGCTCGCCGCCACCGCCTGCGCCGGCGCGCTCGCCGACGCCGGCCACGAAGCCGCCGAGGTCGACCACCTGATCATCGCGACGATCACGCCCGACCGGCTCACGCCGGGCCTGGCCCCCGCGGTGGCCGGCCGCCTCGGCGCCGAGCGCGCCGGCGTAATCGACGTCAACGCCGCGTGCGCCGGCTTCCTCTATGGGCTCGACCAGGCCGCGGCGCTGATCGAGAGCGGTCGGGCCCGCCACGTCCTCGTCTGCGGCGCCGAGGCCCTGTCGCGCATCACCGACCATGAGGACCGCGCCACCGCCGTCCTGTTCGGCGACGGGGCGGCCGCCGTGCTGGTCGGCCCGGGCGCGCCGGGCCGCGGCATCGGCGCCTTCGAGTTCGGCTATGACAACGGCCTCGCCGACACCCTCTACGCGGAACGTGACGCGCCCCGCCTGCAGATGGCCGGTCAGCAGGTCTACCGCCATGCCGTCGCGCGGATGACCGAGGCCGCCCGGCTCGTGCTCGCGCGCAACGGGGTGAGGGTCGAGGACGTCGACTACTTTGTCGCGCATCAAGCCAACGCGCGGATCGTCAGCGCGGTCGCCGACGCGCTCGGCGTGCCGCACGAAAAGGTCTCGTTCAATGTCGAGTGGACCGCCAACACCTCCGCGGCGTCGATCCCGCTCGCGCTCGCCGCGGCCGAGCGTGACGGCCTGCTCGCGCCCGGCTCGCTCGTCGGCATGGTCGCGTTCGGCGCCGGATTCGTCTGGGCCGCCGGCCTGGCCTCCTGGAAGGACACCGTCACTCAACCGCAAAGGAGCACCTGATGGCAGAAGTCACCGAAGCGACCGTCCTCGCCGGCGTGCGCGAGGAACTCGAGCAGCTGAAGGTCCCCGGCGCCGCCGAGGCCACGATGGAGACCGAGTGGCGCGATCTCGACATCGACTCGCTCGAGCTCGTCGAGCTGGTGACCGCCCTGGAGGATCGCTTCGATGTCAAGATCGCCGACGGTGAGCTGAAGTCGATCGCCGGCGTCGGCGACGCGGTCCGCATCACCCTCGCGCTCGCCAACGAGTCCGCGTCGGCGTGAGCGTTGCCGTCACCGGTCGTGGCGTGGTCACCTCGCTCGGCGAGGGGGCCGACGCGTTCTTCGACGCCCTCGCCGCCGGCGCCTCGGGCATCGTCGATGGCCTCTCGACGGCGAGCGCCTTCGACCCCGAGCGCTACATGGATCCGCGCGTCGCGCGGCGCACCGATCGCTACGCCCAGTTCGGCGTCGCGGCCGCCGATCAGGCGGCGACCGAGGCGGCGCTCGCCGACTGCGACCCCGACCGTGTCGCGGTGGTCATCGGCACCGGCGTCGGCGGCCTGATCACCCTCCAGGAGCAGTGCGAGTCCTTCCTCGCCCGTGGCGAGCGCGGCGTCTCGCCGAACTTCGTCCCGATGATGATGCCCAACGCCGCCGCCGGCGCCGTCGCGATCCGGCTCGGGGTCCACGGTCCGGGGTTCAGCGTCGCCTCGGCCTGCGCGACCGGTGCCCACGCGATCGGCGAAGGGATGCGGATGATCGAGCGCGGCACCGCCGACGTCGTGGTTGCCGGCGGCACCGAGGCCGCGCTCACGTCGTTGTGCATCGCCGCCTTCCGGCGGATGGGTGCGCTGTCGAGCGACGGCGTCTCGCGCCCGTTCGACGCTCGCCGCGACGGCTTCGTGATGGGCGAGGGGGCGGGCGTGCTGATCCTCGAGCGCGAGGAGCATGCGCAGGCCCGCGGCGCGGCCGTCTTTGGCCGCATCGTCGGCTACGGCGCGTCCAACGACGCCTTCGACATGGTCCAGCCCGACGAGCTCGGCGCGGGAGCGCTGATCGCGATGCGCGCCGCGCTCGCCGATGCCCGAGCGAGCCCGGGCGAGGTCGGTTTCATCTCGGCCCACGGCACCGGCACGCCGATCAATGACCGCGTCGAGACCCTCGCCGTGCGCACCCTGTTCGGCTCCGATGCACCGCCGATCTCCTCGACCAAGTCGGCGATCGGCCACCTGCTCGGCGCGGCCGGGTCGACCGAGGCGCTGGTCTGCATCGAGGCGTTGCGCCGCAAGCTGCTGCCGCCGACGATCAACTACGCCGAGCCCGACCCCGAGTGCGATCTCGACTATCTCGTCGACGGCGCGCGCGAAGCCCCGGACGTCTCGCTCGCGCTGTCGAACTCGTTCGGCTTCGGCGGTCAGAACGCCTGCCTGGCGATCGCCGCGGCGTAGCTGAGCTCGTAGGCTTTCACGATCGCCGCTCCGCCCCACTCCTCCCGCAACGACACCGAGGCCCTGATCCTCGACGCCGCCCGCGCGGCCCTTGCCGAGGAACCCTACGAGCGCATCACGATCGACGCCATCGCGCGTCGCGCGTTCGTCAGCCGCACCGCCCTGTACTTCTACTTCCCGAACAAGCGGGCGGTGATCGACCGCCTGATCCAGCTCGCCTTCAGCGAGATCTACGAGGCCGCCGCGCCCTACCTCGACGGCGACGGCGACCCGCGCGGCGAGCTGCATCGCGCCCTCGGCGCCACCGTCGCGGCGGTCGACCGCAACGCGACCGTGCTCCAGCTCGCTGCCAGGCTGTCGGGCGAGATGGATCGCATGCCACCCGAGTGGGCGCCCTACATCATGCGCCTGCGCAACGCCGCCGCCCGCCGGATCCGCGGCGACCAGCAGCGCGGCATCGCGCCGGCCGACATCCCGGCGGGAACCTCCGCCAACGCGCTGCTCGCGATGGTCGAGGCACAGGTCGTCCGCGAGGTGGTCGTCGGCGGCTCGGACGCCGCGGAGACGGTCAGGGTGCTCGCCGAGCTGTGGTGGCGCGCGGTCTATTCGCGGCCGGACGGCTGATTGGTGCTGTCTGCTCGGCGCGCCGCCGCAGAGTTCGCTCAGGCCGCCTGAGGGCCCGGGGCCTTGCGCGCCTTCAGCTGGTAGGCGGCGGTGTAGCCGACGTCGAAACCGTGGCGCGCCGCGCGCAGGTACAGCCGCCAGACCCGCAGCCGCTCGGGGCCGGCCAGCCGCTCGGCCTCCTCGAGGTGTTCGTCGAGGCGATCGTGCCAGTGGCGCAGCGTGACCGCGTAGTCGGTCATGAAGCCCTCGACGTGCTCGGTGTAGAAGTGGGCACGCTCGAACGCGAGCTGCACCCGCGAGAGCAGCAGCGGCTCCCCGTCGGGGAACACGTAGCGCATCGTGAACTTGTCGGCCAGCGGATCCTCCTCGGGGCGCATCAGGCTGATCGCGTGGTTGAGCACCAGGCCCCCGGGCTTGAGCACGCGCGACAGCGACCGCGCGTAGACGTCGATCTGGGACTGCCCGACGTGCTCGGCCATGCCGATGCTGGCGATCGCGTCGAAGGGCTCGCCGGTCAGCTCGCGGTAGTCGGCGATGCGGATCTCCACGCGGTCGGCGACCCCGGCGTCGCTGACCAGCGTCCGCGCCAGCTCGGCCTGCGACGGTGACAGGGTGATCCCGGTCACGCTGACGCCATATTCGCGGGCGGCATGGATCGCGAAGCTCCCCCAGCCGCAGCCGACATCGAGCACGCGCTGGCCGGCCTGGAGCTCGAGCTTCTGAGCGATCAGGTCGAGCTTGGCGCGCTGCGCCTCCTCGAGCGTCTGCGCGCCGCGCGAGAACAGCGCACAGCTGTAGGTCATCGACGGATCGAGAAACAGCGCGAAGAACTCGTTGCCGACGTCGTAGTGATAGCGGATCGCCTGCGCGTCGCGCTCCGGGCTGTGGCGCTCGCCGGGCAGCAGCAGCTCGGTGGACGGCCGGCGCGGAATCCCCGCCGGGATCGCCGCGACAACGAGCGCGGCCACCAGGAGCGCCCGATCACGTGCACCGATCGCCGGCGGCACCCAGTCGTCGACGACCAGGAACGCGCCGTCGATGTCGTCGGTCTCGAGCGACCCCTCGACGTAGGCGCGGCCGAGCCCGAGCGGCCCCGGGGCGCGCAGCGCGTGCGCGAGCGCGGACGCCCGGCGCACGAAGAACGTCGGCGTCGCCGGCTCCGTCGCCGGCACCCGCCCACCGTCCCAGAACTCGATCGAGAACGGCCGATCGGGCAGCAGGCGCACGAGCTCGCGGCACAGCCGCGCAGTGGGATGGAACAACCGCATCGCGCGCAGCCTAAACAATCCGGAGTCCCGGCCCTGGCGGACCGAGACCCCGGAGCTGCAGACTTCGGCGCTGCTACGAGCCCGCGGTGCCGCTGTCGTCACGCACGCCGACGGCCACCACCGGTGAGCCGCTGACGTCGTGCGTGAAGATCTCGACGGCGTCGCCCACGGAGATGTTGGTCAGGCTCTCAGGCCCGCCGCCGGCGCCCGTGGCGCCTTGGAGTGAGGCCGTCGACGGAACGCTGACGACCACCAGGTGCCCGCTCAGCGGGCCGCCGCTCGTCACGTTCACGGTCAGGCCGTCGCCGCGCACGGCGGTCACGAGACCGCCGAACCGTGTCGGCAGCGCGCTCGACGGTGCCGAAGACTGGTCTCCGCCGCCTTGACCGGAGGAGTCGCCGCCGGTCGCCTGGCTGTTGTCGACGATGCCAACCGCAACGACCGGGGTGGTCGTGGCGTCGCGGGTGTACACCGTCACGGTGTCACCGACCGAGATGTCCGAGAGATTGATCGGGCCGTCGTTGCCCGAATCCCTGCCACCGAATGAGGTGTGCTCGCTCAGATCGACGGTCACCGTCGTCCCGGCGAGCGCTCCGCCACCAACGGTCATCGTCAGGCTCTGTCCGGCGAGGTCGACACCGGTCACGGCCCCCGGAATGGCGGTGAACGAGCCGTGCTGTCCGTCGCCACCACCGTGGTGATCGCCGCCCGCATGACTCGCGTCGAGGACCCCGATTGCCGCCAGCGGATTCGCGGTGGCATCGAGGGTGAAGACGACGACATGGTCGCCGACGGAGACGTCGGCCACCGTGACCTGCCCGTCACCGTTGGTGTCGCCGACGGCGAGGATCGTCGTCGCGCTGACGTTCACGATCACCGAGCTGTCCTGCGAGTTGCCCTGCGAGTCGGTTGACGCGACGGTCAGCGTCAGCGTCCCGTTGGTCGGGTCGACGGCCGTCACCTCTCCGGGAACCGCGGCACCCTTGCCGGCCGTTCCGCCGTTGGGCTGGCCGATCACGTCGATCGCCGACGCGACCATGGTCTGCCCGACCGTTCCGGTGGTGGTCACCGTGACGTCCTCACCCACCGCCACAGCCCCGTTCGGTCCGTGGACCGTCGCGTCGCCAAAGGCGACCAGGATTCCGCCCGAGTCACCGGCCGAGGCGGCATGCCCGGGGCGCACCTTGTGGTGCTTGGTGCCATGCGTGACACGCAGATTCAGCGTGTGGCGCGCCGCATTGATGCTCACGATGACGCCTGAGATGTGCTTCTTGTGCGTCGCGTGGGCAGCGGGCGACGCCGCCACCGCGCTCGATGAGCCAATCAGCAACGCGACCATGGTCGCGCCACACGTCAAGAATCGTCGGTTCAACAACACGGGCAACAGCTCCTCAGTAGATGGTCGGTTCCAGAACCCTCGGCGGGCACCGGCGCGCATTCGCGTCCTGTGCGGAAAGACCAACCGGCCGTCCAGCCACGCCGACGGCGAGTCGCGACGGTGGACATCCGGGGGATGCAGACACTGTTCGCGCGAGTGCGTCACAATCGGCCCCGCGCCGGCCAGCCCCGGCGGCCTGTGAACCAGAGCGGAGAGGAGAGGAAGCGATGGCCCGATTCGTGCTCGTCCACGGCGCTTTCGGCGGCGCATGGTCCTGGGAGCCGATCCTCGGCGAGCTCGAACGCGCCGGGCACACCGTCACCGCGATCGATCTGCCCGGCGCCGGCGATGACCAGACGCCGGTGGCCGGGGTCACCCTCGACGCCTACGCGGCGAAGATCTGCGCCACGCTCGGCGAGCAGCCCGAGCCCGCCATCCTCGTCGGCCACAGCATGGGCGGCGTGGCCATCACCCAGGCAGCGGCACGCTGCGCGGAGCGCATCGCGCTGCTCGTGTACGTCGCGGCCTTCATGCCGAGCGACGGCCAGAGCCTGCTCGACCTGACCCGCCTGCCCGAGGGTGCCGACGACCAGGTCCAGGCGAACATCGTGATCGCCGGCGAGCCGCCGGTGGCAACGATGCCCGATCCCTCGGCGCGCGGCGCGCTGATGGCCAGCTGCAGCGCGGAGCAGGTGGCGCGGGCGATCGAGCTCGGTCGGCCGCAACCGGTCGCGCCGTTCGCCACGCCGGTGACGATCCCCGATGGGGCCCTCGACGGCCTGAGCCGGGCCTACGTTCACTGCACGCAGGACCGCGCCATCCCCCCGGCGCTGCAGCGGCGGATGATCCGCGAGCATCCGTGCGTCGATGTCGTCGAGATCGCAACCGACCATTCCCCCTTCTTCTCGGCTCCCGGCGAGCTCGTGGCGGCCCTGGACCGCTTTGCGCAGCTCGCCTGACGCGCGTCTGCGGCGCGCGGGCGCGCGCCGCAGAAACTGAAGGCTGTCGTTAGAACCGCGCCGCGATCACGGTTTCGTCACAACGAGGCGGTAGCGTCTGGGGCCGTGTCGCTGAAGATCCTTCGGGCCGGGCTTGGGCTCGGTCTGCTCGTCGCAGCGGCGTCTTTGGCGATCGTGGTCGGCGCGGCCGGCGCGACGTCGAGCGGCGCCTACAGCCATGTTGTGGTCGTGATCGAGGAGAACTCGGGCTGGGCCGGCAACGGTCTCGCGCCGTTCCTGGGGGGTCTGATGGCCCAGGGCGAGTACTTCTCGAACTACCACGCGGTGAGCCACCCGAGTGAGCCGAACTACATGGCGATGTTCTCCGGCTCCACCCAGGGGACCGACGGCTCGGACAGCTGCATCACGTCGTCGGCGACCTCGCTGGCCGGCGAGGCGGCAGCCGCCGGCGTGACGATCAAGGGCTATTTCGAGGGGCTGACCTCGAACACCCTGTACGGCTGCCGGCACGACCCGTTCAGCCAGTTCGCCGACGCGAAGGCGTACGAGACCGATTTCGCGAACTTCCCGAGCAACTACGCGACGCTGCCCCAGATCAGCTTCGTCGTGCCGAACACGGCCGACGACATGGGCGACAGCGGTGGCACGATCACCCTCGGCGACACCTGGGATCAGCAGAACCTGGCGGGCTACGCGCAGTGGGCGAAGGCGAACAACTCGCTGCTGCTCATCGTCAGCGACGAGAGCAGCACCGACCCCAACTACCACACCAACATGCCGGGCGAGAACGGCAACAACGTCCCGGTGATCGCCGTCGGCGCCGGCATCATCCCCGGTTTGATCAACGGCGACAACTACGACCACTACTCGCTGCTGCTCACCCTCGAGGACTTCTTCGGGCTCGGACACCTCGGCGCCTCAGCGGCCGCCACCGACCTCAGGTTCACCCCCTCCCCGGCGACCACGACCACGACAACGACCACGACCACCACGACTGCGCAGCCGCCACCGCCGCCGCCGACGATCAGCGCCGCGAGCCTGTCGCCGCGACGCTTCCGGGTCGCGCCCCAGTCCACGGCGATCTCGGCCCGGGCGCCGCTTGGCACGACGTTCCATTTCACGCTCTCGGCGGCGGCGAGCGTGCAGATCGCGATCACGCGGTCGCTCTCCGGCGTTCGCAGCGGACGCCGTTGCGTGACACCCACCCGCGCGTTGCGTCGCGCCCACGCGCCAGGCTGTCGGCGCACGCTGGGTTTGGGCTCGCTGGCCCGCGCGAGCGAGGCGGCCGGCGCCGACCGCGTCGCCTTCAGCGGACGGATCGGGCATCACCCGCTCGCCAGGGCGACCTACACGGCGACGCTCACCGCCCGCAACGCCGTCGGCGTCTCGAAGCCCGTGAAGCTCGGTTTCGTCGTCGTCGCCTCCTGACGCCGGCGCCGCGCCGCCACCGCGCGCAGGCACACCGGGACCAGGGCGCACGTCGCCTGGAGAAACCTCCCGCGCCGGTGTACTGTCGCCGCGAGGCCGGCTTGCCCGCGGGTGAGCCGGCGTTCGGGTGCCTGCGACGGTTCGCGCCGCCGGACCCTTCGACTAGGAGGAGAGCAACTTGAGCGAGAAGAGGCCTGTCGTCCTGTATGGCGCGAGCGGGTTCTCCGGCCGGCTGGTGGCCGAGTTCCTTCGCGAGTACAAGGTCCCGTTCGTCGCCGCCGGGCGCGACCGCGCCAGGATCGAAGACGTCCTCGCCCACGTCCCGGGGATCAGCACGGCCGACTACGAGGTCGTCCAGGTCGGCCACTCGGTCGACGACCTCGCGGAGCTGTTCGACGGCGCGCGCGTCGTGTGCAACACGACCGGACCATGCTTTCGCTACGCCGCAACCGTGGTCGAGGCTGCCCTGGCCGCCGGCTGCCACTACCTCGACACCGGCGGCGAGACCCCTTGGGTGCGCGCCGCCAAGCACGACTGGGGTGAGCGTTTCGCGGAGCGCGGGCTGTTGCTGGCGCCCGCCACGGCGTACATGTCGGCCACCGCCGAGATCGCCGCGCGCATCGCGATCGAGAATGCGCCGGGGATCGACACCCTCGAGATCCTCTCGATGTTCAAGGGCAACCCCTCCTACGGCTCGACGCAGACGGTCTACGGACAGCTCATGTTCGAGTCGGTCTATCTCGAGGACAACGAATACCGCAACTGGCCGCCGTTGACGGTCCTCGACGTCAGCATCCCCGGGTCGATCACGACGCACTCCGCGGTGCCCTGGGGCGGCTTTCCGCACCCGGTGTGGTTCAAGGACCACCCGCAGATCGCCAACGTCCGCTCGTTCGGCGGCATCCTCGACCCGGCGGTGATGGCGGGCGTGATCGCCGGTGAACGCGACTACGTGGAGAAGCTCAAGCCGCTGCCGACCGAGGAGCAGGCGCGCATCCTCTCCGAGCTCGCCGCCGCGGCACAGAGCGCCACGCCGCCGCGCGAGAACCGCCGTGAGAATCGCACCGTGGACGTCGTCATGGGTCGCGGGAACCTGGAGACCGCGCACGTCGTGGTGCATGGCACCGGTGCCTACCTGCAGACGGGGCTGATCCAGGCCTTTGCCGCGCACCACCTGATCTTCGCGCCGCCGCGCAAGGTTGGCTTCGCCTCGCCGGGCGAGGCGTTCGGCCATCTCGCATTGCTGCGGGCGCTGGAGGGCTACGGCTTCGTGAAGCTCAAGGTCATGTCCTAGGGGCCGACTAGCGCTACGATCTTCGCCGGTGACGCCCGCCGCCACGCACAAACTCGGCCGCGACAGCGGAACGATGCAGGTACGCACCTACCGCGAGGGTGTGGCGCAGAAGGTCGGCCATGACCTGATCATCGACGTCGAGCTGTGGCACGCGACCGTCGAGCTGGGGGGAGACGGCAGCCCCACGTCGGTCGTCCTCGAGGCCGACGCGCGCTCGCTGGCGGTGCGCGAGGGTCTCAACGGACTCAAGCCGCTGAGTGACCGCGATCGCACCGAGATCATCAAGAACATCGACCAGAAGATCCTCCGCGGGCAGCCGATCGCCTTTCGCTCGACCGCCATCGAACGCGACGACGGCCGGTTGACCGTTCGCGGCGA
>DATLQS010000090.1:0-55514 GCA_035535075.1 Solirubrobacteraceae bacterium
CGGCCTCGCGGTCACCGAGGTGCCGTCGGTCGAGTACGAGCGGATCCACGGCGTGAGCAAACTCAACGCCGGCCGCGACGGGATGCGCGTCCTGCGCACGATCCTGCGTGAGCGTGCTCGCCGCGGCTCCGCGGCACAGCACGCCGACGGATGGCGCCCCTCGTTTCGGGAGCTGCCGCCGGGCGGCAGCGGCGACGGCGCCGCGATCGCGGCGGACCTTCGCGAGAACGGAGGCTCGGACGATTCCGAGCCCCACAATTCACGTCCGCACTCGACTCAGGCTGGGCCATCGCCCACGGGTCGAGCAGCCGACCACGACCGCGGCGTAGGCAGCCCCTCGGCTGCCTGGGCCGGTCGCGCAGTCGGTTAGCGGGAGCCGGGGGCAGGGCAGCCGACCAGACGGTCGCGCTGCGCCCCCGGCAAGCGCCGCAACGGCCGATATCATCGCCCGATGGGCCTGCGGGTCGGCATCGACCTCGTGTCGGTCGATGCCGTTGAAGAGTCCATTCGCATCCACTCGGCGCGTTATCTTCGGCGGGTGTACACGAGCCGCGAGGTTCGCGACTGCTGTGCGCCAGACGGTGCGCCCGACGCCCGAAAGCTCGCGGAACGCTTTGCCGCCAAAGAGGCAGCGCTCAAGGTGTTGGGCGTTGATGACGAAGCAGTTCCATGGCAGTCGATCGAAGTGCACAACGACCGATTCGGCAGCCCGTCGATCGAGCTGAGCGGTGCCGCCGAGCAGCTCGCGCGACAGCGCGGTGTCATGGAACTGAACTTGAGCATCACACACGAAGGGCCGCTGGCCGCCGCGATCGTCGTCGCCCGGGTGCGTGACGAACCGTGAACGCGGACGCGATCATCGAGATTCGGCGCGTGATTCGCGAGCACGCCCGGCTCCCGGTCGACGTCGACACCCTCGACGACGACGCCGATCTGTTCGCTGCCGGGATGACCTCGCACGCCAGCGTGAATCTGATGCTTGCGCTCGAGGATGCCTTCGACTTGGAATTCCCGGACCGGATGCTCACCCGAGGCGTGTTCGAGAGCGTCGGCGCGATCGGGGCGGCGATCGCCGAGCTCGCGCCGGTTGCGGACGGAGACCGGCCGCTGACAGGCGGCGGAGCATGACGGGCCTGGTCGAGCGATGAGCGTCGTCGTCGACTCCGAGCGGGTCTTCCTGGCTGAGATACGGCGAATCGCGGAGGAGGTCGCCGGTGCCGCCGCCGAGGAGGTTGACCGCGAGGCACGGTTCCCGGCCGAAGCGCTCGCCGCACTGCGCAGCGCCGGTGCGCTGTCTGCGGCGGTCCCCGAGGCCCTCGGCGGCGATGGGGTGTCGCTCGAGATGATCGCGCGGTCCTGCTTCGAGCTGGGGCGCCGGTGCAGCTCGACCGCGATGGTCTTCGCGATGCACCAGATCCAGGTGATCACGATCGCGCGGCACCTCGATCGAGCGCCGTGGTTCGAGAGCTATCTGCGCGACCTCGCTCGCGAGCAGCGCCTGGTCGCTTCGGTGACCTCGGAGGTCGGGACCGGCGGTGACATGGGCCGCTCGATCGCCGCCGCCACGCCGGCCGACGGCGGCGAGCTGCGCTTCGAGAAGCAGGCGCCGACCGTCAGTTACGGAGTCCACGCCGACGATCTGTTCACGACGCTCAGGCGTGCGCCCGACGCCGAGCCCGGCGATCAGATCCTCGTGCTCACCAAATCGGGTCAGGCCGAGCTCGAGCCGGCGAGCGTGTGGGACACGCTCGGCATGCGCGGCACGTGCTCTCCCGGCTTTGTGGTGCGCGCGCAGTTTGACCCCGAGCAGGTGCTTCCCACGCCGTTCGCGGAGGTGATGAGCCAGTCGCTCGTGCCGCTCTCACACATCCTCTGGTCGCATGTGTGGCTCGGTATCGCCACCGAAGCATTCGAGCGTGCGCGCGCCTTCGTGCGCACGAGTGCGCGGCAGAAGCCCGGAGAGCCGCTCCCGGCGGCCCTGCGGCTCTCGCACGTCATGGCCGAGCTCGCGCTGCTGCGCGCCGAGGTCTCCCAGGCCCTGGACGATTTCGTGCAGGCGGACGACGAAGCCGGTCGCGAGCGTCTGATGACGATGGCCAGCGTGCTGCGCTTCAACAACCTCAAGCTCGCCGCCTCCGAGCAGGCGCCGCGGGTCTGTGGGGGAGCCCTCGAGGTGGTCGGGATCCTCGGCTACAAGAACGACACGCCCTACAGCGTCGGCCGCCATCTGCGCGATGCCCTCTCGGCGCGGCTGATGGTTGCCAACGAGCGTCTTCACGCGACGGACGCAGCGCTGCTGCTGATCGCAAAAGAGGCATGACCGAGCTTCGACGGGCCACCCCAGATCAGGCCGCCTTCCGCGACGAACTGCTCGAGCGCGGCCTGTTTCTCGACAGCGGGGTTCCCGGTCTCTACGGCCGCGGCGCGACATTTGAGGACATCCGCCTGCGCTTCGACGCGCTGGTGACGAAGGCGGCGGCGGCCGACCATCCCGAGGCGATGCGCTTCCCGCCCCTGCTGCCGCGGCGGACGCTCGAGGCGAGCGGCTACCTGCACTCGTTCCCGCACCTCGCCGGAAGCGTGTTCGCCTTCGAGGGCAGCGAGGACGACGCGCTGCTGCAGGAAGAGCGGGCCGACCGTCACGAGGACTGGAGCGAATTCCAGCGGATGACCGAGCTCGCGCTGGTGCCGGCGGCGTGCTACCCGGTCTACCCGGCGGTCGCCGCCCGGGGACCGCTTCCCGCGGGCGGGCTCGTGGTCGACGCCGGCGGCGCGTGGGTCTTCCGCCATGAACCGTCCGAGGATCCCGCGCGGCTGCAGATGTTCCACCAGCGCGAGATCGTGCGCCTCGGCGCGCCGGAGGAGGTCCTCGCGTGGCGTGACACGTGGTCCGAGCGTGGCCTTTCGCTGTTGCGAAGCCTTGGCCTGGCTGCCGAGCGCGACCGCGCCGCCGACCCGTTCTTCGGGCGCGGCGGACGAATGCTCGCGGCGAACCAGCGCAACCAGGAGCTCAAGTTCGAGCTGCTCGTGCAGATCGCCGGCAGCGAGCCGACCGCGGTCAGCTCGTTCAACTATCACCAGGAGCATTTCGCTGCGAAGTACGGGATCACGCTCGCCGACGGAAACACCGCCCATACGGCCTGTCTCGGCTTCGGCCAGGAGCGGATCGTGCTCGCGCTCCTGCGCACCCACGGGCTCGAGCCCGCAGCATGGCCGGCCGCCGTTCGCGACGAGCTGTGGCCAGCATGACCGCGACGCGGACCGGCACCTATCGCAGCCTGTTCGAGCTTGACGCGGGTAGCTATCGGCCCCATCCGGTCCACGGGACGGGACGCACCTACCTCGAGACCAACTGCTACACCGACATCATCGTCGAGCTCCTGCATGGACGCGGGGACGAGCCGCTCGCAGCCTTGGGCTGCCTCGTGCGCACGGACTTCGAGGGGGACCAGTGGACGTTCTTCAAGCCGCCTCCCGATGACCTCGAGTCGATGTTCGGGATCGACATCCACGAGATGCAGCCGTACCGGCCGCTGCCGCTGCAGATCGCGGAGCAGATCGACAACGGTCGCACGATCATCGTCGAGCTCGATTCCTGGTACCTCCCGGACACCGCCACGACCAGCTACCGCAGCGAGCACGTGAAGACGTCGATCGCCGCCGAGGCGATCGACCTCGAACGCGGGTGGTTGCGCTACTTCCACGGCGCCGGCCTCTACGAGCTCGACGGCGAGGATTACACCGGGATCTTCCGGCTCGAGGGCGAGCCCGCCCCGGAGATCCTTCCGCCGTATACCGAGATCGTCCGTTTCGACGCCGGACCTCGCCTGGCTGGCGCCGACCTGCGCGCCGCCGCGCTCGCTTCGCTGCGGCGGCACCTCCAGCACCGTCCGCGAACCGATCCGTTTGAGCGCTTCGCCGCGCAGCTCGCCATCGATCTGCCCGGCCTGCTCGAGGCCGGACCCGAGGCCTACCACGCCTATGCCTTCGCGACCGTACGGATGGTCGGCGCCGCGTTCGAGCTCGCCGGCGCGCAGCTCGACTGGCTGCTCGCCGCGGACGCGACGAGCCCCGTGACCCCGATGCGCACGATCGTCGACGGCTGCAAGGTCCTCGGCTTCCGCCTCGCCCGCAGGCGGCAGTTCGATCCCGCGCCGGTGCTCGAGCAGCTCGGCGCCGCCTGGCGCGAGGCGGTCGAGGCGCTCGAGGAGGTCGTCGCATAACGCGACTGGACGCGGAAGCCGCCGTGATGCCTTGCCCGCAGCGCGTCGCGGTCGAAGGACACGAGATCGTCGAACTGTGCGATGGCTGGGAGGCGGCGCTCTCCGAACCCGGCGCGTGCGCGGATGTGAGCGAGCTCGACGGGCTCGACTGGCGCCGCGCGGAGGTGCCGGGGACCGCGGCCGACGTGCTGCGCGGACACGGCGCCGGGCGCTGGGGCCTCGAGGCGCCCGCGCTCGACGCGCAGGACTGGTGGTTTCGCCGGCGGCTCGAGGTCCCGGCGCTCGCCGCGGGCGAGCAGGTCGCGCTCGTGTTCGAGGGGCTGGCGACCGTCGCCGAGGTCTACCTCAACGGCCGGCGGATTCTCGAGAGCGACTCGATGTTCGCGGTCCTGGAGGTCGACATCGGCGCGCTGGTCCGGGCCGAGAACGAGCTGGCGCTCTGCTGCCGGGCGCTTGCCCCGCGGCTGGCGGTGAGCCGGCGGCCGCGGGCGCGCTGGCGGACCCGCCTCGTCGCCGACGGTGGTCTGCGTTTCTTTCGCACGATGCTGATCGGGCGCGCACCGGGCTTCGCTCCGGGGCCGCCGATCGTCGGGCCATGGCGTCCGGTGCGCCTCGAGCGTCGACGCGCGCTCGTGGTCACACGCCTCGAGCTGCGGCCACGCGTCGTCGACGGAGCCGGCGTGCTCGCGGTCGTCGTCCGCCTGCGACCCCTGGCAGCACCGGCACCCGAGCGGCTGCTCGTCGAGCTTGCGGGCCCCGGGGGACCGTGGCGCGGCGAGCTGGAGCTCACCGAGGTCGGCGACCTTCCATCTGGCGGGCTCGGCGAGCTCGAGGCTCGCGGCGAGGTCATCGCCGGCGATGTCGCGCTGTGGTGGCCGCACACGCACGGCGAGGCCGCGCTGTACACCGTGACGCTCGTCGCCGCGGGCGGCGCAGGGCGGGTCGTCCTCGATTGCGGACGCATCGGCTTCCGCCAGCTGGCCGGGGGCGAGCGGCTCGAGGCCGACGGCCTGCAGCTGCGCGTGAACGGCGTGCCGGTGTTCGTCCGAGGCGCCGTGTGGACCCCGATCGAGGCGACCGGCCCGGCGCCGTCCGTGGCGACGCTGCGGGCGCTGCTGGAGTCGCTACGCGCCGCCGGAATGAACATGGTGCGGATTCCCGGGACCGCCGCCTACGAGTCGGCCGCGTTCCACGACCTGTGCGACGAGCTCGGGATCCTCGTCTGGCAGGATTTCATGTTCGCCAACCTCGACTACCCGGGGGCCGACCCGGCGTTCATCGAAACGGTCAGGCGCGAGGTGCTCCAGGTGCTCGCAGGGCTCGGCGGCCGCCCGAGTCTTGCGGTGTTGTGCGGGTCGAGTGAGATCGCTCAGCAGGTTGCCATGCTCGGACTCGATCCGGACCTCGCCGGCGGGCCGCTGTTCGGCGAGCTGCTGCCAGACCTGGTTCGCGGCAGCGCGCTCGATGCCGTCTATGTCCCCTCGGCGCCGTGGGGCGGCGACCTCCCGTTCCGGCCCGATCGCGGCGTTGCGAACTACTACGGTGTCGGCGGCTACCGCCGTCCGCTCGAGGACGCTCGACGGTCCGGCGTGCGCTTCGCGGCGGAGTGCCTGGCGCTCGCCAACGTGCCCGACCAGGTGACCCTCGACGAGCTCGCGGGCGCGGGGCCGGCCGGGCTCGCCGCGCACGATCCGCGATGGAAGGCCGGGGTGCCGCGCGATGTCGGCAGCGGATGGGATTTCGACGACGTGCGCGACCACTATCTCGCCCTGCTCTACGACGTCGACCCGCCCGAGCTGCGGCGCACCGACCCCGAGCGCTACCTCGAGCTCTCGCGGGCGGTGAGCGGTGAGGTGATGGCCGAGGTGTTTGGCGAATGGCGCCGCGGCGCATCGCCGTGCGGCGGCGGGCTCGTCCTGTGGCTGCGCGACCTTCGCCCCGGCGCCGGCTGGGGACTCCTGGACCACCGCGGCCGGCCCAAGGTCGCCTACCACCATCTCCGGCGGGTCCTGGCGCCGCTCGCGGTGTGGAGCACCGACGAGGGATTGTCGGGAATCGCCGTGCACGTCGCCAACGACGGTCCCGAGCGCGTGCGAGCGCGCCTGCGCGTCGCGCTGTACAGCGATCAGGAGGTCCGCGTCGAGGAGGCGAGCTGCGAGCTCGAGCTCCCCGCCCACGGCGTCACCGCTCACGATGTCGAGGCGCTGCTCGGCCGCTTCGTCGATGTCTCGTGGGCCTACCGCTTCGGTCCGCCCGCGCAGGACGTCGTCGTATTCAGTCTCGAGCGTGGGCCCGGCGAGGGCGGCGAGCTGCTGTCGCAGTCCTTCCGGCTGCCGGCCGGACGTCCGCTGCTGCGCGAGCAGCCCTCCCGGCTCGGACTCGCCGCGACGCTCACGGCAGCAGCCGAGGACCGTGTGGTGTTGACGGTCCGGACGCGGCGCTTCGCACATGGCGTACGGGTCCACGTTCCCGGCTTCGATCCGTCCGACGACGCGTTCTCGGTCGAGCCTGGCGGCGAGCGGCGCATCGAGTTGACGCGGCGAGCCGGCGATACCGCGACCGATCGGGGCGCCCTGACGGCACTAAACCTCAACGGACGCGTCGCGATCGCCGATGCTGAAGGTAATGTCTGATCTCGCCCCCGAAACCGCCGTCGAGACGCTCGTCGCGAGTCGCGGCCGGTCGCTGTACCTGGCGCTTGATCCCGACCCCGTGTTCGCGGTGGTGCATGCGCCGGCGGGGACCTCCCGCTCGAGCACCGGCGTCGTCCTGTGCCCGCCATTCGGCTGGGACGAGCTGTGCACGCACCGTAGCCTGCGCGCATGGGCGGACACGCTTGCGGCAGCTGGTCACGCGGCCCTGCGCTTCGATCTACCGGGGACCGGCGACAGCGGCGGCTCGCCCTCGGATCCCGGCCGGCTCGCGGCCTGGACGGCGGCCGTGGCCGGGGCGGCCGAGTGGCTGCGTGCCAGTCAGGACTGTGAACGCATCGTGGCGATCGGCCTCGGCCTCGGCGGGATGCTCGCGCTGCGGGCGCTCGCCGACGGAGCTCCGATCGACGATCTGGTCCTCTGGTCGGTGCCCGCCCGCGGGAGCCTGCTCCTGCGGGAGATGCGAGCCTTCGCGCAGATGGCCGCCAGCGAGGCCGGCGAGGCCGAACACGGCAATCCGCCGGCGGACGGCGCCGGCGGTCTGGAGGTGGCCGGCTTCGTGCTGTCGGCCGAGACGGTCGGCGAGCTCGCAGAGCTCGACCTCACGACGCTGCGCCTGCCGCCCGCCGCCCGCCGGCGCGTGCTGCTGCTCGGGCGCGACACGCTCGCGTCCGATCGCCGCCTGCGTGAGTACTTCGAGCGCGACGGAGCCGCGCTGACGACGGCCGACGGACCGGGATACGGCCGGCTCGTGACCCACCCGCAGTTCGCCGAGACGCCGCACGAGGTGTTCGCGTACACCCTGTCCTGGCTCGCGGCGGAGCCGGCGGCCGCCGCGCCCGACAGTGGCGCGCCGCCGTCGCGCCGTGACGTGGCGAGCGCCGATCACGCCGACCTGCGCGTCGGCCAGGCGACGATCCGCGAGACGCCGTTCGAGTTCGACTACCACGGCAAGCGCCTGGCCGGCGTGTTGGCGCAGCCGACGGCCACGCCCGCCTCGCAGGCGACGATCTGCGCCGTCCTGCTCAACGCCGGCGCGGTGCGGCGGATCGGCCCCAATCGCATGTGGGTCGAGGCCGCGCGCCGCTGGGCGGCCCTGGGAGTGCCGAGCCTGCGACTGGACGCCGTCGGGCTGGGCGACTCCGATGGGGACGAGCGCCTCTACCACCGGACCTCCGAGTTCTACCGCCACGAGATCGCCGAGCAGGTGCTCGCGGCGCTCGACGAGCTCGAAGCACGCGGCCTCCCCGGCCGTTTCCTGGTCGGGGGACTGTGCTCAGGGGCGTACTGGGGCTTTCACGCCGCACTGGCCGATGAGCGCGTGCGAGGGCTGATCCTCGTCAACCTCTGGTCGTTCGTGTGGAGCGAGGAGATCGCCGCAGCGCGCGATGCTCGCCGGGCACGCACGCTGCTGCGCTCCGGTGCCTGGCGTGAAGTGGCCCGCATCGCGGTCGGGCAGGGGCGGATCGGCCGGATGGTCCGCACGAAGCTGCGCAGGGCCGTCGGCGCGGCCCGGCGCGACGAGGGAGCGCTGGCCGGGCTCAGCGACGCGATCGACGACGCCCTCGGAGCGCTGCGCGACCGTGAGGTGCAGACCCTGCTGCTGCTGTCGCTCGGCGAGCCGCTCAGCGAGGATCTCATCGACGAGGGACGAATCGATCGGCTCGCCGAGTGGCCGAACCTGCGGCTCGAGCGCATTCCGCTCGAGGATCACATCTTCCGCCCGGTGTGGGCACAGCGTCACGTCCACGCCGCCCTCGACGAAGCGCTGATGCGAACGCTGGGCGATCGGCCGGCCCACGCCCGATCAGCCTGATCTGGTCCGGGCCGCTGGCCGCTGTCGTGCGGCGGTGGCCGGTCAGTGCTGCCAGACGCGGACGTAGTCCACGCGCATCGCGGCGGGAGCCTGCAGCGGCCCGCTGTTGCCGTTGTCGGCGGCGAGGTTGAGGATCACATACATCGGGGAGCTGGTGATGCCCGCGCTGATCGTTGCGACCTTTGCCCCGTCGTAGTAGTAGGTGACGCTGCCGGGTTCCCAGTCGGCGCCGAAGGTATGCCAGCCCCCCGCGTAGGTGGCCGTCGAGCAGTTGCCCGGGCCGCCCTGGGGATCGTGGAAATGCCAGCACGCTTGGCCTGAGAGGCCCTCCATGACGTCGAGTTCGCCGTCCGCCGGCCAATTCTGGCCGTCGGTCCAGACCGCCGGCCAGTTGCTGATGCCCGAGCTGCCGGACAGCCAGACGCGTGCTTCCAGGTAGCCGTAGGTGTAGCTGAACTTGCCGTTGGTGTTGACCATGCCGGAGGCGTAGGGGTGGCTCTGCCCGCCGCAGCTCTCGGTCTTGCGGATCAGGCTGAGGTCGAGCTCGCCGTTCGCCACGGCGACCTGGTTGGGGTCGTAGCACTCGAGCTCGGAGCTGTTGACGGGGGCGGTGATGCCCGGGCCGAGCCAGCCCGTTGACCATTTGGCGGTGTCGAGCGTGGTGCCGGCGAACTCGTCGGCGAAGATGGAATGCCAGCTGCCAGCGACCCCGACCGGACCCCCGGAGCCGCCCGCACCCGTCGAGCTGCGGGTCTTGGGGGCCGGCGTGGCGGGTGCGACGGGCGCGGCGAGCGAGCGAACGCGTCGCACGGTGACCTCGAGGGTCGGCATGCGCCGTTTGCCGGTGGCGCGGATTGTGAGCATGCGACCGCGGATCGCGAGCTCGACGCGCACGCTGGCGCGGCGATGGCGGCGGCCGGTCGTGGCGACCCGGGACAGCGTGCCGATCCTGACCCTGACGACGTTGCGAACGGCGGAGCCGGTGATCGCGATCCGCACGTCGTACACGCCGCTGCGCCCGACGTGCTCGTGACGCACGATCGTCGGCGGACGCGCGCCGGCGACGGCCGGGCTCGCGAAGCACGCGAGGGCCGAGGCGGCCGCCAGGAGGGACAGCCCGGCATGGGTTCCGTGCACTCGGGTCATACAGAGACCCTCGGGCGCCGGCATGCTGCGCGCGACCAGCGGAGCGGTTACTCAGCGGACCGTCGAGCGGAAGGGCCGACGCCCACGCGGGGACTGGACGTTTGTTCGAGCCACGCGAAGATTGCGCCGAGCGATCGATCGCGACGGCTTGCGATCGTCGTTGCAGACACGCCTGAGGCGATTGCTACTGTGCCCCGGTGAGCAAGCGCGACCTGATCGTTTGGCGCGGCGCCCGTTTCGGGGCATGAGGATCGCCGGTTGCACGCCGATACCTAGAGGGTGAGAGCCAGCATGCTCGCCGTCGAATCCCGCGCCGGGTGCGACCCGACCGTCGCATGACCTCCAAGCGCCCTCCGGTGATCCCGGCCACCAACGCACCCGGTAACGGAGCCGCCGACGGCGGCGAGGATCTCGCCGCCGCGCTCGAGGGCACCGCCGGCGCGAACGTGGTCGACGGCACCGAGAAGGCGATGCAGGGGCTGTTCGGGCGCGACTCGATCTACCTGCTCGTGTGGGGGCTTCAGGTCGGCGTCGCGGCGCTGTCAATCCCGGTGACGACACGCCTGCTGGGGGCAGGGTTCAGCGTCGTGACGACCTCGCTCGCGGTGATGCAGGTCCTCGTGGCGGTTGGCGTGTTCAGCCTGCCGCCCGCGGTGCAGCGCAACTACAGCGAAGCCGACGGCGGCGCCGCGGCTCGACGGATCGTCACGCTGACGGTCATCACCGCGACGATCACCCTCGTCGTCGCGATGGCGACCGGTCCGTTCTGGTCCGGCGCGGTCGGTCTCGGCAAGTTCAGCCCGGTCCTGCATTACGCGGTCATCTGGGCGGCGCTGAGCGCCGTGACGTTCTCCGCGCTGGCCCTGCTACGCAGCCGCGACATGCTGGTCGCCTACGGCCTCGTCAGCCTGATGCAGTCGGTCGTGGCGGTCGGCGTCGGCGTCGTGCTGATCGTCTTCGTCCGGCGCACGGCCACCGAGTTCGTGCTCGGAGAGATGCTGACGCAGGGGGTGGCGATGCTCCTGGGGCTGTATCTGACGCGCCCGCTGCCGATCAGGCGCCGCCACCTCAAGCTGGTGCGCGACACGCTGAAGTACTCCGGGGCGCTGGTTCCCGCGGCGATCGCCGGCTTCCTGCTCACCGCCTCCGATCGGCTGATCATCAACCACGATCTACCGCAGGCGATGCATCTGCAGGTCGCGCGCTACGGCGCCGTCTACAACATCGCGTCGGTCCCGATCCTGCTGCTGGGGCTGCTCGACACGGTCTGGCTGCCGCGGTTCTTCGCGCTCGCCAACGACACGATGCTCTCGAAACTGCTCGCCGACAGCCGCGATGCCCTCTACGGTCTGCTGATTCCGGCGGTGCTGGCGCTCAGCTTCAGCGCGCCGCTGATCCTGTCGCTCTGGCTGCGCCCCGAGTTTCACCCGGCCGGGCTCGTCTTCGTGGTCGTCACGATCAGCGTGGGCGGGTTCCCGATGGCCGGGTTCTTCGCCGCGAACCGCGTGCTGCTGATCTCGGGCAGGACCGGCCCCGTCGCCGTCTGCGTGGTCTCCAGCGCGCTCGTCAACATCGCCCTCAACATCGCGCTCGTGCCGGTCTGGGGCGTCGAGGGGTCGGCGCTGTCGACCCTGATCGCCTACATGCTGCTGCACAGCCTGGTCGTGCGCTTCGCGCGGCGCATCCGCCACCTGCGACGGCCGCCGCTGCGGCGGATGATGAGCTGCGCGGCGGCCGTGGTGGTCGCCGCCGCGGCCACCGCGGTTCCGTCGCACGGGGTGTTCGCCGTCGCGCGGGTCCTGGCCACCCTGATCAGCCTGGCGGTGTTCGGAGTGGTGCTCCAGCGACTGATCTCCCCGGGCAAGGAGAACCTCCTGTTGCGGGCCGTCGGCTGGGCCAACGCCCGCCGCTGACCCCGGGCGCCGGCTCGCGCTCTACGCGGTCGGCACGTAGCGGAACAGATAGCTCCCGTCGCTGCTGAAGATGACCTTCCAGCGCGGGCTGGCGAGGAACAGGTTTCGCCATTCGAGTGCGTTGGCCATCGTCTGCACGGCGTACTCGACCTGGTACTGGGCGACCACCGGAGCCCAGACGACGAACAGGTCGCGCGGCGGTGTCTTGCCGACATTGTGCGCGTAGGCGATGTAGTTCTCGGTGAGCTGGGTGAAGTCGGCGCTCGTGGGGGGGCGGACCGAATGGGCAGCGAGCTCGGCCTTGTTCTTCGGGTCCCACAGCGGGTCCCAGACCAGGTTGTGGATCGTCGGGTCGAGCGTCAGCGGCAGATCCCCGTCGCCCAGCTCAAGCCGATAGGACCGCGGCGGCGCGTGCGCGATGAACGCATACAGCGCCGCGATGTCCGGGCGCCTGGCGACGTTGGTCTGATCCAAGCCGAACTGGGCGACCAGGAACGTTCCGAGCAGCACGATGCCCATCACGAGAAATCCGGCCCAGCGCCACGGCGGCTTGCGCACCGACGCGAGCCCGACGATCGTCAGCCAGGGAATCCCGAACAGCGCAGCACGGAAAATACCCTCGCTGCCGTAGGGGTTGATCGAGATGAAGACCAGCCCGAGCCCCGCGGCCAGCATGAATCCCCAGGCGCTCGCCCGGCGCGCGTTGCGCGCGAGGCCGATCAGCGCGAGGGCCACGAGGATCAGCAGCCCGACGGCGAGAGCGTGCGAGCTGTCGCCGACGATCGGGGCGCGCGAAAGACCGGGCGCCGACGGCGTCGATGGCGGGCGGAAGTTGGACAGGTTGCCGAGCGCCGAGAGCGAGATGAAGCCCGAGAGCGCCTTGGCGTTGAGCAGGGCCCACAGGCCCGCCGGAACGAGCATCGTCGCGGCGGCCCAGGCCGGCCGCACCAGCCGGAACAACGCGAGGGTCACCAGCACGCCGCCGGCGATGTAGGGGCTGAGCTCGTGGGTGACCGCGAGCGAGCAGCCCGCCACCACCAGCAGCGCCAGCCTGGCCCGCGGCGTGACCGGGCCGCTGCCGGCACCGACGATGACCAGCGCGAACACGCACAGCGCGATGACGTAGCCGACTGACTGCGGCGAGAAGTAATCCTGCCCGACGGCGTTGACGAGGACCGCGATCGTGACGCCGACCCAGCAGCGGTAGCCGGAGCTGATCAGTCGCCCGAGCAGGAAGCGCAACTCCACGGCGCCGGCCACTCCGATCAGCGCCGGCCAGTACGTCGCCAGGCCGAGCGGGTTGCCGACGTCGGCCACGCGGCACAGCCAGGCCATCGCCGAGAAGAAGCCCGAGTAGGTGTAGTAGATCGAGTCGAGCGTGTGCAGGTGGTGGGCGGCAAGGATGTGCTGGACGAGCACGACGTGCTTCACCGCGGTCTGCGAGCGGGGCGCCCCGTAGATCAGCGCCGGAGTGACCGTCACCGCAGCGATCAGCAGCAGGACGGCGATCGCGACGTGCGGCTCGCGCTCCTTCCCGGCGAGCGCGATCGCGACCATCAGCAGAACCACGCCGGCGTACCAGAGGTAGGAGATGTGAGGCAGGAAGCCGGCGACGCCGGGGACCAGATGGCCCTCGCTCACCGCCGCCGAGAGCCACAGCACGGTGCCCACCACGGTGCACGCCGCTGACGGGGAGACGGCCGCCAGCCGTCTTGCAACCCCGCGTTCGGCGAGCGGGCGACGCCGGCTCCGGGGCGCGAGCTCCCGCAGCTCGTCGAGCGCGCTCTGCGTCCCGATCATATGGGCTCGCGCGGCCGCGAGACCGACGAGGAGCGCCGCGATGAGGGGGTGCCACAGCGGCACAAGCACCATCACGCTGCCGATCAGCGTTGCGAGGGCGAGGGCAAACATCACGGCGACCCCGATCCGCTCGATGAACGTCGGCCGGTCCGAGAGCTGCAGCGGCGCCGCACCGACGCCGGCGATCAGCGCTCCGATCACGCCGATCAGGCGCGGGGCCTCGGCACCGACGAGATACCCGGCGGCGAGCACGAGCAGGGATAGCGCAGCGAGCGCGCTGAACACGAGGCGGCTCTCGGCGGAGCGCCGCCTCGCCAGAGCTTCAGCGTCGGCGAGCGGATCGTCGGTGGGGTGGTGGTCCAAGTGTCGGGCTCGGGGTCAGGCACTGCGCCGCGGGACAACTCGTGTCAACCACCCGCGACCATCTGCGCCGTCAGTATGAGCGAGATCGGGGCGTTCGCTCCCTCGGGCACTGCGTGTCACTGGATGATGTCGCACGTTTGACGCGCGCGCACCCGGTGGCCTCCGCGGGCATTGTGACGGCTTGGCGGCGGCCGACGGCGCGCGTCAACGCCGGTGAGGCATCTGCCCACCGGCGTGTCGTGGGGGTGGGCGTCGGCGGACGGGCTCGGGCCGGAGCGCTCTCGCGGACCGGCCGACCGATGTGTCGCTGGGAGCGGCTCGGCCGGCGCTCAGCGCGCGAGCCGGCGGCGCATGTCGTACGCGCGAAACGGCGAGTACGGGGTGCTCGGCTCGGCGACCGCGTCGCCGCGGGTGTACTGCATCGCCTTGGCCGCGCGGCGCGTGATCTGGAAGCAGGTGCCCTGTTCGAGTCCCGGCGCCTCGACGACCTCGACCGAAACCAGCTGGTCGGCGACGTCGATCACCCGGTACACCGCTTCGGTACCGAGGGCACGATGCCTGAGCAGGCCGTGCGGTGAGAGTGCCATCGTTGCGCTCATATGCGTTAGTTCGGCATCGAAGTCGCCGGGCTTGACCGTCCAGCGCGCATCCGACCGATGATCCAGAGCCCCGGCGGCGCCCTGGACGTATGGCCGAGGGGGCGAAAACCGGCCGTTTCAGCGACCTGGAGCGGCCGTGGCCGGCCCCGTCGCGGAGGCGGCGGCGAGCCGTCGCTCGTGTCGTCGGCTGCGCAGGTAGGCGAACGGTCCGACGACCATGCCGGCTCGCTCGATCCAGTCAAAGCTGCGCGGATACTCGGGCGCCTTGCGAACGTTCTTGCGTGACGCGGGGTCGCGGAGGTGGCGCAGCGCGAGGGGGATGCGGCGGGCGATCGCCAGCGCCTGGCCGTCGAGCGCCTGCTTGGTGATCATTGCCACCAGTCCGACGCCGTAGCTGAAGATCTCGTTGCGCAGCCGCCGGTCCTCATCGGGATGGCGGTGCGAGAGCATCGCCGCCGGCTCGTACACGATCGCATGGCCGGCGAGCAAGACGCGGACGAACAGGTCGAGATCCTCACCGCCGCGGCTGGCCGTACCGGCGCCGAGCGCCGGATCGAACCCGCCCAGTGCGCGCCCGGCCTCGCGGCGCAACGCGGTGCAGGCGCCGGAGCCGAACTCGCCGGCGGCGAACGGAGCGAGCGGTGAGCTCGGAGCACTCAGGCGGTGGACGCGCCGCTCGAAGCCCTTGCCGAACCCGGCAAACTGCTCCATCAACAACTGCGTCGGGGTGTTCAGGTCGCCGGGAACGATCAGCCCGGTGACGCACGCCGCGTCGGGCTCCTCCGCGAACGCCCGGGCGATCCGCCCGATCCAGCGATGGTCGACGATCACGTCGTCGTCGGTGAACGCGACGACATCGCCCTCGGCGGCCCACAGGCCGGCGTTGCGGGCCGACGACAGCCCCACGTGCGGCTCCTCGACGCACCGCACGCGGCCATCGGCCGGGAAGCGCTCACGGAGCATCGCCGCGACACGCGAACGCGCCGGCCGGTTCTCGACGACGATGACCTCGAGCGGCGCCGGCTCGCACGCGAGCACCGACGCAACGGCCTCGGCGGTCGATTGCTCCTGCGCACAGGTCGTCACGACGACGCTGACCGTCGGCAGCGGAGCCGGCGGCGCGAGCTCGGCGCCACGGCCCGGCGCAGCGTCGGCGAACAGGGCTGCGATCGTCGCGGCCGGCAGCAGCGCTCTGCCGGCCAGCGAGGTCGACGCCGTACCCACCGGCGCGCCATTCCGCAGCCCGATCAGCAGCGCTCCGCGGTAGGGCTCCTGCTCGCGTGTCAGGTCAAGGTCGCCGGGGGTGTCGAGCTCGACGATGCGAACGGCAACCGGCGCCCGCGGTTCGCCACCGGCCGCCGCCATGCTCAGCGCCGCCGCTCCGCGCCGGCTGCGGCAATCGAGCGCCACCGGCGGCGCATCCGCCGCGCCTCGCGGTAGGCACGCGTGCGCAAGCGCTCGCGCGCCCACGCCAGCGGTGCTCCGTCGCCCGCCAGGATCCTGGCGAGCTGCTCGGTGCTCGTTTCGTGCATGACGGTCCAGCGGGCGATCGCGAACGGGTCGTCGCCGCGGTGCGAGAGCGCGTTCTTGACCGCCGCCGCCGAGGTGAAGCCGGCCGCGATGACCGCGGCGCGCACGCGCCGGCCGTGGTCGCCGTGCGGGTACGCGAAGGTTGCGACGGTGCTGCCGAGGTGCTCCTCGAGCTGGCGGCGCGAGTCGCTGATCTCGCTGGCGGCAGCTCGCGCCGGCAGCTCGTCAAGGTGGGGGTGGGACACCGTGTGCGCTCCGACCTCGGCGCCGGCGCCGACGAGCGCCGCCAGCCCGACCGGCGAGATCCCGCGGGGCGTTCCGATGTTGCCGGTCGTCACGTACACCGTGCTCGAGATGCCGGCCGCCCGCAGTCGCAACACCGCCGGTGGGGTGTCGTCGAAGCCGTCGTCGAAGGTGACGGCCACCGGGCGCTGGGGGAGCGCGCGGTGGCCGCTCAGCGCGCTCGCGAGCTGCGAAATGGTCATCGCCGTGCGGCCGCTCGCGGCGATCATCGCCACGTGCTCGGCGAACTGCGCCGGCGTCACCGTGAACTGCTGCTGCTGGCCGGCCGGCGGAACATCCGCCACGGAGTGGTAGAGCAACACTGGGATCCCCGCCGCGTCGGCGGGGGGCCGGTCGCGCTCGACGGTCATCGCGGCGGGCGAGGGGCGCTCTTGTCGGCCGATCGTCTCAGACCGGCGAGTGTACACACGTAGGCGCCGGTGGTGATGGCGAGACCGACGACGATGGCGGCGGCCCGCGCGAGGCCGTCCGGGCGCCCGCGGATGCCGGCCGCCAGGTCGCGGAAGACCGCGCGCGGAAGCACCGAGCGCACGTACCGGCGCTCGGTGCGCAGCCCGTCATCGGCGCCGGCGACGTGTGCGAGCATCGCCTTCGAGGTCCCCTCCACGACACAGCGGCGGACGAAGTAGCGCACGGTCGCGCGTTGCGGCGGGACGTGGTGGCGAACGCGGGCGCGCGGCTCATAGATCCAGTAGTGGCCGGGGTGCAGCTGCGACGCGCGGACGCAGAACTCGGTCTCCTCCGCGGCGCCCGACACCGCCTTGCGACCGGGAACGCGACCGAGCCGCGGATCGAACGCCCCGGTCCGCGCGAGCACCGTGGCGCGCACCGACATGTTCGCGCCGATCGGGTTGCGAATCCGGTCGCGTTGCACGGGCATGCCGGCGTAGGTGCACCCGACGACCCAGTTGAACTCCGCCGGGAACCAGCGCGGCGGCGGCTGCTCCCAGAGCGGCTCGATGACCCCACCGACGCCGAGCACGTTCGGGTCGCGATAGGCGCCGCTGAGCTGTTCGAGCCAGTCGGGGTCGGCGACCGCGTCGTCGTCGATGAACGCGACGACCTCGCCACGGGCTCGCTCGGACCCGGTGCGTCGTCCGCCGGACAGGCCCTGCTCGTGCGCGTTGGCCAGCACCACCGCGTCGGCAAACGCCTCGTGGGCGCGCCTCGCGAGCTCGTCGTTGCCGTCGATCACCACGATCGTCTCGAGGGCGGGGCGGGTCTGCGCGAGCACCGATTCGACGACGTCGACGAGGTTGTCCCAGCGCTCGAGCGTATAGGCGCAGACGATGACCGAGATGGACGGCTCGTTCGCGGTCACCCGGCTGGGCACACGGGCGCGTGGCCGGGATCCGCTCGACGGCTCGTTGCCGGGCGCGCGCCGATCATTGGTAGACGTGCACCCAGTCGATGCGCATCGAGGCGGGGAATCTCGTGGCGGCATTCGGATTGCCCGGCCAGCCGCCGACGGCGAGGTCGAAGATGATGTGGAACGGGTGACCGTTGTAGGCCCAGCGCGCGCTGGGCAGCAGACTCTTCGGGGTCGCCCTCGCATACGGCACGCCGTCGAAGGTCCAGGTCATCGAGTTGGGCCTCCAGATCAGCCCGTAGGTGTGGAAGCCGCCGGCCAGCGGCGTGTCCCCCTGCAGCGTTGCCGACCACTGCTGGTAGTTGGGGTCGCCGGTCATCGGACCGTGGAGGAAGGCATTGGCCTGGGTCGGGATGTCGCCGATCGCCTCCATCACGTCGACCTCGCCGCCGTTGGGCCAGCTGAGGCCGGGGGCGTCGTCGGCCAGCAGCCAGAAGGCGGAGCACAGCCCCTGTCCCGGCGGCATGTCGATCCGCGCTTCGATGCGTCCGTAGGTGAACGAGAAATGCCCGGCGGTGTCGAGTTGGGCCGTGCTGTAGGGCGGGGCCGCGGTCGGTCCGAGCGCGTTGATGGCGAGCTGCCCGGCGCCATCGAGCGCCGCGTTGGCGGGGCTGGTGGTATTCGTCGACAGCGTCCCGACGCCGCACCCGCCGCCGGAATCCGCCGTCCATCTCGTGGGATCCGGGGCGGTCCCGGCCGGCCCGGTGAACTCGTCGGAGAAGACGAGCTTGGTGTAGGGACCGGTGGCCGGCGCGACCGGCGAGGTCGGACCGGTGACGCCCGTGGGGCCGGTTGACGACGTCGGTCCGGTCGGTCCGGTCTGCGAGGTCGGTCCGGCAGCCGTCGCCTGGCGCGCCGAGGCGACGCTGAAGCGGACCGGCTGGGGACCGACCACGCGCACGGTGAAGGTCTTGCTGCGGACGCGCAGCGAGAACGCGAGCACGGCTCCCTGCGTCTTCGACACCTGCACGTGTCGTTGGACATGGGTGCCGGCAAAGACGTCGATCAACTCCGGCACCGGCGTCGCCGGCACGGACACGACGACGGCGTAGGTTCCCCATGAACCCACCCGCTCGTGGCGGATCGTCGTGGCGGTCCGGGTCGGCGCCGGACTCGCCGAGCCACCCGCCGCGAGGCTCGGCGCGGCGGCGGTGCTCGCAACTGCGGCGGTGCTCGCGAGCACGGCGATCACCCCTACGCACCGCGCCATGGCGCGGCGCGTGGCATGAGCCGGGCGGCGCAAGCTCATTGGTACACGCGCACCCAATCGACGAGCAACTTTGCCGGCGCGGTCAGGTTCGCGGGTTCCTGCCAGTTGCCGACGGCGAGGTCAAGGATGATGTGGAACGGCTGGTCGTACACCCCGGCCCAGGCCGCCGGGCCGTTGGCCGCCTCGAGCGCCGCCCTGGTCTCCGTCGCGTAGGCGACGCCGTCGACGGTCCACGTGAACGAGTCCGGGGTCCAGATCACGCCGTAGGTATGGAAGCCGGCGGTGAGGTCCGGGAGCCCATACTGGTCGTACTCGTACTGCTGGAAGTTGCTCTGCTGCGACGGGACGTTGGTCGGCCCGTGGAGCGTGAAGATCGCGACATTCGGGAGCTGCCCGAGCGCCTCGAGGATGTCCACCTCGCCGCACTTGGGCCAGCATGAGGCGGGCTGGCTCGGCGGGTTGGCACCGCCATCGCCGACCATCCAGAAGGCCGAGCACAGCCCGGCGCCCACCGGCAGCTCGATGCTCGCCTGCACGCTGCCGTAGGGGCCGGCCGAGAAACTGCCGGCCGTGTCGAGCTGGGCCGAGGACCCGTCCGGGTTCCCGGTGATCACCAGGTGGCCGCTGCCGTCGAGCGTCGCGTTGGCCGCGCTGTTGCTGGTCGGCGTGCTGCCGCCGCACCCGCTGTTGCCCGCGGCGGTCCACTTGGTGGGGTCCGGAGGCGAGCCGGCCGCGCCGCTGAAGTCATCCGACCATTTGAGCGTCGTGTACGGGTTGGTCACCTGCGGCGGGGTCACCGGCGCCGGAGCCGGCGGCGGCGGTGCGGGTGCTGCCACCGGCGGCGGCGTGGTCGCAGCCGTCGTGCCCGTCGTGGCCGGCTTCTTGAGCGTCAGCCTCATCGTCAGGTGGACGGCGGGGGCGCCGCTGACGGCGCGGACCGCGAGCTTCGTGCTCGTGAGGTTGAGGCGGTAGCGCAGCTTTGCCGCCGCGTGCGGGTGGGCGTGGAGCTTGCGTGGCGACTGGCCGGCGAGGTAGACACTGACCACCTCCGGATGCTTGATCGCACGCACGGTCACGACGACGAGATAGGTCCCCGGCGTCGTCACCGCCCGGCTGACTGAGGTCGTCACCGACCGTGGTGTCGCGTGCCGCTTCTGGCTGGCCGCGGCCAGCCCCGTCGAGCAGGCCAACAACGCGGTTGCGACCACGGCAACCGCTCGCGTACGGCGTGCAATCACGCCGTACCTCGCCCAAGCGCACGCATTGGGGCGCGATTGTATACACGCATGTGAAGGATTTGCACCCGATTGCGGCGAATACCCATGGCCGCCTGATCTGGGCCGACCGCGCATCAGTCGCCCTCGCCTGCGATCGCGGGCTGATACCCGGGCTTGGCGAGCAGCAGCTGCACGTCGCTGATCCGGCCGCCGCCGAAGCCACCTTCGCAGTAGGCCAGGTAGAGCTCCCAGGTGCGCTGGAAGCGCCCGTCGTAGCCAAGCGAGCGAACCCGCTCGAGCTGTGCGAGGAAGTTCTCGCGCCAGCAGCGCAGCGTCTTGACGTAGTGCGCGGTGATGTCCTCGAGATGCACGGCCCGCAGGTCGGTGACGCGCGAGATCGAGCGTGAGATCACCTCGAGCGACGGCAGGCAGCCGCCGGGGAAGATGTGCGTGTTGGCAAAGCTGCGCTTGGCCTTCTCGACCGCGTAGGCGCGCGCGTCGATCGTGATCGCCTGCAGCAGCATCGCGCCGCCGGGTCGCAGCAGCCGCGCGCAGTGCGCGAAGAAGGTGTCGAAGAACTGCCAGCCGACCGCCTCGATCATCTCGATCGAGACGAGCTTGTCGTAGGTCCCGTCGAGGTCGCGGTAGTCCTGGAGCAGCAGCGTCACGCGGTCGGTGACGTTGGCCGCCCTGACCCGCTGCTCGGCGAGCGCGTACTGCTGGGCCGAAATGGTCGTCGTGGTCACGTGGCAGCCGTAGCGCGAGGCGGCATAGATCGCAAAGCCACCCCAGCCCGTGCCGATCTCGAGCACGTGATCCTCCGCGCGGATGTCGAGCTTGCGACAGATTCGCTCGAGCTTCGCGATTTGCGCATCGTGCAACGAAGCGTCGGGATCCTCGAAGATCGCGCATGAATACATCATCGTCTCGTCCAGCATCAGGCTGAAGAGGTCGTTGCCAAGGTCGTAGTGAGCGGCGATCTGGCGCCGCGCGCGCGCGGGTGTATTGCGCTCGAGCCGGTGCAAGACGCCTTGCGGGATCGCCGCGAGCGGCCGAAACGCCCGCCGCCAGCGATCGAGCTGGGGCATGTTCAGCGCCGCCAGGCGGGCAAGCTCGGGAAGGTCGGCGCATTCGAACCAGCCTTCGACGTAGGCCTTGCTGAGGCCCAACGATCCGCGCAGCAGGGCGCCGTAGAACCGGCGGTCGTGGACCTCGAGCTCGACCGCCGGGCCGCCGGGCGTCGCGACGCCGAAGCTATGGCGACCGGCGCCGTCGGCGACCGTCAACGTGCCGTGCTTGGTCTGGCGCAGCAGCGTCAGTACGACCGCCCGGCCGAGCCGGCCGCTCATCGGAGCACCGCCCGCTCGCGGGAAGCCCGTGCGTGCTCGCGGCGAGCGCGGCCGAGCAGCGGCGCACCGCTCGGATTGGGGAAGTAGCGGGCTCCCTTGAAACGCAGTCGCAGTCCGTTGCTGTAGATCTGGCGCACGATCCGCATGGTGAGCAGCGGGTGTGTGGCGAGCAGCCGGCGCAGGCGTGCGGGCGACAGCGCGTGGCGCTCAAGCGACAGCGTCGCGTCAAAGGCGACGGTATCGGCGCGCTCGCTGTCGATATGCACGATCAGGCGGCTGCCGGGCTCAGTCATGCGCCACGCGTAGGTGAGATCCATACCCATGAACGGAGACACGTGGAACTCCTTTGCAAAGCGTCCACACATGATCGATGCGGCCGCTCGCTCCCCGGCCGGCGTAAGCACGTAGGCGTGACGCTCGCCCCAGGGCGTGTTGGTCACCTCGGCGACGATCGTCTCGACACGATCTCCCGAGGCGTCGAAGCAGTAGTAGAAGCTGACCGGGTTGAAGCAGTACCCGAAGTAGCGCAGGTTGGTGAGCAGACGGATCGGCCCGCATGGCCGCCGGCCGGTGCGCGCCGCGACCAGCTCGCGGATCTCGCCGGCGAGCGGGCGCCGGGGGTCGCCGAGATAGTCCGCGCGCCGGAACTCGGCGACGGCGCGACGGCGCCCCGAAGCGAGCCGGTAGCCGTCGAACAGCGCCGGCAACTCGTCGAGATCGAGGTACAGCATGAACAGCTTCGTCCTGAGCTCGTGCGCGACCGTGCCGTACCGACGATGGCGGACCCAGCCCTCATAGACGCAGCTCGCTGACATCGACTCACAGCCCCTCGACCGCACGTAACGCCGAGACGACGCCGTCCTCGTGGAATCCCCAACCCCAGTAGGCGCCACAGTAGCGTGTTCGTCGGCCGCCGGAGATCTCGCTCCAGCGGGCCTGTGCGCCAACGGCCGCGCCGGTGAAGACGGGGTGCGCGTAGCTGATCGTGCTGATGATCCGCGCGGGGTCGATGCGGTCGGTCATGTTCAGTGATACGCAGAAAGCCTCCGGAGCGTTCAATCGCTGGAGGTGATTCATGTAATAGGTGACCGTCGTGATCGGTCGCGGCTGCGCGAACAGGTGGAAATTCCACGCCTGGCGCGCCGCCGGGCGGCGCGGGAGCAGCGCGTCGTCGGTGTGCAGCGTGGCCTCGTTGCGCTGGTAGGTGAACGCGCCGAGGAGCTCGTGCTCGAGCGGCGACGCGTCGCCGAGCATCGCCAGCGCCTGATCGGCGTGACACGCGAGGATGACCTCGTCGCAGCGCTCGGTCTGCCCTCCCCGCAGGCGCAGGGTCACGCCGTCGCCGTCGCGCCGCACCGACTCGACCGGCGCGCCGAGGCGGATCCGGTCGGCGAATGGCCTGCTGAGCGCGTCGACGTAGCGGTGGGCGCCGCCGGTCACGGTCTGCCATCGCGGGCGGTCGCGAAACCCGAGCATCCCATGGTTGGCGAAGAACTCGGCGAGGAAGCGCACGGGAAAGCTCCACATCTGCGCGGGGTCGGCCGACCAGACCGCCGAGGCCTGGGGCACGATCAGCCGCTCGACGAACCAGCGGGAGTAGCCGCCGTCGCGGACGAACTGCGCGAGCGAGCGGTCCTCGGCAGCGCCGCCGGCCACGATCGCTCGCAGTTCGCGATTGAAGCGCAGCAGATCGGCGATCATCCGCCAGAACTCGGCACGGTGCAGGTTCGCGCGCTGGCAGAACAGGCCCCGCGGTGTGCCCGCATACTCGAAGTCCTCGTCTTCGCCCTTCACCGAGAAGCCCATGTGGCTTGCCTGGAGGGCGACGCCGGCGCTCCGCAGCAGTTCGCGAAAGCGCGGGTAGTTGCGGTCGTTGAGGACCACGAAGCCGGTGTCGATATGCCAGGTCCCGCTCTCACGCTCGACGGTGATCGTGTTGGCGTGCCCGCCGAGATGACCCTCGGCCTCGAACAGCGTGATCTCGTGGCGTCGATGCAGGCGGTGCGCCGCGACCAGGCCGGCGACGCCGCCGCCGACGATCGCGATCCTCATCTCGCCGACGCTGAGCAGGGGAGTGGGCGGGCGCGGCGAACCATCGTTGCGAAGCGTAGTTACGTGGTCACGGTGACCACGGATCACGTCAAGCGTTGGAGGAAGTGGGAAACGGATCGTCGAATGACAACCACACTGATGAAGAGAGAAGCCGGGGAGATCGCTCCAACCAACGGGCACGGCACGGAGCCACAGACGCTCTCGGGCTACATTCAGTCGCGCTTCGACGAGTGCTCCCGCTCGCAGAAGGACGTCGCCCAGTACATCATCGATCATCTCGATGAGGCCGCCTTCCAGACCGCCGAGGAGCTGGCGCGCCGTGCCAACACCTCGAGCTCGACGGTCGTGCGCTTTTCGCAGGCGCTCGGCTTCGAGGGCTTTCCCGAGCTGCAGCGCGCGGCGCGCGAGGAGTACAAGCGCGCCCACGGCGCGGCGGCCGACGTGTCCTCGCCGTTGTTCTCAATCGAGCGCACCGAATTCGAGACCTCGATCGCCGCCGACCATGCGAATGTCGAAGAGAGCGCGCGCAAGGCCAGCCGAGCGACGATCGAGCGGGCGATCGGGGCGATCGCCGGGGCCGACCGGATCGTCATCGCCGGCACCGACCAGATGGCGTTCTTCGCGAGCTACCTCCGCCATCTGCTGATGCTCCTGGACCTGCGCGCCGAACTGGTGGCCAGCCCCTCCCAGGAGGCCCTCAGCCGGCTCGGTCGAATCGACTCGGAAACGTTGGTCATCGCACTGTCGGCGGGTCGCCCGCACGCCCTCGTGGTGCGCGCGATGAAACTGGCGCGTCACCGCAAGGCGCTGACGATGGCGATCACCGACGCGACCCTCTCAGAGGTCGCCAAGCTCGCCCAGATCAAGCTGTACTACTCATCCAACAGCCCCGCGTACGTTCGCTCGCACACGGCCCTGCTGAGCATGCTGCAGGCGCTCGCCTACGGCGTGTACTCGCGCGACGAGGAGCAGTACGCGGACCGGATCAAGGCGTTCCGCCTGAAGTAGGTCGCTGCCCGTAGAATTGGCGGATGCGCGACGAGGCGACATTCCGCGTCAAGGCCGGCCTGGCCGAGATGCTGAAGGGCGGCGTGATCATGGACGTGGTCACGCCGGAGCAGGCGGTGATCGCGCAGGAGGCCGGCGCGTGCGCGGTGATGGCGCTCGAGCGCGTTCCCGCTGACATCCGACGCGACGGCGGGGTCGCGCGAATGTCGGACCCGACGATGATCCGCGCGATCCAGGACGCGGTGTCGATCCCGGTGATGGCCAAGGCCCGGATCGGGCATTTCGCCGAGGCACAGGTGCTCCAGGCGCTCGAGGTGGACTACATCGACGAGTCCGAGGTGCTGACGCCGGCCGATGAGGCCAATCACATCGACAAATGGGGCTTCGGCGTGCCGTTCGTCTGCGGCGCGACGAACCTCGGTGAGGCCCTGCGCCGGATCGGCGAAGGTGCGGCGATGATCCGCTCGAAGGGTGAGGCGGGTACCGGCGACATCGTCGAAGCGGTGCGCCACCTGCGCGCCATCGGCGGCGAGATCCGCCGCCTGGGCACGCTCGACTCGGGCGAGCTCGCGACCGCGGCGAAGGAGCTCGCGGCGCCGCTTGAGCTGGTGCGCTCGGTCGCGAGCGCCGGACGGCTGCCGGTGGTGATGTTCTGCGCCGGGGGGATCGCGACGCCGGCCGACGCCTCGCTGGTGATGCAACTCGGCGCCGAGGGAGTGTTCGTGGGCTCCGGGATCTTCAAGTCGGAGGATCCGGCGGCCCGGGCTGCCGCGATCGTCGAGGCGACGACCAACTTCGCCGACCCGGCACGCGTCGCGGCGGCGTCGACGGGCCTTGGCGCCGCGATGGCAAGCATCGAGTCGCGCACGCTCCCGGACGAGCAGTTGCTGGCCCAGCGCGGCTGGTAGTACCTCCGGCGGGACGCGGTGAGCGAATCGACCGGCCCCGTCGTGGGCGTGCTCGCGCTGCAGGGCGACTTCGAGGCGCACGGCGCGCTGCTGCGTGAGCTCGGAGCCACGGTCCGTGACGTCCGCGTGCGCGCCGACCTCGACGGCCTCGCTGCGCTCGTGCTGCCGGGCGGGGAGTCGACGACGATGATGCTCGGGATCGCCCGCGAGGCACTCGCCGAGCCGCTGCGCGAACTGGCGGCGCGCGTGCCCGTGCTCGGTACCTGCGCGGGGATGATCCTGCTCGACCGCGACCATCTCGGCGTCCTCGACATGCGCTGCGAGCGCAACGCGTTTGGCCGCCAGGTGCGCAGCTTCGAGGGCGGCGTGGCGCTGGCCGGCTTTGACGCCGAGTTTCACGGAGTCTTCATCCGCGCGCCGTGGGTGGCCGAGCACGGACCGGCGGTGGAGGTCCTCGCCGCGGTCGACGGGCATCCGGTCGCCGTCGCGGCAGGCAGGATCCTGGCGGTCGCGTTTCATCCCGAGCTGACCGGCGAGCAGCGGCTGCACCGATGGCTGCTCGACCAGCTGTGATACTGCGTCGATGCGGGTCGCGGTGGCCGCGGATGAGCGCTCGGCACTGGCTCAGTTCCTGATCGAGGAACTGCTCGCGCGCGGACACGAGCCGCTGTTTCACGGCGCACTGCTCGACGGCGCCCGCGCGGATTGGGCGTGGGGCTCGGCCGCGGCAGCCGAGGACGTCGTGGCGGGGCGCGCCGACCAGGCGATCGTGTGCTGCTGGACCGGGACGGGCGCGGCGATCGCCGCCAACAAGGTCGCCGGCATCCGCGCGGCGCTCTGCGGGGACGCCGTGACGGCGGCGGGCGCGCGGCGCTGGAACGACGCCAACGTGCTGGCCCTGAGCCTGCGCGCCGTCGGCGAAGGGGTGCTCGGGGAGATCCTCGACGCGTGGTTCGCGACGGCGGCGAGCACGGAGCAGTCCGACCGCGCGAACGTCGATCACCTCGCCGAGCTGGACGACGGGCGACCGCCCCGTTGAGCGTGGCAGCCCGCGCTCAGCTGCGAATCAATCCGAGCACCTCGTCACGCCGGCGCTCCATGTCCGCGTGCGAGACGAGCGACTCGAGGCACAGCCGCAGCAGCGGCTCGGTGTTGGACGGGCGCACGTTGAAGTGCCAGTCGTCGTAGTCGATCGAGATCCCGTCGAGGGTGTCCTGGCGAGCATCGGCGTAGTGCTCGGCGAGCGCCGCCATCTTGGCCTGCGGGTCGGCCACCTCGCTGTTGATCTCGCCCGAGATGAAGTAGCGCTCGCGGTAGGGGGCCAACAGCTCCGACAGCGGCCGGCGCTCGCGCGAACAGAGCTCGAGCATGAGCAGCGCCGGGATCGTGCCCGAGTCGGCGCAGTAGAAGTCGCGGAAGTAGTAGTGGCCCGAGACCTCGCCGCCGAACAGCGACCCCTCCTTGCGCATTCGCAGCTTGAAGAACGCGTGCCCGACGCGGTTGCGATAGGCGCGGCCGCCGGCCGCCTCGACCGAGTCGGCGACCGCTCGGCTGGCGCGCAGGTCGTAGAGGATCGCTTCGCCCGGGTGGGTGCGGAGCAGCGAACGGGCGAGCAGTGCGGTGATGAAGTCGCCGGCGATGAACTCTCCGGTCTCGTCGATGAAGAAGCAGCGGTCGGCGTCGCCATCGAATGCGATGCCGAGGTCGGCACCGTTCGCGCGGACCGCGGCGATGATCGACTCGCGATTCTCGGGCAGCAGCGGGTTGGGCTCGTGGTCGGGGAAATTGCCGTCCGGGGTCCAGTAGGCGGGGACGAGGTCGAGCCCGAGCCGATCGAGGATCGGACCGACGGTTGGACCGGCCATCCCGTTGCCGCCGTCGAGCACGACCTTGAGTCCGCCGACGCTGTCGGCGTCGATGAAGGCCAGCGCCGCGGCCCGGAACTGCTGGCCGCAGTCGACGGTCTCGACGGTGCCCCCGCCGGCTGGCTCGGGTAGGCCGGACTCGATCAGGGCGCGGACCTCGCCGATGCCGCTGTCGCCCGACAGCGCGATCGCCCCCTCGCGAACGAGCTTCGCGCCGGTGTAGGCCTTGGGGTTGTGCGAGGCGGTGCAGATCAGCCCGCCGTCGAGCTCACGGGAGCCAACGAGAAAGTAGACGACCTCGGTTGCCACCTGACCGGCGTCCAGCACGTGCACCCCCTCGGCGAGGAGCCCGTCGCGGTAGCGGACGCTCAGCTCCGGTGCGCTGAGGCGCATGTCATGGCCGAGCGCGACGCGCAGCTGCGCGGTCGGCTTGCCGGCCATCCGGCCGAGTACGCGCGCGAACGCTCGGCCGATCTGCTCGGCCAGGTCGCCGTCGATCTGCGAGCCGTAGACGCCGCGGATGTCGTATGCCTTGAAGATGTCCGGGTCGAGCCGCACCTGGCGGGCATGGTACGCGGTGGGTTGGCAAGGCAGCCGATTCCGCGTCGAACGCCGGTCGCGGGCCGGGCTCGTAGAATTGGCAGATGTCCGGACATTCCAAGTGGGCGGGGATCAAGCACAAGAAGGCGATCGTCGACGCGCGTCGCGGGGCGCAGTTCACCAAGCTGGCGCGGGCGATCACCGTCGCGGCGCGCGAGGGCGGCGGCGATCCCGACACCAACGCGTCGCTGACCAACGCCGTCCAGAAGGCCAAGGACGCATCGATGCCCAAGGACAACATCGAGCGTGCGATTGCCAAGGGCACGGGCGCCGGAGCGGACGCCGACGCGATCGAGACGGTGCTCTACGAGGGGTACGGACCCGGCGGCGTCGCGCTGCTGATCGAGGCATATACCGAGAACCGCAACCGGACCGGTGCCGACGTGCGCCACCTGCTTTCCAAGAACGGCGGGAACCTCGGCGAGCCGGGCAGCGTTGCGTACCTGTTCGAGAAGCGCGGCGTGGTGATGGTCGACGGCGCCCGCTACGGCGAGGACGACCTGCTCGTCGCCGTCGAGGCCGGTGCCGAGGACATCGTGGCCGACGACGAGTCACTCGAGGTGATCACCGCGCCGAGTGAGCTGTCGGCGGTGCGGGCGGCGATCGAGGGGGCGGGCATCGAGATCGAGAGCGCCGAGGTCGTGCAGCGCCCGACCACGCGCGTCGAGCTCGACGAGGCGGCGGCGACGCGGCTGTTCAGGCTCATCGAGGCGCTGGAGGACAACGACGACGTGGGCGCTGTCCACGCCAACTTCGACATCTCCGACGAGATCCTCGAAAAGGTCGTCGGGTAGTTCAGCATCTCGGCCGGGACGATGGACGGCGGAAGCGGCCTGGCGACGACGGCCCACATCTGCCTCTCGCAGGCCGGCGAGCACTACGAGGTTCCGGCTGACGACACCCCGCACCACCCGCGCGGTCGCTGACGCGGACCGCTGGCGCGGGTGCGTGGCGGCGTCACGCGCCGGTGGTGGCGGCCGGCTCGAGTGAGTAGACGCGTCGCGCGGTGGCGCCGAGCACGTCGCGCCGGGCATCGAGCTCGAGGTCGGCGAGCACGCGCGTCCAGGTGTCCACCAGCGTCGCGAGATCGGTCCAGATGCTCTCGATCGGGAAGTTGCTGCCGAACATGCACCGTCGCGACCCGAACAGCTCCAGCGCCGTGGCGGTGACCATGCGGATCAGCGGCTCATCGACGCGATGGACGAAGGTGCCCTGGCCGGAGAGCTTCACGACGACGTTCGGTTGCTCGGCCAGCAGCGCCATCCCGGTGCGCCACAGCTCGACGTGGATCGGGTCGGTGCTCTCGAGCATGCCGGCGTGGACGAGCACGAAGGTCGTGTTCGGGAACTGCCCGACGAGCGCCGCGGCGTCAGCCATCTGCCCGGCGAAGACCTGAAGCTCGAACAGCCAGCCGAACTCCTCGAGCATCGCGAGGTTCTCCCGGAACACCGGGTCGTTCATGCGATCGGGTGCCGAGGCGAAGCGGAAGCGCTCGTCGGCGTGCCAGTGCAGCTGCAGCCGCGTGCCGCGCATCAACGGCGAGACGTCGCGCTGGCGCTCGAACACCGTGCGGGCGCCGGCATCGAACATCGCGGCCGAGCCGATTACCGCGTGGGGCCAGCCGTGGCGCTCGTGGACGCCCTGGACCCAGCGCACCTCCTCGACCGAGCGCTCGAGCGGCCAGTTCGGCTGGACGTAGACCGCCGCGCCGATGCCGGCGGGCCGTGCGTCGTCGAGGTACTCGGTGATCGGGTAGTCGCGGCGAATCGCGTCATAGGCCCCGAAGATCCGCGGCACCACCGGGCCGTGCAGCCAGGGGAGATCGGCCAGGCGCCAGACGTGAAGGTGCGCGTCGACGACGTCGAAGACCTCGATGTCGGCCGGCGAGCGCCGCGCGAGGGCGCTCATCGGGCTGCTGCGGTCGTTTCCGGGGGCACGGGCGAGCGCGGCGCGTCTGTCACGCGCGTCAGTGTTCCAGGCAGGCGTCCGGGACGCAGCGCAGAATCACCCGAAGCAGATGATCGTGCTTGGAATCGACCCGGGGCTCGCGAACACCGGCTACGGCGTCGTGGAGCGTCGTCGTGGGAGGCTGGTCGCGCTGGACGGCGGTGTCGTGGAGACACGCGCACCCGCCAGCAACGAGCAGCGCCTCGGCGAGTTGCACGAGGCGCTGACGGCGTTGCTGCGCGAGCACGCGCCGACCGCGATGGCGCTGGAGACGCTGTACTTCGGGCAGAACGTGCGCACCGCGTTCGCCGTCGGGCAGGCCCGTGGTGTGGCCATGCTGTGCGCCGGCCAGCACGGCATCGAGTGCTTCTCCTATACGCCCCAGCAGGTCAAGGGGGCGGTCTGTGGCAGCGGGCGCGCCCCGAAGGACCAGGTCGCGCGGATGGTCGCCGCGCTGCTCGCGCTGCCGGTCGAGCCGCAGCCCGATCACGCCGCCGACGCGCTGGCCGTGGCGATCTGCCACGCCAACCATGCACCGTTGTCGAGCGCGCTCGCGGCGGCTGCGCGATGATCGCGCTGCTCCGCGGAGAGGTCGCCGAGCGGGGCCTCGAGCATGTGACGCTGATGTGCGGCGGCGTCGGCTACCGGCTGGCGGTCTCTTCCCAGACACTGGCTGCCGTCGGCCCCGTCGGACGCGAGGCGACGCTGCACACGCATCTGATCGTGCGCGACGACGCACTGGTCTTGGTCGGATTCGCGGCGGAGCCTGAACGCGATCTGTTCCTGCTGCTCGTCGGCGTGCAGGCGGTCGGCCCGAAGCTGGCGCTCGCGGTGCTCGGCGGCGGGCCGGTCGGCGCGGTGCTCGGCGCGATTGCCGCCGGAGACGTGCGCTTCTTCCAGGCGGTCCCGGGAATCGGCAAGCGGACCGCCGAGCGGATCATCGTGGAGCTGCGCGAGAAGGTAGGTGCCGTGGTCGGGGAGGGAATCGTGCTGCGGCGCGCCGTCGCCGAGGACGCGCCGCGCGAGCTGGCGCGCGAAGGGCTGCTCGAGCTCGGCTTCGCGCCGCCGGAAGCCGAGCGGCTCCTGGCCGATGTTGCCGGTGGGACGGCCGAGGAGGTGCTGGCGGCGGCGCTGCGGGCGACACGGCACTCAGGCGGGGAGCCGCGGTGAGCGAGCACGAGCGGATCCAGACGCCGTACCTGGCGCCGGAGGACGACTTCGAACTGACGCTCCGGCCGCGGCGCCTGGAGGAGTTTGTCGGACAGGCCCAGCTGAAGGAGCAGCTGGCGGTCTCGATCGAGGCAGCGACCGCGCGCGGCGAGGCGCTCGACCACGTGCTGCTCGCAGGCCCGCCGGGCCTGGGCAAGACCTCGCTCGCCCAGATCGTCGCCGTCGAGCTGGGGGTGCCGTTCGTGCAGACCGCCGGGCCGGCGCTCGAGCGCAAAGGCGACATCGCGTCGTTTCTCACCTCGCTCGAGCCGCGCAGCGTGTTCTTCGTCGATGAGATCCATCGCCTGCCGCGGGCCCTCGAGGAGACGTTCTACCCGGCGATGGAGGATCACCGGCTGCCGATCACCGTCGGCCAGGGCGCCGGCGCGCGCGTGGTCACGCTCGAGCTGCCGCCGTTCACGCTGATCGGAGCGACGACGCGGGCCGGCCTGCTGACAACGCCGCTGCGCGAGCGCTTCGGCATCCAGGCGCGGCTCGAGCCGTACTCCACCGAGGAGTTGGCGGCGATTGTCGTGCGCGCGGCCCGGATCCTCGAGGTGGAGCTCGACGCCGCCGGCGCGCACGCGATCGCGAGCCGCAGCCGCGGCACGCCGCGTGTCGCCAACCGTCTGCTCAAGCGCGCCCGAGACTATGCGGAGGTGCGCGGCGCCGGCACCGTCACCGCCGATGCGGCGCAGGCCGCGCTCGAGCTGCTCGAGGTCGACGAGCTGGGCCTCGACCGCCTCGATCGCGAGATCCTGCGGGCGATCTGCGAGAAGTTCGCCGGCGGCCCGGTGGGGCTGTCGACGCTGGCCGTCGCCGTGGGGGAGGAGCGCGACACGATCGAGGATGTCTATGAGCCCTACCTGCTGCAGTTGGGGATGCTCAAGCGGACACCGCGCGGGCGGACCGCGACCGCCCACGCGTACGCGCACCTCGACATCGCGGTGCCGGCCGTGGCGGCGGCGCTGTTCTGAGTGGCGAGCGCCCGGAGCGGACCGCTCGCCAATGCTCCGCATGTAGGCTGTCTCTCGCCGATGGCGCACCCATTCATCTGCCCCAACTGTGGCGACCGCTCGCTCGCGTCGGACCGTTATGAGGCGTTTCGCCGCGAGGATCGGGGCTGCGCGAACTGCGGATTCTCGTTTCTCTTCGAGTTGCTCGACGACTACTACCCGGCGCCGGACGCGGCGTTCTTCGTCGCGGACCGCGAGGGTCGCGTGATCGGCTGCGGGCGGGGATCGTTCGAGCTGACCGGCTACGAGGAGGAGGAGGTCGTTGGTCAGCCGCTGTCCCAGGCACTCGGGCTGAGCTTCGAGAACGGCGAGGACCACATCGCGACGGTGCTCGAGTGGGGGGTGCGGGCGCTTGGGAAGCCGGCGACGCTGCGGACCGACTCCGACCTGTCAGCGAGCGCGACCGCCGATCTCTTCCCGGCATACGACGACGACGGCGGACTGCTGCTCGTGCTCACACCGTCCCGCTGAGGGCCCGATGAGCGACCGAGCCCGCAACGCCTTCGTTCTCGCGCTCGTCACGGCGCTGGTGCTCGTGTCGCTGCTGGTCACCGTCGGCATCCCGGGAGTCGTCAAGGCGCAGAAGACCCATCTCGGGCTCGATCTGCAGGGCGGGACCGAGCTGGTCTTCCAGGCGCGCACCACCTCCGGCCTGCCGGTCAACGGGACCACGCTCACCGACACGATCAACATCATGCGCTCGCGCAGCGACCAGCTCGGCGTGGGCGGCGTCGATATCCGGCCCTCCGGCGGCAACCAGATCACCGTCAGCCTGCCGAACGTGAAGAACCCGGCGCAGGCGGAGCGCGTCGTCGGCGTGACAGGCCAGCTGTACTTCTACGACTGGGAGAACAGCGTCATCGGCACCAACGGCCAGGTCGCCGGTCCCAACGACCCCAACGTCACGGGCGGTCTGAACGCCGGAACCCCGGCGTTCGGGATCAGCGAGTACGAGGCGCTCGCCCGGGCGGCGAAGCGGCCGGCGGTGCCGGCCTGCGCGAAACATCAGCGAGCCGGCACCACGTGCTACGCGATCGAGTCGGCGCCGAGCGGCAGCTACTACTACGTCAACGACAAGACCAAGACCGTGCTCTTCGGGCCGGAGCCCACGACGGCCTTCCTGGCCGCCGACATCAAGCAGAAGAACGCCCGGCTCCCCGCCGGAGCACGCCTGGTCTACGTCAAACCCGGGACGGTGCTGGTGCAGGCGACCAGCGCGCCCGAGGTGGCGGTGCCGAACGACTTCTTCGTGCTCAAGGACGACGTGAAGCTGACCGGCAAGGACATCTCGAACCCCCAGGTCACGACCGATCCGACGCAGGGGGTGGCAGTCAGCTTCGGCTTCAAGGGCAACGGCGCGAGCGTCTTCCAGGCCGTCACCGCGACGCTCGCTAAGCGGGGGCAGAACAGCTCGCTCCCTGGGGCACAGGCGAACCTCCAGCACTTCGCGGTGACGCTCGACGGCGCGCTCGTCACGGTGCCGTCGATCGACTTCAACCAGTTCCCGTTCGGGATCCCGTCGGGCAACGGCTCGGAGATCACCGGCAGCTTCACCTACGCGAGCGCGACGACGCTCGCGAACGTTCTCGCCAGCGGAGCGCTCCCGGTCAAGCTCGATGAGATCTCCTCGCAGCTGGTCTCGGCGACGCTCGGTCGCCAGGCGCTCAACCAGGGGCTCGTCGCCGGCCTCGCGGGCCTCGGACTGGTTGCGCTGTTCCTGCTCGTCTTCTACCGCGTGCTGGGCGTGATCGCGGTCAGCGCGCTGGCGATCTACGCGCTGTACTTCTATGCGCTGATCAAGCTGATCCCGGTGACGCTGACGCTTCCGGGCATCGCCGGGCTGATCCTGACGATCGGCGTCGCCGCCGACGCGAACGTCGTGATCTTCGAGCGCGTCAAGGAGGAGTCGCGGGCCGGACGCTCGCCGCTGAACGCGATCACCGCCGGCTACCGGCGCGGTCTCGGGGCGATCATCGACGCCAACGTCGTCACCTTCATGGCGGCGTTCATCCTGTTCATCCTCTCGCAGTCCGACGTGCAGGGATTCGCGCTGACGCTCGGCATGGGCGTGCTGGTCTCGTTGTTCACCGCGGTCGCCGCGACGCGGGCGATCCTCGGCACGATGGGGCGCACGCGGGCGATCTCGCGGCCGAGCGCACTCGGCGTGACCAAGGGCCGGCGCCAGTGGACGTTCGACTTCATGGGCAACTCGCGCTGGTTCTTCAGCCTGTCGGGAACGATCCTGCTGATCGGCGCGCTGGCCATCGGTGCCCGCGGGATCAACTTCGGCATCGACTTCGTCTCGGGCACCCAGATCCAGGTGCAGCTGGTGCGTCCCGCCACCCCGAGCCAGGTGCAGTCGACGATCGCCGCGCTGCACCTCAAGAGCCAGGGCCAGTCGATCGGTCAGCCGGTCGTGCAGCAGATCTCCAGTGCCAGCAAGTCCAAGCGGATCAACGACACCTTCCAGATCTCGACCAAGACGCTGAACGCGCAGCAGCTCGGCGCACCGGGCCAGCTCGGCACCGTCGAGGGTGCGCTGAACCAGCGCTTCGGCCTCAACGGCACGCCCAACTCGACCTCGGTCGGACCGAGCTTCGGCAAGACGGTCGCCAACAGCGCGGCCGTTGCCATCATCGCCTCGCTGCTCGCGATCGCCGCCTACATCGCGCTGCGCTTCCAGTGGAAGTACGCCGTGCCGGTGATGATCGCGCTGATGCACGACCTGTTGATCACGGCCGGCGTGTACGCGCTCACCGGGAGGCAGGTGACGGCCTCGACGGTGGCGGCCCTGCTGACGATCCTGGGCTATTCGCTCTACGACACGATCATCGTGTTCGACCGCGTCCGGGAGAACGTGCAGAAGATGCAGAATGCGGCGTTCTCGCAGATCGTCAACCGGTCGATGTCGGAGGTGCTGACGCGATCGCTGGCGACCAGCCTGTGCACGCTGCTGCCGATCCTGGCGCTTTTGATCTTCGGCGGCGCGACGCTCAAGGACTTCGCGTTCGCGCTGCTCGTCGGCGTCGCCTCGGGCGCGTACTCGTCGATCTTCATCGCCTCGCCGGTGCTGACGCACTGGAAGGAACGCGAGCCGGTGTATCGCCGGCGGCGCGCGCGGATCGCGGGCGAGCACGGTGGTCTCGTGCCGGCGTACGCCACGAGCGGTGCGGCGGCCCGCGAGACCGCGGCGGTCGAAACGCGGCGGCGAGGCCGGGGACGCCTGTCGGAGCCGGTGCGACCGGACGGCGGGATCAGCACCGGTGAGTTTCGCGAGCTCGTCCGTGACCTGCACGCCGAGCCGCTGCAGCGGACGCCCCAACCCAAGCCACCGCCCCAGCCCAAGGCACAGCCGAGGCCGGAGCCGACGCGCGATCCGACGGCCGACGCGCTCCCCGAGGACGTGGTGATGCCGGCGGAGGAGGCCTCGCGGCGGCGCGGCGCCTCCAAATCGCGTAACCGCCGCCGAGGGAGACCGCGCTGATGGGACTGCTCGCCTGGGTCATCATGGGCCTCGCCCTGTGGCATTACACGATCTTTCTCCCGGACCGGTTCTGGGGCGGGATCGTCGGCGCCTTCCTGGCGTCGATCGCCGGGGCCATCGCCACGGGCATCCTGATCAGCGTCGCCGTGCACGGCATCGCGATCCCCGGTCGTCACGCCACGCACGTGGCGACCGTGCTCTACGCGATTCCCGGCGCGCTGGTCGGCATGGCCTTGATCTATGCGATCGGCGCGGCTCGCGAGCGCGCCGGCGCGCAGCTCGCCGACGGCTTCTGAGCTTCGCGCGGGTCAGGGCCGGGTCGCGCGTTCCGTCGCAACCGGCGCGTAGGCTCGCGGGTGATGTCCGAGTCCCTCCAGCCGGCCGTGCGCCTCGAGATCCCGGTCGTCTCGATGGCGGTGATCGAGACGCTCGAGCGCGAACTCCGCGTGAGCCGCGTGCTCGCGCAGGTGCTTGCGCGGCGCGGGCTCGCCGACCCGGCCGCTGCCCGCGAGTTCCTCGACGCGGCCGAGGCTCATCGTCCGTCAGCGTTCCGGGGAATGGCCGGGGCCGTCGAGCTCGTGCTCGGCCACATCGCCCGTCGGTCGACGATCACGGTGCACGGCGACTACGACTGCGACGGCGTCTGTTCGACGGCGGTCCTCGTCTCGGCGCTGCGCGAACTGGGCGCCGAGGTCGACTGGCACCTTCCCGACCGCCAGGGCGAGGGATACGGGCTCGCCGCCGAGACCGTGCAGCGGCTGATCGACCGCGGCACGGGGCTCCTGATCACGGCTGATTGCGCGATCACCGCCGTCGCCGAGGTGGCCCAGGCGCGCGCCGCCGGGCTCGACGTCCTCGTGACCGACCACCACAGCCCGCGCGAGGACGGCGTTCTGCCCGACGCGCCCTACGTGCATCCCGCGCTCTGCGGGTATCCCTTCAGCGAGCTGTGCGCCACGGCTGTGGCGGCCAAGCTGGCCCAGGCGCTCCGCGAGCGCGCCGGGCTCGATCCGGGCGAGCGAGACGCCGAGCTCGAGCTGGTCGCGATCGCCACGGTGGCGGATGTCGTCGCGCTGCGCGGCGAGAACCGCCGCCTTGTGCGCGCCGGGTTGCGTGCGCTCGCGAGCACCGCTCGTCCGGGGCTGCGGGCGCTGATGAGCGTGGCGCAGGTGCCGCCGCTGCAGATCGACGAGCGGGCGCTCGCCTTCCGGCTGGCTCCGCGGATCAACGCCGCTGGACGCCTGTACCGCGCCGACAGTGCGCTGGAGCTGCTGCTCACCGACGACGCCGAGCGGGCGCGGGAGCTGGCCGCCGAGCTCGACCACGCGAACGCCGAGCGCCGCCAGGTCGAGACACGGATCCGCTTCGAGGCCGAAGCCCAGGTGGCGGCGAGCGGCCCGATGGCTGCCTACGTGCTGGCGGCGACCGGCTGGCACCCGGGAGTGATTGGGATCGTCGCCGCACGGGTCGCCGAGCGCCACCATCGCCCCGCCGTGCTCGTCGCGCTGCCCGAGCTCGACGGCGAGCTGGCCGCCGGCTCGGGGCGGTCGATCCCGGGCTTCGACCTGCTCGGCGGGCTGCGCGCCGCCGGCCAGCACCTCGAGCGATTCGGCGGCCACCGTGCCGCCGCGGGCCTGACCCTCGATCCGGCGCGGCTCGACGCGTTCCGCGACGCGTTCGTCGCGCACGCCGGCGCTGCCCTCGGGCCGGGGGAGGCGATCGAGAACGAGCGCGTCGACGCGATCGCCTCGGGCGAGGACGTCGGTCTCGCGCTCGCCGAGGAGCTGACGCGCCTGGCACCGTTCGGCGCAGCGAATCCCGCCGTGTCGCTGCTGCTGCCGGCGGCGACGCTTACCGACCCGGTCGGCTTCGGCGGGGAGCAGCGCACGAATCACGCCCGCTTCACCGTCAACTCCGGTGCCGCTCGCGCCCGCGCGGTCCGGTTCGGTAGCGGCCGGGGGCTTCCCGTCGAGCCCGGCACGCCGGTCGATGCCACCTTCACGCTCGAGCGAAACGAATGGCAGGGTGTCGTCGAGCCTCGGCTGCTGCTGCGCACGGCCAGCCCGTGCAGCCCGCTGCCGATTCGCGTTCTCGGCGAAGCAGGGACCTTCCTCGAGCGCGTCTTCGCTGAGCTCGACCGGCCGCTCTCAGCCCCGTCGCCGGCGCCGACGCAGGCACGCGCCGAGCTCGACCATCGCGGCCGGGGCATCGCGGCACTGATCACGCAGCTGCTCGCCACCGGCGAGCCGCTGCTCGTCCTCGCCGCCGACGCGGTGGCTCGCCGGCGCCACCTCGCGCCGCGCCTCGGGGGCTTCGCGCTCGCCTCCTACGCCGCGCTCGCACGCGACAATCGCTTGGCCGACCCGTTTGCCCACGTCGTGCTGCTCGACCCGCCGAGCGGCGAGATCGCCGAGATCCGCGCCACGAGCGCCGAACCCGGGGCGACCGCGCAGCGCCTGTATCTGGCATGGGGACCGGCTGAGCTACGCTTTGCAGCACACATACACGAGCGGGAGTACGGTCTCCGCGATTCGCTCGCCGCCGGCTATCGGACGCTTCGCGCCCGTGGCGGCGCGGCCGGGCGGGAGCTCGAGGCGATCCTGCGTGGGGAGACATCCCAGTCACCGTCCCCCGAACATGCGGGACGCCTGCTGCGGGTCCTCACCGAGGTCGGTCTCGTGAGCCTCGACCGGGAGCGCGCGGCGGTCACCGTGACCGAGCGTCGAGGCGTGACCCTCGAGGACTCGGCCGCCTACCGCGATTACCAGCGAATTCGACAGGACGGCCTCAGATACCTGGGATTGACCACACGGCAGGCGGCGTAGAGCAGGTGGTGACGGCGGCCGCCGCGGATGCCGCTGTCCTCACCGAGCGTGAGCGCCGGCTGCTGGGCGATCTGTTCGCCATCGTCGAGGAGCACGCCGAGGATGCCCTCGTCGAGATCGACCGCGACAGCGTGCGGGCGGCGTTCGTGTTCGCGTGCGAGCACCACGCTGACCAGCGCCGGCGGTCCGGCGAGGAGTTCATCGTGCACCCCGTTGGCGTCGCTCGGATCTGCGCCAGCATGCGGCTCGACACCGAGACGCTGTGCGCGGCGCTGCTGCACGACACCGTCGAGGACACGACGGCCTCCCTCGAGGAGGTTCGCGAGCGTTTCGGCGAGGACGTCGCGAGCCTCGTCGACGGCGTCACCAAGCTGACCGAGATCACCTTCTCCTCGCGCGACGAGGCCCAGGCGGAGAACTACCGCAAGATGATCGTGGCGATGGCGAGCGACGTGCGGGTGATCCTGATCAAGCTCGCCGACCGCCTGCACAACATGCGGACGATCGGTGCGCTGCCGAAGCAGAAGCAGATCGAGAAGGCCAAGGAGACGCTCGAGATCTACGCCCCGATCGCGCACCGCCTGGGCATCCACGCGATCAAATGGGAGCTCGAGGACCTCGCCTTCGCGACGTTGCACCCGCGCAAATACGAGGACATCAAGGTTCTCGTCGCCCAGCAGCGCGACGATCGCGAGCGCTACGTGCAGGGCGCGGGCGAGATCCTCCAGCGCGAACTGGACTCGCTCGGGATCGCCGCGTCGATCTCCGGACGCGCCAAGCACTTCTACTCGATCTACTCGAAGATGACGCGCAAGGACCGCGAGTTCAACGAGATCTACGACCTCACCGCGATGCGCGTGGTCGTCGAGACGACGAAGGACTGCTACGGCGCGGTCGGCGTCGTGCACTCGCTGTGGAAGCCGCTGCCGGGGCGCTTCAAGGACTTCGTCGCGATGCCGAAGTTCAACATGTACCAGTCGCTGCACACCACGGTGATCGGGCCCGAGGGGCGCCCGCTCGAGATCCAGATCCGCACCCGCGAGATGCACAACATGGCGGAATACGGGGTCGCCGCGCACTGGATGTACAAGCAGGCCCAGCGCCCTGACCGCAGCGGCCGCTCGAACTGGTCGGCCGACGAGGAGAAGCTCAAATGGCTTCGCTCGATGGTCGACTGGCAGAGCGAGACCTCGGACCCCAAGGAATTCATGGAGACGCTGCGCGTCGACCTGTTCGAGGATGAGGTCTACGTGTTCACGCCCAAGGGCGAGGTCAAGTCGCTGGCCGCCGGTGCCACGCCGCTCGACTTCGCCTACGAGGTTCACACCGACGTGGGCCACCGCTGTGTCGGCGCGAAGGTCAACGGCAAGATCGTCCCGTTGAGCTACGAGCTGCGCTCCGGCGACATCGTCGAGGTGCTCACCTCGAAGCGTGAACGCGGCCCGTCGCGCGACTGGCTCGCGGTCGTGAAGACCTCGCGCGCGCGCAACAAGATCAAGCAGTGGTTCAAGGCCGAGAGCCGTCAGGACACCGAGCACAGCGGCCGCGAAGCGCTACAGGAGGCGCTGCGCAAGCAGGGGCTGCCGGCCCAGCGGATCACCGGCTCGGCGTTGCTGGCCGACGTGATCCGCGAACTGGGGTTCCGCAAGGCCGACGACTTCTACATCGCCCTCGGGGCCGCGAAGGTCTCGCCGAAGACGGTCGTCGCGAAGATCCTCCAGCGGCTCAAGCAGGGCGAGGCCGCGGACGCCGAGCAGACCACGGCCTCGACGCTGATCTCCTCGCGGCGCGAGCGCCGCCGCCCGACCAACTCCTCGAGCGAGTTCGGCATCCGCGTCGAGGGCGTCACCGACGTGATGCTGCGCCTGGCGAAGTGCTGTCGCCCGGTTCCCGGCGATGCCATCGTCGGCTACATCTCGCTCGGCCGCGGCATCACGATCCACCGTGAGGACTGCGCGAACGCTCGGGCGCTGAGCCGCGACCCCGACCGGTTCACGCCGGTCGCGTGGGAGGGCGGGCAGACCACCGGCTTCAAGGTCGAGATCCAGATCGACGGCTGGGACCGCCACCGGCTGCTCGAGGACCTCTCGCGGACGTTCTCGGAGGCCGGCATGAACATCGTCGAAGCGACGTGCACCGCGAACCCGCCGATGATTCGCAACCGCTTCGTCGTCGAGTGCGCCGACACCCAGACGCTGAAGACGACGATCGGCCGGCTGCGCAACATCGACTCGGTGTTCGACGCGTTCCGCGTCACGCCGGGCAACTGACGCGGCCGTGCTGCCCCAGTTCGCGAGCAACGCCGTTCGTTCGGCCCTGCGGCTCCTCGACGGCGCCGAGCACGAGGTCGAGCAGCATGCGCCGGTCGAGGAGCGGCTGCACGAGGCGATCAGCGTGTTGCACCGCACCGCCGACTCGCTGGACCGCCACGTCGAGGTTCTCGAAGGGCTGGCGGCCTCGCTGCCCGCCCTGACCGACGCCGTGACCCAGTTGTGCGAGCAGCTGACCGGGCTGATCGCGCTCGCGGCACCGCTCGAGGCGGCCGAGCGCGAGGTGAGCGCCCTCGGCCACCTGTTCCATCGCCGCGCCCGGCGCGGCGGCGACGCGGCCGACGGCGACCCGCAGGCCTAGCCCTCCTTGGCGGCTAGGCCACGACGGTCAATGCTCGTCGCTCGATCGAGAAGCGGGCCTCGGTGACCTCGCCGATGTAGTCGCCATCGACCTGCAGCGGCAGCGGCCGGCCGGTGGCGCTCGAGACGGTCAGCGAGCTCACGCCCTCGAAGCCGGTGACCAGGCGGTGTCCGGCGACCCGCCCGCGGCCAAAGACGCCCCGCACGAGCAGCGACGGCGCTCCCAGCAGGCTGCCGCGGCGCAGGACCACGCCCGAGAGAGTGCCGCTGTCCAGCGAGGCTCCCTCGGCGAGATCGACGGGACGGTCGTGGAAGTAGGTGTAGTGCTCGGCGTTCTGGACGATGGTGGTGACCCCGACGAGCGTCTGGCCGCCGACCTCGACGAACATCCGCGGCGGACGGATCACGTAGCGGCGCGCGAAGGTGGTGAACGCCGCGCCGAGGAAGAAGTACGGCCCGAACCGGGCCTTCAGGCGCGGTCGGGCATCGACGCCGCGCACAACGTCGGCGTCCATGCCGACACCGGCGCTGAAGGTGTAGCGGCGGCCTTCGACCGCGCCGAGATCGACCTGGCGCGGTGCGAAATGGTCAGCCACGCGCAGCAGGTGCTCGGTGGCGTCGACGATCTCGCCAGGGATCCCGAGCAGCTTGCAGAACACGTTCGCCGAGCCGCCCGGCAGGCAGGTCAGCGGCGTGCCGGAGTTGGCCAGGCCGTTGGCGGACTCGTTGACCGTGCCGTCGCCGCCAAAGGCGATGACGACACCGTAGCCGTCGCGGGCCGCCTGGCGGGAGAGTTCGGTGGCGTGACCGCGGAACTGGGTCTCGACGGCCTCGACCTGGTAGCGCGCGGCGAGTGCGTAGACGACGAGGTTGCGCAGGCGGTCGGAGACGGTCGTCGCAAACGGGTTGACGATCACGAGCGCGCGGCGCTTGTCGGCCTCGCCGATCGGCGCCAGCGTGGCGAGCATGCGTTCGACGGCCGTCTCGCCGGGACTGTCGCTCACGCCCCTGCTACACCACGCCGGATGTTCCGTTACCGCTGGCGTTGCGCCGGACGCGTCGCTATACTTCGGGCACATAGCTGGACGCATCCAGAGGGGTGGAGGGACTGGCCCTATGAAACCCCGGCAACCATTTCGCGCAAGCGGGAACGGTGCCAATTCCATCAGGCTCCAACATAGGCCTGGGAGATGTGGTTGGAGCTTCTGCTTTCGAGAACCTTCGCCACATGACCGGCGGAGGTTTTTCATATGGCGGCAGAGAGGCTCAAATGCAAGGAATGTGGAACGGGGTATCCACTCGAGGCGCGCTACGTCTGTGAGCGGTGCTTCGGCCCGCTGGAGGTCGTCTACGACCACGGCGCGGCCGTCGATGTGGCGGCGCTGCGCCGGCGGATCCAGGGAGGACCCGAGGATGTCTGGCGCTACGCTGACTTCCTGCCCCTCGCCGGCGGTCCGCCCGGGCCGTCCAACCACCTCGCGTCGCGGGCCGGGCTGCCGGCCGGCTGGACGCCGCTGATCAGTGCGGACCGGCTCGCCGCGCACCTCGGCCTGCGCGAGGTGTGGGTCAAGAACGACGCCGCCAACCCGACTCATTCGTTCAAGGATCGCCCGGTCGCGGTCGCCTCGGCGCGGGCCCGTGAGCTGGGCTTCCGGGCGCTCGCCTGCGCGTCGACCGGCAACCTCGGCAACGCCGTGGCCGCGCAGGCCGCGGCGCTGGGACTGCCGTCATACGTGTTCATCCCCGCCGACCTCGAGGAGCAGAAGGTCCTCGGGACGGGCGTCTACGGCGCCAACCTGTTCTCGGTGAACGGCAACTACGACGAGGTCAACCGCCTGTGCACGGAGCTGTCAGCCGAGCACGAGGACTGGGCGTTCGCCAACATCAACATGCGCCCCTACTACGCCGAGGGCTCCAAGACCGTTGCCTACGAGATCGTCGAGCAGCTGGGCTGGGAGCTGCCGGACCGTTGCATCGTGCCGATCGCCTCCGGGTCGTTGTTCACCAAGATCCATCGCGGGTTTGAGGAGTGGCTCGAGCTCGGGCTCGTTGCCGGCACGGTGCCGGCGATGAATGGGGCGCAGGCTGCCGGATGCGCACCGGTCGCGAACGCCTTCGCGGCGGGCCAGGACTTCTGTCAGCCGGTCAAGCCGAACACGATCGCCAAGTCGCTGGCGATCGGCAATCCGGCTGACGGACCCTACGTCCTGGAGCTCGCGCGCCGGACCGGCGGCGGCGTCGACGCCGTCAGCGACGAGCAGATCCGCGAGGGGATCAGCCTGCTGGCCCAGACCACCGGGATCTTCACCGAGACGGCCGGTGGCGTGAGCGTCGCGGTGCTCAGCGAGCTTGCCCGGCGCGGCGAGATCGACGCCGACGAGCGCGTCGTCCTGGTGATCACCGGCGACGGCCTCAAGACCCTCGACGCGGTGCGCGGCAGCTTCCACACCCACGAGATCGAGCCGACGCTCGACTCCTTCGAGGCGACGATCGCGCAGGCCATCGCGTGATGGCGGTCACCGTGAAGATCCCCACGCAGCTGCGCGCCGTGACCGGCGGCGTGAGCGAGGCGCGCGTCGAGGGCGGCACCGTCGCCGAGGTGCTCGACGGCCTGTTCGCGCAGTTCGGCGAGCTGCGCGAGCGGATCTCCGACGAGGACGGCACGCTGCGCCGCTTCGTCAACGTGTATCTGGCCGGGGAGGACATCCGGTTCCTGGACGGCGTCGCGACGAGCGTTCCGGACGGCGCCGAGCTGACGATCCTCCCCGCCGTCGCCGGTGGCTAAACCGCTCAAGGTCCGGTGGCTCGACGACGCCGAGGAGAAGGACTACGCGGCCGCTCGCAGCTACCTCTCGCTGCTCGTGCCCGGCGGCGAACTTGACCGCCTGATCGAGCGGCTGAAGCACGCACCGTCCGGGAGTTGGCGAGCCAAGGACATCCTCCGCGCGACCCGGCTGCCGCTGCTGCGGGACAAGGAGAGCGAGGAGGTCGCCGAGAAGCTCGCGAAGATCGGTGCGAACGAGCGGCTGTCGCCGATCCTGGTCGTCATCCTGCGGCCCGACGTGGTGGCGCAGCTCGCCGACGGCTACCACCGGACCTGCGCCGCCTACCTCGCCCACGAGGACACGCTCGTCCCGGGGCGGATCCTGTTCGTGTAGCGCCGTGCGCGGCGTCAGCCGGTCGTCGCGTAGGCCGAGTGACCGCCGCAGTTCTTGGCGGGGCCGCTGTAGGTCGTCGTGACGGTGCCGCGCTCGTGGCCGCCGGCCGAGAAGCTGCCGCTCACCCGGAGCGTTGCCACCACGGAGCCCTTCAACGGGCCGGTGGCGATCATGTCCTTGCCGGGGCTCGAAAACGAGCCGTTCGCGGAGATCGCCGCGTTCTTGAACTTGATCCTCGGCGTCCCCGGCGGCCCGCTGCCGCCACAGTAGATCGGCAGCCTGCCGATCCGCAGGTTCTCGACCTCGCGGCCGCTCGCGGAGACGCGGAAGCTGATCGTGATCTTCGGGTGCTGGCCGGCCAGGGCGCCGGTGTAGGTGGCCCCGGTGACGGGGGCGGCGGCGAAGGCCGCGGCGGCGGCTACGGCGAAGGCAACGAGCGTGCCTCCCGCGAAGCCGATGATCCTCCCTGATCGAGCTGGAAACACGTGCTCCGTTCCCGTCATGGCAGCAAGTCTCTCGAAGATACGGCGTTTCGGCGGCGCGGGTTGAATGCTGCAAGCTTTCGTTCGCGGCGCCTCCCGGCGTGGCGGCCCGTGCGCTGGCGGCCTGGCCGACTCGACGCGGACGGGCCGGCTACGCAAACGGTCGATGGCCGGGCGCCGTGGACGTCGAACCATCGTTGGTCGCACCGGCGCGACCTAAAGTTCCGCGCCGGCTCGTTCGACAACGCAAGCAGGCTCACAGCCTCCACATCGCAGACCTGTTTGATCGGCCCGTGGCATCCAGCCCGCCGCGACCCGAGCGAGACGCACACGGTTGGGCATCAGCATGGAAGCCAACTTCGACCCCAGATATCAGGCACCCAACGCGCCGGCGATGCCCTGGACGAGCTCAGCGTCCGCGCACGACCGAGCGAGCGGCTTCGGCGACACCCTCAAGCGCGCCAAGCGCGCGGCGAACGCCAAACGCGCCCAGCGCACGCTGATGAGCGTGCCCGCGGCGCCGCTCGATGGACCGCCGCCGGAGGTCCAGCGAGAGATGCTCGCAGCAGCACGCGTGTGGCAGACGCTCGCCGCGCAGGGCAAGGAGCTTCGCTTTGGCCAGAGCGCCGACGGCCGCGTGTCGGTCGAACTGACCGACACCTCCGGTCGCGCGCTCGACGTGATCGGGCCCTCGGGGCTGTTTCGGCTGCTGCAACAGGCGAGCTAGCGGCCGGCCGCCGGCCGGCGCTCGGCGTTAGCTGCGCCGCGGCTGCAGACCGGCGTTGCGGCATTGCGGCTGGCCGAGCCGCGCGAGGACGTCGCTGCGGGCGAACTCGGCCTGGCACCAAGCGCGCGCCGCGGTGCCGCAGTGGTGCAGCAGTCCGCCGCCCATCGAGCCCGGGACGACAACGCTCACGCACCCGTTGCGCGACACGGGCGCGCTGCTCGGCCGGATGACGGCCCACGCCGTGGCGGCGAGGATCGCCGCCAGCACCAGCGCGATGGCCCGCTGCTGGCCGCGTGTCAGCGGTTGTGCGAGGCGCCGCGAATGGCCGACCATCACCATGCGCGCCGAAGTATAGGTGCGCGCGGGCGGCGCTCCGGCCCGGCTGCTCGCCGGCGCCGATCCGCGCCGCGTGCGCTCGCGCCCCCGCCGTTGCAGGGTGGATGATCCGACACCTTTTGACGCCGCCGCGTCGCCGCGCGCCATCTAGCCTCCGCGACATGGACCAGCACCGTCCCGGAAACCAACGCCGACAGCCGACCGGCGAGACCTCCGGAGGCCAGCGCGGATCGGCCGGGGCCGCGCGCCGGAGCGCCCGATGAGCGTCACCGATGCAATCACCGAGGGCGCGATTCATTCGTTCCCCGACTTCGCGACGCTGCGGCGCGTGATCACCACCGGGGCGACGATCAGCGTTGTCATCCCGACCCTCAACGAGGCCGCAAATCTGCCGCACGTGCTGGGTCGCCTGCCGGCGTTCGTGGACGAGGTCGTGATCGTCGACGGGCATTCGATCGATGACACGATCGCCGTGGCCCGCGAGATCCGCCCGGATGTCCGCGTGGTGCTCCAGGATTCGCGCGGCAAGGGCAACGCGCTCGCGTGCGGGTTCGCGGCGGCCGCGGGCGACATCATCGTGATGCTCGATGCCGACGGTTCCACCGATCCGGCGGAGATTCCACTGTTCGTCGCCGCGCTGCTCGAGGGCAACGACTTCGCCAAGGGATCGCGCTTCGCGGCGGGCGGGCGCAGCAACGACATCACGCCGCTGCGGCGTGCCGGCAATTACCTGCTCAACCTGCTGGTCAACGCGCTGTTCGGCACGCGCTATTCGGATCTCTGCTACGGCTACAACGCCTTCTGGAAGCACTGCCTGCCGCATATGCAGGTGACCTGCGACGGCTTCGAGGTCGAAACCCTGATCAACGTGCGCGTCGCCCGCGCCGGTCTCAGCGTGGCCGAGGTCCCGTCGGTCGAATACGCGCGGATCCACGGCGAGAGCAAGCTCAACGCGGTGCGCGACGGCCTGCGTGTCCTGCGCACGATCCTCAGCGAGCGCGTTCGGCGCAACGTCGCGACGGCCAATCCCGACGCGTGGCGCCCGGTCTTCCGCGAGCTCTCCGCCGTGCTCGACGGCGAGCACAGCCCGGCGACCGGGCTGACCGGGCTGTCCTGACCGCGGCCGTCAGGGCGTCGAGGGACCGCTGACCAGCGCGTCCTCGCTCGTCACGCGCACCGCGACGCGCGCACCCGGCTCGGGCAGGCCGCGCCGGGTGGCGACATCGATCAGCAGGTCGGCCCCGTCGTCGAGCGTCACCCGCATCCGCGTCAGCGACCCGAGAAACGTCCGCTCGGCAACGATGGCATGACCGTGTTCGTCGGCGACGGCCTCGAGGGCCTCTGGGCGCACCAGGACCTCGACCATGCCGCCCTGCTGCTGACCGTCGGCGCCGATCGCCTTGAGGCTGCTGCCGAGCACCTCCAGACGGCCGCCGGCCAGCACGCGCCCGGCGACGTGATTCATCGTGCCGACGAACTCGGCGACGAACGGCGTGGCCGGACGATCGTAGACCTCCTCCGGGGTGCCGAGCTGCTCGAGACGCCCGTCGTGCATCACGCCGACGCGGTCGGCGATCGACAGCGCCTCGGCCTGGTCGTGGGTGACGAACAACGTCGTGATCCCGAGTCGCTGCTGGACGGCCCGGATCTCGGCGCGCAGCTGGTTGCGCACGCGTGCGTCGAGCGCCGAAAGCGGCTCGTCGAGCAGCAGCACGCTCGGCTCGATGGCCAGCGCGCGCGCCAGCGCCACGCGCTGCTGCTGGCCGCCGGACAGCTGATACGGGTAGTGCCCGGCGTGGTCGGCGAGGCCGACCAGATCAAGCACCTCGTCGGCGCGCGCCTTGCGCTGCGCCGCGCCCATCTTGCGCATCCGCAGCCCGAACTGGACATTCCGGTGGGCGTCCATGTTCGGGAACAGGCTGTAGGCCTGAAACACCATCCCCATGTCGCGGCGGTTCGCCGGGGTGTTGGTCACGTCCTGGCCGCCGACCATGACACGGCCCGCGTCCGGTCGGTCGAAACCGCCGAGCAGCCGTAGCGCCGTCGTCTTGCCGCAGCCCGACGGGCCGAGCAGGGCGAGCAGCTCGCCGGGGGCGACGTCGAGATCCAGCTCGTCGAGCGCCGTGAGCGCGCCGAAGCGCCGGGTCAGGCGATCCAGATGTACCGCGACGGCACTCACAGCAGCCTGCCGATCCTCGCTCTTGACGCATCACGGTTGCCAATGAAGGAAACCATGTACAGGAGCAGCCAGGTGACGGCGAGCGAGAGCACCGAAAGCGCGACCGCGACGCCGACCAGATTCTGGCCGGTGTTGACGAGCTCCACTGGGTAGGTGTCATACAGCAGGGTTTCTGAGATGACGACCTCGGCGAGCACGAGTGCGACGGTCAGCGAGGCAGCGGTGAGGATTGCGGTGCGGACGTTGGGGAGGATTACGCGCAGCAGCAGTGTCGTCCAGCCAGCGCCGAGGTTGCGCGCCGCGTCGACGAGCGTGCGCAGGTCGATCGCCCGCACCCCGACATCGAGCGAACGAAAGGCGAACGGCATCGCGAGGATTACATAGAACGGGGTCAGCGCGGTCAGCGGCGAGGTGAAGATGACGCTGGAGATCTGGGCCGACGCGTGCGACTGGAGCGTCGCCAGGCCAGCGGCCATCACGATCGGCGGGATTACGATCGGCAATACGCTGATGCTCTCAACGACTACCGCCAGACGGGGCAGGCGCAGGCGCACCCAGACGACGGTCGGCAGCATCAGCGCAAGCATGATCACCGTCGTGAGCGCCGCGATCTCGAGCGAGGTCACGAGCGAACTGCCCAGCGCGGAGTCATGGAACAGCTGGGTGTAGTTGCCCAGGCCGTTCTCTCCGTTGCTCTGCACAAAGCTGTATCTCAGCGCGGAAACCTGCGGACCGAGAAAGAAAACCGCGGCGAGCACGAGGATCGTCACCCGCCACAGCCGTGGCCGCCGCCGGCGGCGCCGTCTCACTGCAGCCACCGCGTGGCGCGGCGCTGGAGCGCAGCGTACCCAACCATGACGATCGCGATCACGACGATCATCTCGACGCCCAGAGCCAGGCCGATGCCGTTCTCGTCGACCAACACGTTGCCCGAGATCAGCTGTTGTATCCAGCCGGGCACGAGGTTGACGCTTGACCCGACCAGCGCATAGGCCGTCGCGTAGGCGGCGAAGGCGTTGCCGAACAACAGCAGCACGGCGCCGATCAACGCCGGCGCGAGCACCGGCGCGGCCACATGGCGGATGTAGCCGAACGTGGACGCGCCAAGCCCGGTTGCCGCCTCGTGCCATTCGGGTCGCAACCCCTCAAGCGCCGGGATGATGAGCAGCACCATCAGCGGGACCTGGAAGTAGACGTAGCACAGGAAGATGCCGGTCAGCGAACTGATGGTGAAGCTGCCGGCATTGAGGTTGATGCCGATATCCTGCAGCAGTTTGGTGGCCTCGCCGTAGCGTCCGAGAGCCGCGATGAAGGCGAACGCGAGCGGGACGCCCGCGAAGTACGCGAGCACGCCGGCTCCGGATCCGACGATGCGGCGCAGCGGGCTGCGGGGCCCGGCGGTCACGACTGCGCAGGCGAGCCAGAGGCCGAAGACGCCGCCGATCAGCGATGTCAGCAGCGCCAGCTTCAGGCTCTCCTCGAAAGCCCCGACGTAGGGCTGGTGGAACGTCTGGCTGAAGTTGAACCAGGTCAACGAGCCGCGCGTTGTCGTGACGGCACCGTAGATCACCTCGTAGAGCGGACCCCCGAGGAACAGCGCCACGTACACGGCGAACGGCGCAACCCCCACCCACGCGCCACCCCGAAGGGTCCCGCGACGCGTACGCGTCGCGGGACCCGTAGGGACCGGTTCGTCTAGGACTGCGACGACGCCCACTGCTGTGCGACGACGGCCTCGGCCGCGGTCACCTGCGCCAGCGACGGGTACTTAGCCGGCTTCGCGACCGCCGGCAGGGCCTTGAGGTAGGTCTTGTTGACCGTGCCGTTCTTGATCATCGCCGGCAGCTCGACGGGGCGCGAGAGCCCCTTGAGCCAGAGGTTCTGGCCGGTCGCGGAGTACAAGTACTCCAGCCACAGGCGCGCCGCCGCCGGGTGAGGCGCCTTGGCACTCAGCGCCTGCGCGTAGAACGCAGCGAACGAAGCGTCGGTTGGGACCGCCGTGGTCCACTTGAACTTGCCCTTGTTCGCAACCGCGGTCGCGGCGTTGTTGTAGTCCCAGTCGATCACGATCGGCGTCTGTCCGGCTGTGATCGCGCCCGCCAGTCCAGGGGTCTCGACGAAGTTGCCGATCTGGTGCAGCTTCTGGAAGAAGGTGATCCCCGGCGTGATGTTGTCGAAGGAGCCACCGTTGGCCAGAGCTGCCGCCCATACCCCTGAGAACGCGGAGTTCGCGGTCGTCGGAGGATCATCGAGCGCGACGTCGTTCTTGTAGGCCGGGTTGGTCAGATCCGCGAACGATGTTGGGCACACCTTGACGATCGACGTGTTGCACCCGATCGATACGTATCCGCCGTAGTCGTTGGCCCAGGTGCCGTTGGCGGCCTTGTTCGCGGCCGGGATGAGATTCCACGTCTGCACCTTGTACGGAGCGAACAGCGACGCGTTGTTGAGCGCGTAGGACTGTCCGACGTCGACGGCGTCCGGAGCGCGGCTTTGCGAGCCGAGGGTCTGCAGCGCGGTGATCTCCTGCTGGCTGGTCCCCAGCTTGTTGACGTCGTTGACCTTGATGCCGTATTTCTTCGAGAACGACGAGATGATTTCGCCGTAGTTGGCCCAGTTCAACGGGTCCGCGATGAGGTTGAGCGTGCCCTCCGCCTTGGCGGCCTTGACGAGGGCGGCAAATCCGCCGCCCGCCTTGGCTGAGGTCACGTTGCTCCAATTGACGGCGCCGGACGCCGAGACGGCGGCGATCGGCAGCGCAACGGCGCAGGCGATCGGGGCGAGCCATTTCGCCCGGCTCCTGGTTAGACGACGATTCCTCCTCATGCTGCTCCTTCTGTCCCACTCCGGGACGGCTTGATGTCGGTGGCGGCAAGCTAGGCGATGCCCCAGTCCGCAATGTAACGAAGCGGTAACGGCGATGTGTTAATCGCGCGGTGAGCCAACGAGCCGCGAAACCGCGGGAATCGTCGGCGCACCGCCGGAGCCGGAGGGCGTCAGCACGGCGCCCGGAGACGCGCCCTGGGGCCAGGGAATGCCGCATTTTGCGAGGAAACGAGTCGTCGGCGGGGTTCCGCTTCTCGACATTCGTCCGTCTTGCGTGCTAAGTTCGCTACACACGCCGAATTCCTGGCTCGAAGCCGGGGAACCGGGGACCCACATTTGTTGGGGCGAATCTCGTGGAAATCGCGAGTAGCGCTGCTCTTTCAGCGCGAGCCCGTCAGCTAACCCGGTAGGCCTCAGAGAGAGGTTACACGTGCGGCTGCGTCACGTTTATCCGGTTGGAAATGGATTGTCGGCGGGGCAGGTGTTGCGACACCGGGCCCTGGGCAGCGAAGGCACCTATCGCGTGCTCGAGGCGAAAGGCTCGCTCGTCGAGCTGGAGGTCATCACGGCTCCCGGCCTGCAGGCGGGGGCGCGCGTCCAGGTCTGCGCGGGAGCGGCCCGCGCGATGGAGCCGGTTCGGGTTCCGGCGCGCGCTCGGTTTGAGTTTGCTGCGCCCCGGACCGTCCGTCGAGCTGCATAGGGGCATCCCGGCGACGCCGGTCACGGCACGCGCCCGCTGGGCGCGACGGGTTGTCGCTGCCAGCAGCTCTTTCGTGAGGAACCCGCGCACGGGGACCCCGCGCGCTCGGTTGCGCGCCGTCGCGGGGGTGCGCGCTCGGTCGCGCCCTCAAGGGGGTCAGCATCGCCAAGCGTGCGGCGGTGCGGCCGTCCGGTGGCCGGGGTTCTCGAAATGCCGCAATTTGCGGCCGTTGCTTATGTATTCCTGCAGCCGCCGTTGCGGGGCTGCTAGTTTGGCCCGCACACGCCGAATCCCAAGCTGGATGCGAGGGAGCCGGGGAACCACGGTGTAGGGGCGAGTCTCGCGGGCTCATCCGCGCGTAGCGCGACTCTTTCAGCGCGAGCCCGTCAGCTAACCCGGCAGGCCTTCGAGAGAGCGAGGTCGCCGTGCGACTACGTGACGTTCGCCCATTTGAAACCACCTCGTTGACCACGGGTGTCTTGCGCCACGACGCGCTCGGCAGCGAGGCGGTCTACCGCGTGCTTCGCAGATGGGGCTCGACGGTCGAGGTCGAGGTGGTCTCGGCACCCGGGCTCGAGCCCGGGGCGCGCCACCATCTGACCGCCGCCGCCGCCGCGTCGATGGGGCTCGAGACCGCCGCCGGCGCCGGCCCGCGCCAGCTCGGCTTGCGTTCGGCAGTCCGTGGCGCGCGGTTCGCGGCACGCGGCGGAAGGGAGGCGCTCGGTTACCTGAGTCGCCAGGTGCCTGCGCACGTGGCGCCGACCGATCGCGCTGGGTGAGCCGGTTGGCTCAGGCGGCGCCGTGGCGGCGCAGCGGCCCCGTTGCCCTGGCGACCCGGACGGCGATCGCGCGTGCTCGTCCGTTCGCCGCGCCGGTGAAATTCGTGCCCAACGTGCACGCAACGGGAGATCCCGACCGTTATGTAGCTGTGTTGAAGGCTGACACCGTCATCCCCGGGCCCCTCCGGACACCGCGACCCGCTCGTCGCGGCGGCGCCGGCGTTTGTCCGGACCTCGGGATCCGGCTCAGGGCGGCGCCGATGACGGGGGATTGCCGCCGATCGCCGTCGGCGGTCCGATGAGCGACGGCCGCAGCCGGTCGTGGCCGCCGGACGCGCGCTCGCGGAGGCCCGACGCTGCGCGGCCGACGATCAGCGTCGTCATACCGACGCTCAACGAGGCCGCGAACCTGCCGCACGTCCTGACCAGGCTGCCCTCCTCGGTCGATGAGGTCGTGCTGGTCGACGGGCACTCCAGCGACGACACGATCAAGGTGGCTCAGGCCATTCGCCCCGATGTTCGCATCGTCCTGCAGGACGGGCGAGGCAAGGGGAACGCGCTCGTCTGCGGGTTCGCCGCGGCGGTCGGTGACATCATCGTGATGCTCGACGCCGACGGATCGACCGATCCGGCGGAGATCCCACGGTTCGTCGAGGCGCTGCTGTCCGGTATCGACTTCGCCAAGGGCTCGCGCTTTGCCCCGGGTGGCCGGAGCATCGAGATCACCACGCCCCGGCGCCTGGGCAACCGCGCGCTCAACGTGCTCGTGAACATGCGCTTCGGGACGCGCTACTCCGATCTCTCCTACGGGTACAACGCGTTCTGGCGGCACTGCCTGGCGCACATGCAGGTCACGCGGGAGGGGCTGAAGATCGAAACGCTGATCAACCTCCGAGTGGCCCGCGCCGGGCTGCGCGTGGCCGAGGTGGCATCGATCGAGCACGAACGCCTGTTCGGCGAAACGAAGCTGCACGCGGCCCGCAACGGGCTCCGGGTGCTGCGGACCGTGGCCGCCGAGTGGTCGCGTCGCGCCGACGGACACTCCGGGTCGATGTCGGTGGGCCTTTCGTGAGGCCGGCGCGCCACCGCGGCCTCGGTCGCAGCGCGTGCCGCACCCGATTCGCGTTTCGGGGACAATGGTTGGGATGACTCGCTTGACAACCGCTGCGCTCGTCGCCGTCATGGCCGCCGCCGCGTTCGCTTCGGGGTCCGCCGGTGCGAGCTGTGGGCCGGTGAGCGGCGCTGTGACCGGAGCACGCGTCGCGTGCCCGAGCGCGTCGGCCTCGCGGTCGAGAGCCGGCTACAGCCACGTGGTCGTTGTCATCGAGGAGAACTACAGCGGCTCGGCGATCGTCGGCGGCGGGCAGGCGCCGTACCTGAAGAGCCTGGCGGCCCAGGGCGAGTACTTCCCGAACTACCACGGCGTCACCCACCCGAGCGAGCCCAACTACCTGGCGTTGTTCACGGGCTCGACCCAGCACACCGACGGCTCCGACAGCTGCATCAAGACCTCGGCGAAGTCGATCGTCGGGGACGCGCGCTCGGCCGGTATCTCGATCAAGGGCTACATCGAAGGCCTCTCGTCGGGATCCGGCTACGCCTGCCGACACGACCCGTTCAGCCAGATCGCCGATGCCCGCCGAGCCGAGACGGATTTCTCGAAGTTCCCGACGAACTACGCGACGCTGCCCAACCTCAGCTTCGTCGTCCCGAACCTGACCCACGACATGCATGACAACGGCATCGGCCCCGGCGACCGGTGGGCGAGGGCGCATCTCAGCGGCTATGCGCAGTGGGCCAAGAAGCACAACTCCCTGCTGATCGTCATCTCCGACGAGAACGATGCCGACTCGAACTACAGCGGCAATCAGCCGGGCGAGAACGGAAACGGGGCGCTGGCGCTGGTGGTCGGTGCCCGGATCGCGGCCGGCAAGAGCAACTCCAGCCACTTCGATCATTATTCGATGCTGCGCACGCTCGAGGACATCTTCGGGCTCGCACACCTCGGCGCGTCGGCGAGCGCGTCCGACATGATCGCGCCGTAGCCGCGCGCGGCCGCCGCTCGGCGAGATCGCGCGTCTGCCTCCGAGCCGAGCCGCATCGCCGGCGCGCGCCGATACAAAAAACCGCTCGAAGCGGGAAAAGATCCGCGACGAGCACCGCGCAGCGACAGCGCGCCGTGGTGTGGTCCGAGGGGCGTGCTAGGTTGCCGGCACATGCCGAATCCCTGGTCGGAACCAGGGAGCCGGGGACCCAGGTTTGGTCGGGGCGAATCTCGCGGTGGTGCCGCGAGTAGCGCAACTCTTTCAGCGCGAGCCCGTCAGCTAACCCGGCAGGCCTTAGAGAGAGAGCGAGGTCGCGGTGCGGCTACGTCACGCCTGCCCAGTCGAAAGCGCGTCGTCGAGTTCAGCGGTGTTGCGCCACCGTGCACTCTGCAGTGAGGCGCTCTACCGTCCGATCCACATCTGGGGCCCGATCGTCGAGGTCGAGGTCGTCGCGGCTCCGGGACTGCAGCCGGGAACCCGGCTGCAGCTGACCGCGGCCGCCGTCGCCGCGATGCGATCGATCGCGGTGCCGTCCGGCGACCGCCGGAAACCCTGGTTCGGCGCGGCTCGCGACGTCCACATTGCCCGATAGTTGATGCGGCTTCGCGCCCACGGCTGGCTGGCTCCGCTCGTTGCGCTGGCGGTGGCGGCCGGCGGCTTGGCCTTCGCCTCGCCGGCCGGCGCGGCCGAGGTGGGGCTCAACGTCGCGGCGACCGCGGGCGACTATTTCAACTCGCCCGAGGTCGACGCCGCGATCGCGGCGAGCCGTCCTGGGTGGGTGCGCGTGTTCATCGGCTGGGACGGGATCGAGCCGCAGCAGGGTGTCTACAACACCGCGGAGATCGAGAACTATCAGCGGTTCTTCGCCGCGCTGCCGGCGGGCACCAAGATCGACGTCGACGTCGAGGGGACGCCCTCCTGGGCGGCGGCGGGCTCGGCCGACATCCGAACGCCGCCCGTCGACACCGCCGACTATGCGGCGTTCATGAACTATCTCGTCAACGCCTTCCATGGCCGTGTCACGGCGTGGGAGATCTGGAACGAGGAGGACAGCTCGGCGTGGTGGAACGGTACGTCGGCGCAATACGTCGAGCTGCTCAGGGCTGCGTATCCGGCGGTCAAGTCGGCGGATCCGAGGGCGACGGTGATCGTTGGCGGGCTGACCGGCAACGACGGCGCCTACCTCAGCCAGCTGTACGCTGCCGGTGCCAGGGGCTCGTTTGACGCGGTTGGTGTGCATACCGATACG
>DATLQS010000091.1:0-5982 GCA_035535075.1 Solirubrobacteraceae bacterium
AGGCCCTGAAACACGTGAACGAGCAGCCACCGCCGGGCTACACTGAGGTCCATGGAAGCGACGGAATCCGCCGTGCTGATCGATCTTTGGACTGTCGATCCGACACGCGAGCCGGAGCTGCTCGAGCGCATCCTCGAGATCACGCGCGACCTGATCGTCGACCACAACGGTTTCGTTTCCGCCCAGATCTACGAGAGCGTCGACCACGGTGCCGTGATGATCAGGATCACGATGCGGACCATCGAAGACCGCCAGGCCCTCACCGACTCTTCCGAAGTTCACAGCGCGCTCCGCGAACTGCGCGCGGTGGCACAGTCTCATGCGCGGCTCTTCAGGCTCGTCGAGAGCTTCGGCGAGACTGCCTAACACACTCCCAAGAGCGACAGTCGCAGCTCCATCTTCGGACGCTCTCCGCGAAGTAGCTGTTGCTGGCGTTTTCAGAGCCGACGCCCGGACTCGAACCGGGGACCCCTTCATTACGAGTGAAGTGCTCTACCAGCTGAGCTACGTCGGCGAGTCGGCGGTGGATGGTAGCGGGCGGGCTGCCGCGTCGCGGGTGCCGCCGCGGTCCACGGGACCGCGCCCACCCGTCGCGCAGCTCAGCCGACGGCCGACTCGTTCTCTGCCGCTGTGACCGTCGTCACCGGGATCCCGAACGCCGCGACCTTGCGCGGTAGGTCGAGCCGCAGCCAGCGGGAGAGGTGGGTCGGCAGCGTCGACAGGATGATCTCGTCGTAGGTCTCGCTGTTGACCGTGTCTTCGATCGCGGTCAGCGGCGAGGGGTCGCCGATCAGGCCGTCGACGGGCGAGCCGGCGGCCTCGGAGAGCAGGGGCAGGGCGGTGGCGAGGATCTCGCGCGCCTCGCTGTCGTCCTGGTCTTCGGGATCCATGATCCGGTGAAGGCCGTGAGCGGTGCGCGGGACGAGCAGCGTGAAGCGCGCCCGTCCGGCGGCGGCGCGCTGGCTGACGGCCTCGCGCAGCCCCGCCGCGGCGGCGGTGCGGTGGGCGACGACGAGCACGTGCGCGGGGGTGGAGGACTCCATTGGGAACTCCTTTCGCTGGTTTGCGCTCCCGTCGGGGTGCGGCCCGGGCCCCCGGCGGGGAGCACTCCGTCAATGGTTGCACTCCGCGGCCTCGGCGCCAACTCCAGCCGCCGGCACCGGCGCCGAGGGCCTCACTCCTCCTCGAGCGCCCACCACGGGACCAGCACCCGCTCGAGCAGCCCCACGGCCGCGAACAGGGCCACGCCGAGCACCGCGAGCACCGCGACGACGGCGAAGACGTCCGCCGTGAGCGTCTGGTCGCTGTAGCTGAGAATCAGATAGCCGAGGCCGCCCGAGGAGGTCCCGGCCCATTCTGCGAAGACCGCGCCGATCACCGCAAACGCGGCCGCGACGCGCAGCCCGGAGAAGACGTAGGGCAGCGCGTTGGGCAGCCGGGCGATGCGAAAGATCTCCCGCCGGCCGGCTCCGAGGGTGCGCAGCAGCCCGACGAGTTCGGGGTCGGTCGCGCGCAAACCGTCGATCGTGTTGACGGCGATCGGAAAGAAGCTGACCAGCGCGATCACGATGAGCTTCGGGCGGATGTCGAACCCGGTCCACAGCACGACGACCGGCGCGAGCGCCGGGATCGGGATCATCTGCGACACGACCAGCCAGGGGTAGACCGCGCGCTCGATCAGGCGCGAGCTCGACACCGCGGTCGCCAGCGCCACGCCGACGACGATCGCCAGCGCGTAGCCGAGCAGGATCTCGGCAACCGTGGTCCCGGCGCTCGAGAGGAGCAGGCTGCGGTCGCGCACGAGCGCGCGGGCGACCTCGACCGGCGACGGGACGATCGCCTCCCCGACACCCGACAGCGCCACGTATCCCTGCCACAGCGCGAGCACCAGCAGGCCGAAGATCAGCGGCGGGAGCACGCGCCGGGCGATCCCGCGTTGCTCGCGCACGGCACGCGGCCGCGGCTCGACCCGCCCGCCGAGCGCCAATGCGAGCCGCGTGCCGGTGGTGCTCACGCGGCCCCCAGCGACGCGCGGGCCTGCTCGCGGAGCGGCGTGAGCAGGCTCTCCTTGAGCGCGGCGAACTCCGGCGTGGCGGTGAGTTCGAGCGCGCGCGGGCGCGGCAAGGCCACCGTGACCTCTGTCCGCATCCGCCCCGGGCGCCCCGACATGACGTACACGCGGTCGGAGAGGAAGACCGCCTCCTCGACGTCGTGGGTGACGAGCAGGATCGTCTTGCGGTCGGCCTCCCAGACCCCGAGCAGCCACTCGCGCATCGCCTCCCGCGTCAGGGCGTCGAGCGCGCCGAACGGCTCATCCAACAGCAGCACCTCGCGGCCCGCGAGAAACGTCCGCAGCAGCGCCGCGCGCTGGCGCATCCCGCCGGAGAGCGCCGACGGGCGGCGGTCCTCGAAGCCGGCGAGCCCGAAACGCCCGACCTCGGCGCGGGCGCGCTCGCGTGCCGCCGCGCGTCCGACGCCCGCCAGCTCCAATCCGACCGTGGCGTTGTCGAGCGTCGTGCGCCATTCCATCAGGAGGTCGCGCTGCGGCATGTAGCCGATCCGTCCCAGTAGCCCGCCGGACGGCTCGCGCCCGTCGACTGAGATCCCGCCCGCTGTCGGCTCGAGCAGCCCCGCGAGCATCGCGAGCAGCGTCGACTTGCCGCAGCCGCTGGGCCCGACGATCGAGACGAACTCGCCCTCGCCCAGTTCGATCGAGACGTCGGCGACGGCCTCGACGCCGCCGGGATAACCCTTCGCAAGCCGTGACGCGGAGAGCTTCACGGCAGGAACGCGTTGGTGCCGAAGCGCGCGACGCTGACCGGCCGGGCGGTCAGGCGATTGCGCACGAGCCAGCTCGACAGCGCCGCGATCCGCGACCCCACCAGCGTCCCGTCGGGGACGCCGCCGGCATCGAAGATCGGCAGGTAGGCCGCGAGCGACGCACGCGCGAGCTTCGGCGCGATCGACGGGTTCGCGGCCAGCAGCTCGGCGAGGCTGCGCCGCGGGTCGCGCAGCGTGTCCTCGTAGCCGTGCACCGTCGCGCGCACGAAGGCCCGCACGAGCGACGGGTCACGCCCGATCAGCGAGCGCGTCGTGAAGGCCACGAGCCCGGGGTAGGCGGGACCGCCGCCCGAGTCGAGCTTGAAGACGGTGATCGGATGGCCGCTGACCTGCAGGCTGACCCCGTCATCGGGCCAGTAGCCGGTGAACGCCGCGATCTTCCCGGCCTCGAGATAGGGGACACCGTCGAAGCCGACGGTCACGAGCTTGACCTTCGCCGGGTCCCCGCCGGCGTGGGCGACGACGGTGTCGAGAGCGGCGCGATCGGAGGGCACCCCGGTGATCCCGACCGTCCGGCCGACGAGGTCCGCGGCCGAGCGCAGGTGCTCGCTGGCGAGCGCTATCGGCGCGCCGAGCGGGCGCTGCACGACGGCCATGATCGCCTTCGCGTCGCGGCCCATCGCGATCTGCTCAGCCACGTCGATCCCGTCGGCAAGCCCGAACTGGGCCTTGCCGGCATCGATCAGCTCGAGCGTCGTCGAGGTCGAGCTCGGCGGGATGACCTGCAGATCGATCCCGGCGCGGCGGTAGTAGCCGGCGGCGAGCGCGCGGTAGATCCCGGCGTGCACGGCGTTCGGCACGAAGTCCAGCACGAGCGTGGCATGCACCGGCCCGGACGCGCTCGAGCCACAGCCGGCGAGCGCGAGTGCGACGAGCGCCGCGGCGAGGATGCGAATCGAGGGCGGGTGCATTGCGCGGCCTGGGATGATCCCGCAAGCGCGACCTCACCGCGCGCACCCGCCACCGTGCTGAACTCACTACCGCCCGAGTTTCGTCCCTACCTGCGCCGCGTCGTGATCCTGATCATCCTCGCCGCCGCGCTCGGGGTGGCGCTGGCGCTGGCCATCCCCGCCGGACGCCATACGTAGTCCTTGGCGGCGGTCGTCACGACTTCGCCGCCGCGCGCCGGTAGACGCGGACCGAGAGCGGCACGAACACGACGAGGATTCCGACGCACCACACCGCCGCGAGCCAGCCGCTCGAGTGCACCGGCGTACCGAGGAACCAGCCGCGTACCGCGTCGGTGATCTTGGTGATCGGCTGTTCGTTGGCGAACGCGCGCAGCCCGGCCGGCATCGTCTTGGTCGGCACGAACGCGCTCGAGGCGAAGATCAGCGGGAACAGCCAGATCAGGCCGGCGGACTGCACGGCCTCGACGTTTCGCACCGCCAGGCCGATCGTCGCGCCGATCCACGAGAAGGCGAACCCCAGCAGCAGCAGCATCCCGACCGCGGCGGCGATCTCGAGCGCTCCCCCCTGCGGGTTGAAGCCGACGAGCAGCCCGACCGCGAACATGACCGCGCCGGTGAAGAAGTTGCGCACGAGATCGGACAGCGTGCGCCCGATCAGCACGGCGGCGCGCGACATCGGCAGCGAGCGAAAGCGGTCGATCAGGCCCCGCTGCAGGTCCTCGGCCAGGCCGACGCCGGTCGTGAAGGAGCCGAAGGCGACGGTGTTCACGAACACCCCCGCCATCAGGTAGTTGACGTAGGAGACGCCGGGCGGCAGCCTGATCGCGCCACCGAGCACGTAACGGAAGAGGACCACGAACATCACCGGCTGGATCGTCGAGAAGACCAGCAGCTGCGGGTTGCGCGGGATGTGGCGCAACGCGCGCCCGGTGAGCACGATCGCGTCGGAGACCTGCCAGTAGAGCCAGCCGTGGACCGGGGCGCTGGTCTGGCCTTCGCCGAGCGGCTGCGCACTCATGCTGCCCGCCCCGCTCGGTCCTCGGCGGCGTGTCCGGTCACCGTGAGGAAGACGTCGTCGAGCGTCGGTCGGCGAACGGCGAGGTCGTCGAGTCCGATCCCGGCGGCATCGAAGTCGCGCACGACGGCGGCGAGGCGCCGAGCGCCGTCCACCGCCGCGCCCGAGAGATGGCGCGCTCCCTCGTCCACGCGGACTTGGCCGTCGACGTGGTGCTGCAGCGTCTGCACGGCCAGCGCCATGTCGGCCCCGCGTGCGAGCGTCAGCTCGATCCGCTCGCCGCCGACCTGGCGCTTGAGCTCGTCGGCGGTGCCGAGGGCGATCGTGCGGCCGTGCTCGATCACGGCGATCAGGTCGGCGAGGTAGTCGGCCTCCTCGAGGTACTGGGTGGTCAGCAGCAGCGTCACGCCACCGGCGCGAAGGTCGCTGATTCGCTCCCACATCGCGAGCCGGCCGCTCGGGTCAAGGCCGGTGGTGGGCTCGTCGAGGAACAGCACCGGCGGCGTCGCGATCAGCGACGCCGCGAGGTCGAGGCGGCGGCGCATGCCGCCCGAGTAGGTCTTCGCCAGGCGGTTGGCCGCCTCGGACAGGCTGAATTGCTCGAGCAGCTCGAGCGCGCGCGAGCGCGCCTCAGCGCGCGAGAGGCGGTACAGGCGCCCGACCATCTCGAGGTTCTCGCGGCCGGTCAGCAGCTCGTCGACCGCCGCGTACTGGCCGGCCAGGCCGATCTGGGTGCGCAACCGCTCCGCGTCGCGCACGCAGTCGAGCCCCGCCACCTCGGCGTGCCCGCCGTCGGGCTCGAGCAGCGTCGTGAAGATCCGCACCGCCGTCGTCTTGCCGGCGCCGTTCGGTCCGAGCAGGCCGAACACCGTGCCGGCCTCGACCTCGAGGTCCAGGCCGTCGAGCGCGCGCGTCTTGCCGAAGTTCTTGACCAGGCCGACGGCGGAGATCGCCGGGCGGTTGGTGTCATGCGCCATCGGCGCCGCACCCTATTGGTTCTCACCGGAGCCTGGCGGGGGCCCCCGTCGCTCTCGAGATCGACGCGGCGGCGCGGGCCACGCCGCCACCCCAGCGAGCGCTCAGCCGGTCGCGGCGACCCCGATCGGGCAGCTGACGCCGGTCCCGCCGAGGCCGCAGTAGCCGCCGGGGTTCTTGGCCAGGTACTGCTGGTGGTACTCCTCGGCGTAGTAGAACGGGCCGGCAGGCGCGATCTCG